>JANXMQ010000011.1 GCA_025354565.1 Akkermansiaceae bacterium
AGGTGGAATCGTTTGGAAGTCAACGGGCAAGACAGGCGGCGGTGTGGCGAAAGAAGGCTTGAGTGTCCTTCGTCCAGCCGGATGATTCGGAAAGGTTGGGGAATCGGATAGGCATGCAAAAAGCATCACCTTTCCCTAGCAATTCCCCAGCCGCGCCATGCGGGGAAATCCTTGCAACCACGGGCTTTCCCGGCGGGATCAGGAAGAGGGCTTGCCCGAGCCACGGAATTCCAAGTAAAGGTTTCCGATCCATGAAGGCCGTCTTTCCAACCGAAAGCGCAACCGGAAACGGGCCATTGTCAACCGACATTGGGTCATCGGCAACCGACAACGGGGCATTGTCAACCGACAATGGTCCATCGGCAACTGACAACGGGGCATTGTCAACCGACAATGGTCCATCGGCAACCGACAACGGGGCATTGTCAACCGACAATGGTCCATCGGCAACCGACAACGGGGCATTGTCAACCGACAATGGTCCATCGGCAACCGACAATGGGGCATTGTCAACCGACAATGGTCCATCGACAACCGGCAATGAAGCGTTTCCCCATGGCCAGCACTGCCGCGTGCCCGCGTACCCCCCCTTTCCGCCCGCCGGGAATCCGTCCCGGCGGCGGGATGTGAAAACGAACCCCAAACCCTGGAAAACCAAAACCATGAACGAATTGAAAACAGGATTCGGCAAATTGCCCGACAATGACCTCCGCACTTTCGGAGGCAGCGTCCACCATGGCCTGAGCACGGGCGATGGACTCACCTACTTCGCCATGGATCGGTGTAGGTGACGGAGTTGAGCCGCGAGGTCGCCTTCACTACGACGATGGAGACGATGCCATTGGCCAAAGTCACCGTGCCATCTCCATTGTCCTGCACCGTCACGTCCGGCCCTTTTCCAGTGCCGCCACCGGGTGTGTTTGCGGAGCTATGGTGTTGTCACCGTTACATAAGAATGCGTCGAAATGGCGCCGGCGTTCACCGAGGTGACCCGGTAGTAGTAGGTCGTCCTAGCCACCACGCCACTATCCGTCACGGAAGCCCTGACCCCGGAGTTGACGAAGTTGGCCGGAAACACGTAAGGGCCGCCGGAGGTCGTGGACCGGTAAATCACATACCCAGTGGCATTCGCCGCAGGGCTCCACGTGAGCTTCACGCTGGTGGAACTCGACGCCGTGGCGGTGAGTCCTGCCGGGGCCGACGGCGCGGGCGGCAGCGGCCTTGCCATCACCGAGGCGGAATCTGCGCTCGCCCCGGCGGCATTGACCGCCTTTACTGAGTAATCGTACTTCTTCCCGTCCGACACGGTGGTGTCCGTGTAAGTCGTGGCCGTGACAAAGTCATCAAGAGTGATTGCGCGCAGGACGTACGTGCCGCCAACATTATTGTCGGCGAGCGACTTGCGCGTGACCACGTAGTAATCCGCGCTCGGTGACGTACTCCAGCTCAACGCGACTTCGTGGGAAGCCGAGCCGCTCACGCTAATTTTGGGCGTGGCCGGGGCCGCCGTGGGCAACGTCGGAAGCGGCGTGCCGGAAGCTTGCGGCGAATTGGGGCTGTAGCCGTTCTGAGCGTTCCAAGACTGGACCACATAATAATAGGTGGTGGTGTTGACCGCCGTGGTGTCGTTGTACGTCGCCAGCCCGGAGTCGCTGCCGCTCACCGCGCTCAGTTGTCCATTCGCCAGCGAGACGTAGCCGGAACCAGAGGTGGTGCTGCGGAGGATGTGATACCGCGCCGCGCCGGGCATCACGGGCCAGGTGACGAGATTCCGGTTGTTGCCCGCATAAACGGTCACGCTCGCCGGCGCTGGCGGCACGTAGCCCGCCAGTTCGAGGCGCAGGTAGTCCACCATGATGAAGTAGGAGTATCCCACCGCACTCATGTTGATGGTCAGCGTGTTCTGGCCGGCGTGCAGCAGGCTCGCCGGAAAGGTGACGCGCTCATCCAAAAACGGGCCATGATTGCTGATATGGATGCTGGCGTTATCCATGTAGTTCCCCCCTGGCGGAGTGTAGCCGACTGCGGTGAGGGGCAACGGCGCGGCCGTGACGTCGCTGGCGCTGCCGAGATTGGTCCCGTTGACGCTAAGAATGACCTTGCCGCCATTGTCTCCCGCGATGCCTAGGTAGAGGGAGGCCGATGCGCCGACGGCTGGCGCTGAGGCGAGATTGAAGGTGAGCGTGCCAGTGGTGGGGTGGTAAGCGCCAGTCGAGTCCAACTGTGAGGGGAGGATATAGTTCCAGTCCTTGCTCCAGCGGCTGCGCCCTACGGTATAGTTGACGCCGTTGGGGAATTCCTGAAGGTAGTAGGCTTGCCCTCCCCAAATCGGGGTGGGAAAGCCGAACGCGGGGGAATGCTCCGGCGCCCAGAAATCCTCGCTGTGCCGATATTTGTCCGCCTTGCGATTGGGATATCCCAGCTCGAACACGGTGGCCCCCACCCGCTTAGGGCTCCAGGTGACCGTGCCGAGATTCGTCGTCTGTCCAGCCGTGACCGTCACGGCAAACTCCTTGGCCGGCAGTGCGACCTCGTAGGGAGGACCGCCGCCCTTGAGGTTTTGCGACATGAACGTGCCCGCGGCACCCGGCCCGAAGCAAAACAGCGTGTAATTCGAGCCCGCGATCACAGCCGGAAGAGTGAAGCTGCCGCCCGCGTCTGTTTGCGTCCAAAACTGGTAGGGTTTCAGCCACTTCTGGAAATCGTAAAAGGGCGACTGCGGATTGACGACCGGCTGCTGCTCCAGGCCGACCCACATTCCGCCGAGGATGGGGTCGCGGTTCCCGCTGTCGTTAACGGCAATTTTACCGGTGACGACGCCGCGGCCAGACGCCTTGACGTACGCTGGACTTGGCAACCAACCGTAGGGCCACGCCGCCTTCTCCGCGGCGTCCTGCGCGATTGCATCGCGATGAAGCGCTTGCGCCGCCGCGGCTGGATCGGTGATCGATGCCGGAACGCTGTTCACATAGTAGAACCAGGGACCGCAGACTTTCGTCCACGCCTCGCCTGCCTCAACGGTGGAATCCGTTCCCTGGCCGAGTTCCTGCGTGACGATCGAGTTATTGATGTTGTTGGCGGGATAAGCGGTGACGTCGCGTTTGAGCGGGCCGCCATTGCTAAATTCCAGATTGGTCATCATCCAGACGCCGACGTTGGTCCCAGTCGGACCGACGCTGCTCCAGCCCCACGCCTTTTGGTCCGCGTGGTCCTGCGCCTGGATGAACTTGTTTCCAAACTCGCCGGCCTGCGTCCCGTTGAGGGCGAGATTGGTCTCCTTAGGGATGTCGGACGGATGACCAAGCACGTTGGAAGGCACGCCGAGAAAGAAGTTGCGGGCGTCGTCGATGCTTACCCAATTGAATTGCGGCGGCACCCGGCTGGTCAACCCATGGGCGTTGACTTGGATGGCGGGATCATTCGCGCTGTGACTCAGGATTCCGGTGGTGTAGAAGCCCTGCGCCCCGCGCTGCAAGGTGAAGTGTACTTCGAAGCCGCACGTGCCGGGCGTCACGTTTACCAGCTTGAAGTCGGCGCGCTCACCGCCATTGGCCGCCGGGTCGATCGCGAGCGTATCACTGAACTTCAGCGCCCCAAATTGAGTGGGGACGTTCGTGGCGAGATTCTTGACGAAACCTCCCCAGTAGTACTGGTTGGCAGCCTGCAACATCTCCGTCGTGCGAGGGACGCCGTTGTTGTAAGTGTATTTGACCGAGGTGATGTGCGAATTCGACGGCTGGAGCGTGACCGACAAGATGCCGTTGGCCATCGTCACCGTGCCATCGCCATTGTCAGTCACCGTCACATCCGGCCCTTTTCCAGTGCCGCCACCGGGTGTGTTTGCGGATGCTGTGGTGGGACTCAACGAGACAGCGATGCTCAACGAGATCAGTAGTGAGAGACGTTTGATGGACATAGATTGGATTTCTTAAATTAGCCGCTGAGCACGCGGTCCAACGCTTTCGGCTACTCCGTGATACGCCCGAAGATATTGAGCATTCGAGCTAGAAAATCATGGCTTGCGCGCGGGGATGGGCAGTGCCTCTTTCGGCAGAGCGGGAAGAGCCGGCGCGTCACTGACGGGCGGGCGGATGGGCGCAGCCGGCTTGCCTTCACTATCCGTCGGCGGCGAAACGAGATTGGCCACCGTGAGCTTTTTCACATGCACGTCCCACGAGGGCTTGAGCACGACCAGCCGCAGGTGGCGGGCCCTCGTCTTCTCGAGGTAACCATTCCAGCGGTAGGGCGGCCGTATCCGGTCCACCTCCATCAGGGTCTTCCAATTCATGGCATCGTTGGAGGCCTGAAGGACAAAGTGGATAACCTGAGCCGACCCGATCGCAAAGTAATTGAACTCAGTCTCAGCACCGAAATCGACGGCGATCCATTGCGGAATTTGCTGCGTGAGGAACCAGTCACCCGCACCGGTCGCGGAAAATTTTTCGGCGGATTCGGGTCGGATGCTACCCGTAAGCGACTTGCCGAGAATCAAGTTCGCCGTGCCTTCGGGCGCAGCGGAAACCGAGGCGATGCTGACCGGCGGGCGGGGCTGCGGCGGCGGATGGGGAGTCTTAGGCGGCTTCGGCGCGGGCGGCGGCGCGCTGGTATCCACGATGCGATAGCACTTGTATTCGGTCTGAAAAGGCACGTCCTTTCCGCCGGTCTGAAACCGGGCGATCAGGGAGCTGCCGTTCTTCAGAAGTGCAGAATCCTTGATGGGCGTCCCCGCTGGGTCATGGGCGAAGACGACCACGCCCGCAGGAATCGAGAGCCTGCCGACAAGGTCCGCCAGCGCCAGCGGTTTGGCGACGGTGATGGTGTTGCTCTCGTTGTCCAGCGCGACACCGGCCCGGGGAGTCAATGCCGCATGAGGCGTCATGTCGTCCGCGCGGTTATAAACCTCCATTTCCGGAACACCGATCGACGCCTTGGGACCGGGCGGCATTTTCGGGAACACGAGCCGGACCGCTTGGTAGGCGCCTCGATGGAAACTGACCGTGACGACGTTGTGCTCCTTGGACGTGGAGTTGGCAAACTCGCCGTTCGGATCGGCAGCCAGCAGCTCCGGATCATATACTTCCGCGAATCCCGGTGACACGCCCGGCTCCGGATCATCCGTGATATCCACATCGTCCGCGCCTTCTAACCGCCAACCAGTGAACTCCGCGCGCCCGTTGAGCAAGTAGAAGCGGACGGTGTTGAAAGCCACAGCCGCCGCACCCAGCTTGATCCCGCCGAAGGCTCCGTCCCTCCCGTCGCTGGACCACATTCCGAGCGTATCCATCCGCCCGTCGTTGAGCTTGGAAATCACAAACGGTCCGTTGCTCCCGCTGCCGATCGCAATCGCTCCTTTCGCGCGAGCCAGATTGCCGGGAACCTCGGCTGGAGCGGCAGGCAACCCTCCACGCGTGATCACCAGCAATGCCAGCACCGCGTGGGAAAACCTCATCCTGAATTTCGGTCTATCTGGCGATTGGCGCATTGATCAGTGGTTTGAATTGGTCCGGCTTCCCCGCATTCGCGATCTGGAAGTAATTTCTTGCCTCACTTTAGCAACTCCTTCAGCAGCGGGTCAAGGGCGTCGGCGTATGGGATGTTCGATGTCATCGTAGATCCGCGCTCTGGCAAGGCGACCCGCCATCCATCCGGCTCCATCCTCTTCACCGCCCTTCGCGCGATCCTTCCCGCGATCCTTCCCGCGATCCTTTGCGGCATGATGCTTTTGATGGAGAGCGCGGGATTTGACCTTACGCTACTCCTGCCCCGGCGAGCACTCCCGGCACTCACATTTCCAACAGCAGACGCGTCGGATTTTCCAAGCAGTCCTTGATGCGGATGAGGAAGGTGACGGCTTCCTTGCCATCGACGAGGCGGTGGTCGTAGCTGAGGGCGAGATACATCATCGGGCGGATGACGACTTGGCCATTGAGGGCGACGGGGCGCTGCTGGATGGTGTGCATGCCGAGGATGCCGCTTTGGGGCGGGTTGAGGATGGGCGTGCTGAGCAGCGAACCGTAGGTGCCGCCGTTAGAAATTGTGAACACGCCGCCGGAGAGGTCCTCGATGGTGATCTTGCCGTCCTTGGCTTTTTTCGCGTAGTCGAGGATGTCCTTCTCGATCTGGGCGAAGGATTTCTGGTCGGCATCGCGCAGGACGGGAACCATCAGGCCCTTGTCGGTGCCGATGGCGACGCCGATGTCGTAGTAGTGGTTTTCAATGATGTCGGTGCCGTCGATGCGGCCATTGACCGAGGGCACGTCCTTGAGAGCTTGGGTGACGGCTTTGACGAAGAACGACATGAAGCCGAGTTTCACGCCGTGCTTTTTCATGAAGTCGTCCTGCACCTGCTTGCGGAGGTCCATCACGGCGGTCATGTCCACTTCATTGAAGGTGGTGAGGATGGCGGCTGTTTGCTGGGCGTTGACGAGGTGCGTGGCGATCTTGCGGCGCAGCATCGACATTTTCTTGCGCGTGGTGCGGCCCTCGCTAACCGCCGCAGGGGCGACGCGCTCGGACGGGGCGACGGGGGCGGAGAAATCGGGCTTGCTTGGCGCGGGGGCAAGTGGCGCGGGCGCGGGCGCGGTGACCGGAACTGGGGTGGGAACGGGCGCGGCGGCAGGAGCACCGGAAGCGGCCGTGTCGATGGTGGCGATGACCGCACCGATGGAGACTTCCTCACCTTCCGGGACGAGGATTTTCAGACGACCGGAGGCGGGGGCTTCGAGTTCGTTGGAGACCTTGTCGGTTTCCAAGGTGACCAGGACTTCGCCGCGTGTGACTTGTTCGCCATCGTCCTTGCGCCATGTTGCGACGTTGGCGGAGGTGATGGATTCCCCGGCGGCGGGAACTTTGAGTTCGAGGATGCCGCCGGTGGCGACAGGGGCGGGCGTGGCCACGGGTGCCTGAACGATCGGCGCGGCTGCAGCAGGGGCTGTCGTGACTGGGGCTGCCGCAGCAGGGGCGCTGGCGGAGATTTCCCCGGAGAGACGCGCGATCACGGTGCCGATGGACACTTCCTCGCTCTCGCCGACGAGGATTTCCAAGACCCCATCGCTGGCGGCTTCGAGTTCGTTGGAGACCTTGTCCGTTTCGAGCGTGACGAGGACTTCGCCTTTTCTAACGGCATCACCGTTTTTCTTGTGCCAGCGGGCGACATTGGCGGAGGTGATGGATTCGCCAGCGGCAGGAACTTTGACGTCGATAGACATGGTGAGCGTGGTGAGGGTTGGGAAAGTGATAGAGCGTTAGATTTCGAATGCTTGAGCCAGCAGCGCTTTCTGCTCGCGGTAGTGCATGGCCTTGGAGCCAGCGGCGGGGCTGGAAGCCGTGCCACGTCCCGAGTAGCGGATTTTGGTGCCGACAGCCTTTTCAAGCCGGGGGAAAATGTAGGACCAGGCCCCCATGTTGAGCGGTTCTTCCTGACACCAGACAAAGCTGGTAGCGTTAGAATACTGGCTGATGATGGCCCCGACCATTTCCCCGTGAAACGGATAGAGCTGCTCGACACGGACGATGGCGGCGTCCTCGATGGCCTTTTCCTGACGGTGGGCCATGAGGTCGTAATAGACCTTGCCGCTGCAGAAAATCACGCGACGGACAGCGGCGGGATTGGTGAAAATTTTCGTATCCGGCAGGATTTCCTGGAAGCAGGTGCCTTCGAGGAAATCGTAATCCTGCGAGACCGCCTCAACCCGACCGAGCAAGCTCTTCGGCGTCATCAGGACCAGCGGTTTGCGGAAATCCCGGTGTTTCTGGCGGCGCAGGGCGTGGAAGTATTGGGCGGGCGTGGAGAAATTCCCAATGACCATGTTTTTCTCCGCGCAGAGTTGGAGGAAGCGCTCGAGGCGGGCGCTGGAGTGCTCCGGCCCCATGCCTTCGTAACCGTGCGGCAGCAACATCACGAGATCGCTGGGCGTCTGCCACTTGGACTCGGCGGAGGAAATGAACTGGTCGATAATGACCTGAGCGCCATTCGAGAAATCTCCGAACTGAGCCTCCCACAGCGTGAGCATGTTCGGATAGGAAAGCGAGTAACCATAGTCAAAACCAAGGACCGCGAATTCCGATAGAAACGAATTGTGCACACAGAATTTCGCCTGCTTCGGATCGAGATATTCCAGCGGGATATGGCGCTCGCGGGTTTCGTAATCGTAGAACACCGCATGGCGCTGGGAAAATGTCCCACGGCGGCAATCCTGGCCGGATAGTCTAACGGGCGTGCCTTCTAGCAGCAGCGAGCCGAAGGCCAGCGACTCGGCGAAGGCCCAGTCGATCGGGCCGCCATTCGCCAGCGCCTCGACACGGCGCGGGATGAAGCGTTTTTCCAAAGTCGGATTCAGATGGAAGCCTTCCGGGATCGTGGTCAACACGCGACCGATCTGTTGAAAAGTGTCGCGGGTGATTCCAGTGGGGACGGGAGCGTGCGAATAGCGCGGCTGGTCCACGCCGGTCGAGCCGCTGAACGCGGTGCGGTCGCCCGCTTCTTGAAGCTCGAGCATTTTCTGATAGCCGGTTTCGAATTTGTCCCAGATCGCTTGATCGAGAGCCTCGACATCGGCTTGGGAGATGACGCCTTGGCCGATGAGGAGCTGCTTGTAAATTTTCCCGAAGGTCTCGCGGTCGGCGATTTTTTTCGCAATGAGCGGCTGGGTGAAGGCCGCCTGATCCGCCTCGTTGTGGCCTTGGCGGCGGTAGCAATACATGTCGAGCACAATGTCGCGGCCGAATTTCTGGCGGAATTCGAGGGCGAAAAGCGAGGCCCAGTAGAGTTCCATCGGCTCCTCGCCGTTGACGTGGAGGATCGGCGCTTCGATCATTTTCGCCACATCCGTCGCGTAGGCCGAGGAGCGGGCATCGGCGGGGGCGGTGGTGAAACCGATCTGGTTGTTGATGATGAGGTGGATGGTGCCGCCGGTGCGGTAGCCTTTGAGCTGGGAGAGATTGAGGACTTCCGCGACCGAACCTTGGCCAGCGAAGGCTGCGTCGCCATGGAGCAAAATCGGCAGGACTTGCTTGCGGTCGATTTCCCCACCGCTCAGGTCGTTGAGGACGCGTTGACGGGCGCGGGCCTTGCCCTCGACGATCGAATTCACGGCCTCCAAGTGACTTGGATTTGCCGCGAGGCTGACGCGGACCTTACCATCGGGAACCTCGCGGATGCTCTCATAGCCGAGATGGTATTTCACATCGCCATCGCCAGCCACCGTTTCCGGTTCGTAGGTGGGGGTGAATTCGTAGAGTACTGTTGTTAGGGATTTCCGGACGAAATTTGCGAGAATATTCAAGCGTCCGCGGTGGGACATGCCCATTTCGATTTCCTTCACGCCCTGCGACGGGCAGGCATTGAGGATGGCGTTGAGGATGATCATGATGCCCTCGCCGCCTTCGTTGGAGAAACGCTTTTCACCGAGGAAGCGCTTGCCGAGGAAATTTTCAAACGCCTCCGCCTCCAGCACCCAGCAGAGCGAGTTGAGTTTCTTTTCCGGCGTTTCCTCTGAACGCAGCGCATGGGCCTCGATCCGTTCGCGCACCCAGTGGCGGACGGTCGTGTTGTGGATGTGCATGAACTCGAAGCCGATTTTGTTCGAGTAAGTCGCCTCCAGCGCGGCTACCATGTCGCGCAATTTCATCTTGTCGCCATGACGGAAAAACGAGTTCCAAACCTCGCGGTCTAAATCGGCGGCGGTCAGGCCGAATTGCTCGATTTTCAAGCGTGGATTGCGCTCGGGATCTTCCAGCGGGTTGATCACCGCCTGCGTGTGACCCAGCGTCCGGTAGTTGTAAATCAAGCTCACCACCTTGCCGAAAAACGCGAGATCCGCATCGGACGCCGGGGTAATTCCCGTAGCTACAGTGGCTTCTTCCTTGCGCTTCACCTGCGCGGAACCCAGCTCGAAGCCCTCGAAAAACGCCGCCCATGTGGCATCGACCGATTTCGGGTCCTCGCACCACTCGGCGTATTTGGCTTCCAATAAATCTGAGTTCTGACGCGGCGAAACCGAAGAGTTCATGTGAAATGGGTAGAATAATGAGGCTAGCCCGCGAATTTACCGCTTGGCCCGCCACGCACAGCGCTTCATTAAGGGGCGCGCGACGCAACGTCAACCGTTCAAGCGTTAAATTCACCCATCGCCGGGGACCGCAGAAATCATGATCGAAGTCAACCAACTCACCAAACGTTACGCCCGCCACGAGGCCGTGCGCGGTGTCACTTTTTCCGTCGATCGGGGAGAAATCGTGGGTTTCCTCGGCCCGAACGGCGCGGGCAAAACCACCACCCTGCGGATGCTTACCGGCTACCTGCCGCCGACTTCGGGCACCGCCACGATCGCCGGCCATGACATTTTCCGCCAATCGATCGAAGCCCGTCGGAAAATCGGCTACATGCCGGAAAATGTCCCGCTCTACGAGGACATGCGTGTGAAGGAATACCTGAAATTCCGCGCCCAGCTCAAGGGGCTTGGCAACTTCGATACCCGCCGCCGCGTCGGCGATGTGGTTGACACCTGCGGCCTCGTCGATGTCCGCCGGAAAATGATCAAAACCCTCTCCAAAGGCTACCGCCAACGCGTCGGCCTGGCCGATGCCCTCGTCCACGACCCCGAACTCTTGATCCTCGACGAGCCCACTAACGGCCTCGATCCCAACCAAATCCGCCAGATTCGCGAACTCATCCGCCGACTCGGCCAATCCCACACCGTCCTCATTTCCACCCACATCCTCTCCGAAGTGGAAATGACCTGCAACCGCGTGATCATCATCGACGGCGGCGAAATCAAAGCCGCCGACACCCCCGCCAATCTCATCGGCCAGATGCGTGCCGCTGGCCGTATCCAAGTGGAAATTCAAGCCGACCCGGAAGTCGCCGCCGCCGCCCTCAACCGCTTGGACAAGGTGAAAAAAGTCACGCCCGAGGAACTCGAGGACGGTTGGACCCGCTACACCGTCTGGGTCGATTCCGGCACGGATTCTCGAGAGCACATTGCCCAACTCGCCGCGCAATACGGCTGGCCGCTGCGCTCGCTGTTCCGCCACGTCGCCACACTGGAAGACGTCTTCGTCGAGCTGACGCGGAAGGATTGAGGCATTACTTTCTTAAAAAAACTGTCGGGGAAAAAAATACCATATCAGTTCCAGTCAATTGGCGATCCGCCTTTATCAGTGGCATATAGAGCCATATGCAGGTCTTCGCGACAGTGTCATTCGGAGTCACCACGATTCTGTCGTTACAGAATTTTATCGGATGGCTCATTCGGATAACTGCGTAGCTGACCGGGTAAAGCGCAAGCATCGCAACTACCGCCGAGAGTAAATGTCGTTTGACCTCGTTCACGACATCAAGATGTCCACCTCCTCTGCCGGACGCAAGCCTTGAAGAACCATTGCGTTACGTGAGCGCCATGAACCTAACGCCTCCACAGTCCGCAAAATGATCGAACTCAAGTCTGAAATCGACAAACCCTAACCGATCCGCTTCGAAGTTTCCCACCATTCAAAGACACCCGGCCCGGCCAAGGATGTGTTGAGTGCCTTGGTTTAAGAATTTACGCGCCGGAAATTTCCGCCATCTTCCCGGCGTGGATTGGATCACACAGGCCGCGCTGGGAGCCATCATCGGAGAGTTAATGCTGGGCAAACGCTTGGGCAAGTGGGCGCTGGCTTGGGGTGCGCTTGTGGGAATTCTGCTAGATCTGGACGTTGTTGTTTTTCCGCTACTCGATACAGCCGGAGAATTGGCTTGGCACCGTGGCCCCAGTCACTCGTTGATCGTGCTGGCGGTCGAAACCTACGGGCTGGCCCTCGGGCTGGCGTGGCTCTGGCGACGACAGAAAATCAGCAAGGCGCTGGCCGGCGGATTTGTGCTCACCGTCTGGACCTTACACGTATTGGTAGATTGTTTTACGGTGGAGGGAGCCGGTATTTTCTGGCCGGTGTACGAGAAGCGGGTGGCGTTCAATCACCTCTATCAGCTCGATCTGTTATTCACCGCCCCGCTGGTGGTCGCCGCGCTCGGCCTCGCTTGCCTGCGAGAACTACCGGCCAAAAAAACTCGCGGGAAAAAAGCCGAACTGCCATCGAAGCGCCTGAAATTCTGTTACTGGGGCCTGGGATTGAGCGCGGCTTATGCCCTGCTCAGTGTGGGATTAAAATTCGTGGCCTCCGCTGGATTCGACGCGGATCTCGCACGCCGTAAAACGTCATACACCCGGCGCATGGAAGCGCCCACGCCCTATAACATCTTCCTCTGGCGGGCTGTGGTGGACCGTGGCAGCGAACTCTGGGTGGGCTATCGGACGGTCTTCGAGTTTCGCGAAACTCCCGTGCGCTGGACGGTCTATCTGAAAGGCCAAGAGGCGCTCGCAGACATTGCAGATGCGCCAGAAACCAAGGCGCTCGCTCGATTTACCGATGGCTGGTGGATCGCCCGTACGAACGCGAAAGGCGCATGGGTCGGCGATTTACGCTTACCAGAAGCCCGCACATGGGGCAGCAAGAAAGCCATGGTGGACAGCCGCCTAGCCTATTCATGGGTCATCAATCCCGCGAGCAAGGGCGATCATTTGCGGGAAATTTTCCCGGATGAGGACGACCCTGCCGATTACCTGCAACGGATGATGGCGAGAATTTTCGGCAACCGCGAAACCTGGGAAGCCAATCCGCGGCTCGCAGGCATCGCCGGAAGTCTGCCGGAGTTTTTACCGGTCGAGGAGTAATCTCTACCTCAAGTTTCAACGGCTTCGCACATTCTTCGCTTTCGTCTGCCGGTGAATGGGCTATGGATTTCTCCAGTGAAATTTATTTCCGTCCTGCTCGCGGCCACCCTAACCGCGCAAGCCACGCCGAGTGACCCCGGCAAGGCTGCCATCGACTTTCTCGAAAAAGTCCGGCGACGCGAACTCAATCTAGAACCCGGCGGCGACACCGCCCTCTCCGCACAAACGGCGGATGACAAAAAGCACCAGATCGCCCGCCGCCTCGAACGCATGGCCCACGATCTCGGCAGCGATCCACTGGAAGTCGGTGAGGTGAAAACGGATGAGAATTTCGCCGCCGTGCTGGTGCGGAAAATCGGGGGTTTCGACACCAGCAGCTTACAGGTATTTCCCATCGCCCTCGTCAAGCGCGGCGCGGAATGGACTGCCGCCCCCGTCCCAGCCTCGTTTGAAAACGCCGGCACCGGTTATGCTAGCGCCCTGCGAAAACGCGTGGAAGCACTCGAAACCTGGATGCTCCGTGAACAAGTGCTGGATCTCGAACTGCTGCGTGAACAATCGGCGACCAGAATGCGGCAGAAAATCGAGGTGAATCTGCCGGTGAAGGATCTGCGGAATTGCACCGCGCAACAAGCGGGTGAGCGTTTCATCACTGCCTGCATCCAGCGGGATTTACCGTCCATGTTAGGCTACCTTGGCGGCCTGGCCAAACAACTGCCCGAGGACTGGCCAGCCCGCCTCAAGGCCGCCGATCACGCCGTATCTGCCGGGGCCGAGGTGGCGCGGCCATGGCGACTCCTGCTCGCTCCGGAAGTCATACGGATAAGCATCCGTCACGAAGCGGAGGATGACCGGGGAGAAGTCACCATCGCCTGTCTGGACCCCGCTGGAAATGGCAGGGAATCAGGAACTCCCGTGATTTCGACTGTCAATTTAGGCCTAACCAAAACCGCCGACAATCTCTGGCAGATCACTCCGCCCGACGAATTTCTCCAAGATGCGACACCCTCAGCGGAAGACGCTGATGAAAATTCCGACCCGGACCTACTGGATGACTTTCCGGTGAAATGGTCTGCGGCCCACCCACCAGCCCATCAACCCACCGCAGAGCTTGTCTATCAGTCTCTAACGAAAGCATTGCATGACAGCGACCTACCAACCGTTCTGACACTCTTGGATTTATCCAATCCGCCCTCGCTTGCGCGCGCGTCCTGCATCGAAGCGGCCCGCATCTGGTGGACCATTCACGCCCCTGCCAGCGTCCGCCATACCATGCCACTCGCGTTCAAAGAAGATGGCGCGGCGGCAGTCGGGCTGTTTCAATTTTTCTCCGCCAAAGATCCCAACTTCTACGAGCCTCAGGCCTTTTATTTCGAAAAATCCGCGACCGGTTGGTGCTGGAATCCGACCCCAACCGACAAGGTCAAAGCTCCTCTCCAAGCATGGGTCGATGCCGAAACCAAACACTGGTCAGAACGCTGGCAGTCAGCACTGATGGCGAATTGCCTGACCTTGGAAAAAATCGACGGCCTGCCAGTCCCCACGGAAGACGCGGCACGAGGCGTCGTCCTGGCGTGGCTCGATGCCACCCACCGCGGCGATGTCCCAGCCACCCTCTCAATCACCACCCGTCTCAACACCCCCGAGAGTGCCACCACCACGCTGCAAAATCTTGGCTACGAAATCCTCGGCGCCCGTCACCACAAGCAAGCCCCCCTCATTACCGGAATCTATCAGGGGAAATGCAGCACGGCAGTCGGTGTTAGAATCGATCATGACGGCAAATTCAACTATCCCCTCTACCCTGTCATCCAGACCGCACAAGGTCCACGGATTCTGGTGGAGATCGACCTTATCGCAGCAGGCAATCGCGGCCGGGATTTCCTTAACCGGACCGCCTTGGCACGTCTCTGGAAGGCCGACCCAGCCGCCGCCGATGATTTTAAAAAACTTTACTCCCAGCATCAAGCCAAGACCGACGGCACAGCACCCGCTTCACCACCTTAATTGGCAAATTTCAACCACTAAGCCTCGGTCTAGCGAAGGCGTAGGCGTATGCAATACCCGTCAACCTACGCGATCACGTTGGCTACTTTAAAAAAATTCGATTGAATAGGTGGGAATTCCATGTTTCCTAAAAGTCCAAGCGCGTAAAGTCATGCCCCCCCTCACCACCCCACCACCGCAGCAGCCTTGCAAGCCCCGACAGCCAGCCAACTACGGCGGATTATCGGGCATGACTCTGTTAGAATTAACCGTAGTGATCCTTGTACTGCTGTCGCTGATTACGATTTTATTCGTCGGCGCACGGGGCTGGAAACGCGGCTCGGATCGCGCGCTCTGCATCATGAACATCCAAGCCATCCAGAAAGGCGTCCGCAGCTACTCAAATCTTTATGGATTTTCGCCGGGTGCCAATGCGCCTAACTTGCAAGATAAAGTAATTGGTCTCGGACGCTTCGTCGAAGCAACCCCGACTTGTCCGGCGATTGGAACTTACACCTTCGGCCAAACTTATGGTGCCGATACCATACCTCCGCTCGGAGAACTCTATATGCAATGCTCGCTCGCCAGCACCAGCGACCAGCATGACCCACCGACTCACTCGGATTGGTAATTAACTAACCATAACGTGATCACGTGGGTTGTTAATGTCCGGTTTTCGTGCTTTTATAGCCACATCACTTTCTCCGCCCCCTACCGCAACTCTGAGTCGCGATTGGGAGCCCCCCCAGCATAGTGTGTGTAAGCTGCCCCGGTCGCCCCCCATAGTGATCGGGGCAGTAGGGAAGGAAAATTTTCCCACTCACCGTAGCCAAATTCGCCCGATCTCCTGCGGGCCGAGTTGCTCCCATCGACCCGATGTTAGAGCGCTCTCAAATTTCCCAATCGCCACTCGGATCAGCCGCAGCGTGGGAAAGCCCGCCGCTGCCGTCATCCGCCGCACTTGGCGGTTCTTGCCCTCGGTCAGACGCAACTCCACCCACGCAGTCGGGATGCTTTGCCGGAAACGCACCGGTGGCACCCGTGGCTCCACGGCGGGTTCTCCATCCAGCAATCGGGCCTGGCAAGGCAGGGTCCGATAACCTTGAATCAGAATACCACCCTTTTCTAACATGCATAGCGCTTCATGAGTGGGAATGCCCTCCACTTGCGCAAGATAGGTTCGCGGGTGGGCCAGCTTCGGTTCTAGCAATCTAGTATTAAATCCAGGTTCGTCACTCAATAACAACAAGCCCTCGGAATCCATATCTAGCCGTCCCACCGGATAGACATCCGCCGGAAACCCGAAATCCGCCAAAGTCCGCTGTCCCGGTTGGTCGGGCGTGAACTGGCAAAGCACGCCGTAAGGCTTGTGAAAAGCGATCACCATGACATTGCTATTTCCGGAAAATGAAGAACACCGCCCCCGCCAGACACAGCGCAGCTCCGGCATAATTCCATGTAACTTTTTCCTTCATGAAAAACACCGCAAAGGGCAGAAACACGGATAGCGTGATTACCTCCTGAATAATCTTGAGCTGCGATGCCCCATGAAATGAGCGCGGCGATGAACCACGTCTTGTCCTTAAGATCCCGCAGATGGGCATACCACGCAAAGGTCATGAACACATTCGAGAGGGCGAGGAGAATCACCGTTTTGAGGCCGACCATGGGTTTCGTTAATCGCTGCATGCCCATCCGGCAAGCACGCTTCCCGAGGATGTTTGAAATGGCACCGGCATGCGGATTGACAGGGCAGCGGTAAATCGTTGGGATAAACGCATGACTAGCAGTTTCATGGGATTGGGCGTTTTCATCGTGTGTCTACCGGTTTTGATCGGCCAATGGATCGGGATCATCGGCCTCGGCAAAGCCCGGAAAGACGGCGCATGGTGGTGCATGGTCAGCGGGATTTCCTGCACGACTTTGGGTGCGATCAGCTCTGTAATATTCCTCGGTTTGCTCATGACCAGCAGTTTCCACGTCTCAAGTGGCTTCCCCTCTGCCAATTACGCTTTCGCCACCGTCGGCGCGAGCGGCCTCTCCGGCCTCGGCTCCCTCCTCTTCGCCATCGGTTTCGCCATCCATGGCCAGCGCGCCGCGAAATCCCAAGACCGCATCGCCGAGCTCGAAGCCATCGCCGCCGCCCAAGGTGCCGAACTCAATCGCCTTCGCGCGTCCTAAGCCTCCGCCATTTCAAACACCTTCCGCACCCACTTGCAACGGAACGGCGCACCCGACTCGTTCGGCTTCCAGCCCCGCGCATTGCCAAAATCTATCGCCTCCGTCACCATGTCGTAGCTGACGATCCGCGGCAGCTCCGCGATCAAATTCTGCCCGTTCACTGGCGCACTGGCTTCGATCACCAGTTCATTCACACCTCGGCGGTTTTGCATGATCCACCGGTATTGGACATCGCGATGATTGATGGTCTTGTAACCTTTTTGGGGAGGAGGCATAGGCAGCTTGTGACGTTGGAAAACCCAGCCTGCCCCAAACCCAGCCGGATGCGAATGCTTATCTGCAAAATTCGCCACCCTTGCATCCCGGCCCGCTATCTGCTCATCATCACGGAGATGGGAAAACTCACCACGCACGTTCTCGATACGCTTTCTGGAAACCCCGCCGCCGGGGTGCGCATCCGCCTCCACCACGCCGGTCGCCTGCTCGTCGATACCCTCACCAACGCGGACGGTCGCTGCGATGCCCCGCTGCTCACCGATGCCCCGCCCGGCGACTACCAACTGCTCTTCTCCATCGGCGACTATTTCCGCACCTGCGGCGTCCCCTCCCCGTTTCTCAACGAAATCCCCATCCATTTTACCCTCGTATCCGGGCGGGACCATCACATCCCGCTCGCTTGCTCGCCCTACGCCTACTCTACCTATCGCGGTAGCTAACAGCCCATGCCCACCCCCTTGGATACCGCCATCGCCCGCCTGGATGAACTCGGCCGCATCTCCGACTCGCCACACCATCTCGTCCGCACCTTTCTATCACCCGCCAGTCGTCTCGCTGCTGTGGAAATTCTCCGCTGGATGGCCTCACTCGGCATGGAAATTTCCCACGCCGCCGATGGCACAGTTAGAGGAATCCTAGCAGGCTCAAGCCCACGCAACGCCCCACTGCTGCTCGGCTCGCATCTCGATACCGTCATCGCCGCTGGTAAATACGATGGCGCACTCGGCATCATCGCCGCACTCGCCGCGCTTGAGACTCTCCAGCAGGAAAAAATCATCCTCCCCTTCCCCATTCACCTCCTCGCCTTTTCCGACGAAGAAGGCACCCGCTTTCAAACCACCTACCTCGGCAGCCGCAGCATCATCGGCCCGCTCGATCCAGACACCCTCGCGGCAAAGGACGCAGAGGGCGTCACCATCGCCACCGCCATCGCCCACCAAGGCTGGCACGAAGAGTCCACCACCATCTGCTACGCCCCCGGCGAATGTCGCGGCTACGTCGAGCTGCACATCGAACAAGGCCGCGTGCTTGAGGAAGCAGGCGAACCCACCTGCGTCGTCTCCGCCATCGCCGGTCAAACCAGACTAACAGCCACCCTCACCGGTCGTGCGGATCACGCAGGCACCACCCCCATGCCACTCCGCCGCGATGCGCTAACGGGTGCCGCCGAGTGCATCCTCGCCGCCGAGTCCTTGGCGACATCCACTCCCCCGCTCGTCATCACCGTGGGCAAAATCCACCTCCACCCCGGTGCCTCCAACTCCATCCCCCAAACCGTCACTTTCACCATCGACCTCCGCCATCCCGACGACATCACTCGCGCTAACGCCCTCGCAGAACTCCACCACACCTGCACTCGTATCTCAGAAAAACGTCATCTAACGCTCCATTGGCAGCCCATCCAGAACAACCCATCCACCTCCTGCGATCCTGCGCTCACCGCCGCCCTGCTCGCCTCACTCACCGCCGTCACCGGCTCTCACCGCCTCCTCGCCAGCGGCGCCGGCCACGATGGTGTGGTCATCTCCAAAATCTGCCCCATCGCCATGCTCTTCATCCGCTGCCGCGATGGCCTCAGCCACCACCCGGACGAATACGCCACGCCCGCAGACATAGGCACTGGTATCCAAATCCTGACCCATTTCCTGAAATCCCTCGCACCGAGTCATTGGGGCCAGTCATTGAGGTCCTTGGATTTCAATATCTTTGATTTTTGATATTGATTTTCAAGGACTGACCGCGTCTATTTTTGTCCCGTTGCGGAGACTGGTACCAAAAATGCAAACGCCCGCCAACGACTCGTTTTCCGGCTGCGGCCATGCCATCCGTCGGGCGCAATCAACCTTGCCCTTGTGGCAGCGGTCGCAAGTTCAAGAAGTGCTGCGGCCCGTGATTTAGGTTCAGTCTACTGCCGTAACTGTCCCGATTTCCAACCCCGAATGAAACGGTTGTTTGCTTGTTAGCGCGGACTGACCCCAGAGACGGGGGAGTCGTCGCCAAGGCACTTCCCCGGGCGGCGCGTGCCCAGATCGCAACCACGCATCCGAATCCGAATCGGGAAGCGATGCGCGTGTCTTCCCGTATCTAAATTACGGGCTTTTTCATGACATTTCCGCATTTTCAGTAGGCATCATGCCGAACAGTTCTGCGTCCATGACTACATTTCAAGCCCTTGAGCACTCAGGTCCCCAGACCGGTCAGCAGAATGTCGAAGGGATTCTCGTCTGGATCATTGCTGCCGATGTGGATCGCGGCATTGCGCGTGCCGGTGGCGGTGGGTTTGAATGTAACGGTGAAAGTGGTGCTCGCCCCCGGCACCAAAACGGTCTTACTAAGTGAACCCACGATGAAGTCTCCCGCGTTGGTGCCGTCCTCGGTGATCGCCATGGCTCTGATGGTACCGGTGCCGGTATTGCTGATGGTGAAAACTCTGGGGGCGGTAGGGAAATTCACGGGCCTGCTGCCGAAGCTTTTTTTGGTAATCCCATCAAGCATATTGCTGCCGACCGGCTGTTGGACTGCAATGTCTGGGACTTTCGGCAGCGCAACGGTCGGATAGCCGCTCCAAGTTGGGGTGGTGAAGCCTGTGCTGCCCTTAATGAAATACACGGTGAACTTCGGCGAGGAGCCGGAGAAAACAAAGGTTGATAAAGTCAGTGCATTGCCGAGGAACGTCGCTTTTGCCAGCAGAACGCAGTCAGAAAATGCACGATCCCCGATGGTAGTGACACCGGTTCCGATGGTCACGCCAGTCAGGGAGTCGCAAAACCGGAACGCTTCAAACCCAATGGAGGTAACGTTGTTGGGGACCGTCATGCTGGTCAGCGAGCTGCAGCGGGCAAATGCATCATCTCCGATGGAAGTGACGCTGTCGGGGATCGTTACGCGATTGAGCGAGGTGCAGGATTCAAACGTATAAGCTCCGATGGAGGTGACGCTGGTGGGGATCGTCACGCGGGTCAGCGAGCTGCAGCCGGAAAATGCGCTATGCTCGATGGAGGTGACGCTATTGGGTATGGTCACGCTGATCAGCGAGCTACAGCCTATAAACGCACCACTCCCAATGGAAGTCACGCTGTTGGGAATCGTCACGCTGGGCAGTGAGTTGCAGTAGGCAAACGCGCTCCCTGTGATGGAGGTGATGCCACTGCCGATCGTCAGACTGGTCATTGAGTTGCAGCCAATAAACGCGTTTTCCCCAATGGAAGTAACGCTATTGGGGATCGTCATGCTGGTCAGTGCATAGCAGCCGTAAAACGCATCTTTCTCGATGGTGGTGACGGGTTTCCCAGCAATGGTGGCCGGGATGACCACCGCGTCGGTTGCCGCTTGAGGATAATCCGTGATCGAGATCGAAGTCCCATTGTCGATATAGGTGAATTTACCAAAGGTGTCGGCGGAGAGGGAACTTGTGAGGAGACTGAGCGCTAGCGGCAGGAGGAGGAGACGGCGGAGGATGCTTTTGGTGTTCATGGCTGGGGGTATTTGTTGGGGGCTGCGAGGCGCGATGGCATCATTCGCTGCAAATGAACAATTGATGCCTACCAATCCGTTAATTTTTAGCAAGTCTCAAAGTCATTTTGGATTCAAACTCCCATGGGAATCCAACTTCACGTCTATAGGGTCAGTAGTATCAGATCGAAACAAGGTGTTTTTTTGATTATTTTTTAAGGCTGGATTTGGGCGTGAGGAGGCTTGCCAGATCGGGAGCTTCGATTTGGCCGGGCTGGTTCTAGACCTCTTGGAATGTTAGCCTTCGGGACGGAAGGTGGAGACGGAGGCGGGTGGTGGCAGCCACCGGGTGCAGATCGTTTTTCAGATCGGCGCTCGCCCCC
>JANXMQ010000019.1 GCA_025354565.1 Akkermansiaceae bacterium
AAGTTGCCCACAACAGTCCACTTCTCCGACGAGTTACAGACCCATTCTCGAAGCGGTCTGTCGTGGACAACTTTCAAGAGGCTCACGCCGCTTCGCGGCGGTTAGCCCCCGGTTTTACCCACGGATTTAGCGGAGGAGGCAGTTTTTTGAAGTCCCAGCCGCCGATTTTACTTCCTTGAAAACGCGCGAAGGTCGCGCAGGCGGTGGAGCCGCAATTGTTATAGCCTTGGTGAATGTGCGGCATTTTCACGAAGGCGAACTTGCCCGGTTCAGCTTTGCGCTGCCGGTATTCAATAAGCTTTAAGAGATCGGCTCCTTGCTGGGCAGAGGCGTTGGCAGAGGGCTGCGCAGGATGCCCGGTGGCGCCGGTGGGTTTTAGTTTGGAAGCGCGCGTCCAGTTGGCTTTGGCTCCATCAAGATCGCCGGCTAGGAACTGCATTTCTCCCAGCACGACGAGGCCGGAGGGATCGTTCAATTCCACAGCACGTTCCGCGAGTTGGCGGGCTTGCGCGGCATCGGGTGCGATACTCTCTCCCGAGTAATAAGCCATCGCTGCACAGGCAGCGGCCCGGCCGTTTCCTGCTGCAGCCGCCTTTTTCCAATACTCAAGTGCCTTCGGAATGTCCTGCTCCGTTCCCTGTGCGCCGAAGTAGCACTGGCCGAGGTTGAAGGCCGCTTGTGAAGATTGATCAGCGGCCGCTTTGAAATAGCCAAACGCGATCTCGGGATTGCGTTGGATGACGCTGCCGCGCAGATAGGCGGAACCGACGAAGTCCATCGCCTCCGCATCGCCGCCATCCGCCGCACGATGCGCCCAGTGCAGAGCCTCTGCATTGTCTTTAGTTACTCCAGTTCCATCGCGATAACGGAAGGCAAGTGTTAGCTGGGCTTTCACATCGCCATTGTCTGCTTGGTTACGGAGAACCTCCAGTTCTGTGAGAACGATAGCTGGCAAAGATGTCAGGCTGACTAGCAGTGTGGCGAGCATCGTCATGGAGATTTTCATGGTATATGTTGGGTTCTGTTATTTGGATTCTTGGGGTCGCCGGAAAGGTCTTTTTGATGTCACTCGAGGCGGATGAGTTCTGGGGTATCTGTGGAGGCTTCGATGGCGCGGATGGTTTCGCGGACGCATTTGGCCTTCATAGCCATGAGTTCTGCCGGGAAGTTCTTTTCGTCCTTTTCAAAGTAGTCGGCGATCTTCTGCAGCTCGGGGATGACCGGCTTTGCCTTGGTGCCGTAGGCGATGAGGATTTTCATCAACTCAGGCGTGCGCTCCTGGCTGTCCCATGGGTTTTGATCGCGGGTGTATTTCACGCAGGCGACGATTCCTTCTTCGATTTTGTGTTTGGCTAACAGCCGCAGCCCTTCCACTCGGATCCCGTCGGCAAACATCTCGCCGCTGGGAGCGGGAGTGGTGACTGCTTGAAGGATGGCGCGCAACAACGGTTTGATTTCCTCAAAGGATAGATTGTTATACACGGAGGCGATGCTGCTGCGGGCGCGGCCATCCTGATTTGTCAGGCCAGCCTTCACGGCTTTGTAGAGGGCATCGCGATCCACTCCATCAAGTGACCGATGCAGCATGCCTTCATCGTCGAAAAGGGCAAAGCAGAGATAGCGCTGCTGCATGCCACGGGGGTCGTTTTCCGGGTCAACCTTAGCTAGAAGTTCGAGGAGTTCAGGCACCGCCTTGATAGCTGGCGAACCGATGCTTGCGATGGCATCAGCGGCTTTGATGCGCAGCCAGAGATCCTTGTTTCCTAACAATTTCCGCAGAGCGTCAATCGCAGGTGCTCCTCGCCCGCGAAGGAAGACGAGGGCTTGGCAGGCACCGTAGCGGGCTTCGAGATTGGGAGACTCCAGCATTTGCAACAGTGCCGGCAGAGGGGCATCCTTACGGCGACCCATGGCCATCGCTGCTCGCTCGCGGACTACGGGCGACCAACTGCCAAGATGTTCAAGGAGTTGATCATTAGTGAGCTTGTCGTAAGCGCTGTTGCGATCCTTGCTGGTCCAGCCTCGTCCGTCGTTAATCAGCGCCTGTGCTTCAGCGGCCTTGAGTTGTGGAATCGTGCTGGGGCGTTTTCCGGTTAGGTAAATCTTTTTCAGTGGCATCGCGTAGGCGAGCAGGTAAACGCCGGTGCAGTCCCAGCCCGCGTAGCTGTCCTCATTCTGTTCAGGCGGACCTTGATGGAGGAATGTTCCGTCCCAATTGCGGGCGAGGTCGAAATACCACGAGCCGAACTCGTTCATCCAAGCACCAGTCGCTTGGGGACCCGACAATGACGTGCCAGGTAGCGCCCACATGATGTTGAAGAAATTGCCAGTATGACCGCCGTCCCGCTCTGGACCGTGGGAAGCGACACTCATTCGGGAGAAAAACTCAGCCCCCTTGGTTTCACCGAGAAGATTGAATAAAACCGCAGCCATTCCGCACTTGCCATTGTCCTCGTGATTCTCAATCCAAGGATGGTGGTCGCCATAGGGAACCGCACCTTTGCCGATGTAAAAACGCAAGAATCGAGCGCTGAGTTCGATGGCGTGTGACACCGCTGGGTCTTTGACGCCTGCCGCGTGGGCCATCGTTAGGGAAATAGTTAGTGGCAAGCCGGGAGCGTTCATCATGCCATAGCCGCCGAGTCGTCCATCGGGCAGTGCGAAGCCATGGCCCCATGAACCGACAGCACTCTGGCTCTTGGCCGCATCCAGCGCGAGACGCTTCAGGCCCGGCATGACTGACAGATCACCCGTGGTCATCACATATTCGGAGAGCAGTATAATAACGTAACCGTAGTGCCAGGTTTGCATGCTGTTCGAAGAGAAATCCGATGCCCACTGGGCTTCCTTTTTGACCAGCGGGAGGTAGGTGGGATCGCCGCTGGCTAACAAGGCGAGCGCGTTGATGGAACGGACGATGGGGTCTTGCTCTGGCGCGGATTTTTCTATATTTTTAGCAAGTGCCTTGCACCCTTGTTCGAGGATGCGCTTGGATTTCTCACAGTCGTAGGGCGCGGTGGCGCTGTAGCTGCCGAGGACGGGTAGCTTGACCACAACCTCTTCCGATTTGCCTGCCCGCCAACGGGTGATCTTCAGTTTCCCCGCCCACGCATTCGACTCCGCAATGGTTAGAGCCTTGCCGAATTCGGTGCGTGGGTCGTAGGAAAATGGCTTGCCGCCGACACCAAGGATCACATCACTAACCTGAAGAACTCCATCAGCGGGGGATCCCTTGTCCACCTTTGTGATTGAAATCTGACGGGCGTCCGAGGTCACAAATTTGTCGCAATACATCCAGCCGCGCATGCCGGTGGCGCCGAGATGCCAGTCGTGCTTTGCATTGGCTGGAATCGCTTCGCCTTTGGTCAAGTCTGGATTCGACATGGCTCCCTTCGGACCTTCGGCATAGAGAGATAATGCAAGACTAGAGAGTATCGTGGTGGCGGCGATGATCGCTTTCATTATTTTAGACGGTGGTGTGGTTTGGCAGGAGGATCGAAAGGCGGAACAAAGAAGTTGCTCGCTTCCGCCAGCGCTGAAGCGATCTTTTTGGCTCCATTGGGGTTGGAAAATATTCCGTCCTCGCCTATGTCCGTCCTGCGGTCAAATGGATGCTGGACATGAGTATGATGCGAACGATGTGTTTAAACTTCAGCATCGCTAACAGCATAACCAGCGTGGGGAGAATTCCGGTCATCATTGGATCCAGTCAATCTTGGCGGTTTTGTTTTGGAGATCAACGAAGACGGTGGCGTGTGCAAATTTCCGCTGGTATGTCCAACCCGTTTGGACGGCCTCGCCATGCGGCGGACCGAGCGGTTTGTCGAACTCGGGATACCAGTCAAATGTGCCGTTGACTTCGCTATATCCCCATGTGTAACAGAAATAGCAATTTGTCTCCGCAGCCACGAGGAAGCAAGCGAGAGGGAATGTGATTCTCTCGCGGGCGAGACGAACCAGTTCGTCATGCGGTTTCTTCATCATGTCTGCATCCAACCACGAAAAGCCGGGCCATGCCTTCAGGCAGACAATTTTTCCGGATTTTGCTGCGGCGCGCATTGCTGCCAGGTCCTCGGCCATTTTATTCGCGCCGTCGCCATCGCTGAAGTGACCGAAATGCTCGATCATCGCGCCGCTCGTCATGGATAGAAATTGCGTGCCGTCATTACCCCGCAGCCCGTTGAAGATAATCAGCTTGTCCGGGCCAAGTTTGCGGCTCGTCTCCTTCAGCATAGTTAGAAGCCCGTCGTTGAGTGCGGCATACTTCTCGTCACCTAACAAATCGCGTTTTTCTGTCGCAGTCACCTGGGGCAAGGCATCGGCGAAAATTCCATCCTCATACCCTTCGTGTACCACATTTGCCGCCGTGTCTGACCACCAGTGCCGCATGTCAGCTCGGGCAAGATTGTAAGTGGGAAGCCGCTTGCGGACCATGACCGCATTTCCTTGACGATCTTTCAGCAGCCAATCGTCAGGCAGCTTACGAGTGGCTTTGTATTCGGGGATGTCGAGGAAAGTATTCCAGTAAAACAAAACTTTGGCTTTCGGGTTCCGCTGTTTGATTTGTTTGGATGCTTCGGCGATCCCGGCTTCGGTATCGCCGCGCTTGCGGATTGCCTGACCCTTCTCGATCGCAATGAAGTTGAAATGCTTTGCTAGAAAATCTAATTCCTCTGGCGAAAAATCATCCGAGTGCTTTCCGATATGTGCGTAAACCGGCACATGGTCCCAATTGAATGGCGGGAGGACGTCGTTCGCGGCAATGAGTTGGAGCAGCGGAGCGATGAAAGCTACGACAAAGTACCTTATGGTTTTATGCATTGATGGCTTCTTTCTAGATGCAGATAACAATTGTATTTAGTGTTTCGTCTCATCTTTCATCATCTGGAGCGTTGCTTCCGCGAAGGCCTTACCGATTGGAGCCATGATTTTGGCGGCTCCGAGATAATGGTAGCCACCGTTGGAGGCCCCGGCCTGAAGACGCTTCCACGCGTCTGGCGTGAAATGCTCCGCCTGGGCTTTCAGTTTGAACGCCTCGAATGCTTCACCGGTCAATTGCGGATGCTTTTTGACCTCCTCGGCGGCGAGCGCATCCACACTCGGCCACAGTTGCTCGAGTTGATTACGCAGCTTTTCCAAGTCATCGTCCCAATAGAGAGCGGTTTGGACGGCCACGACATTGCCCTTGAATTCGGGAAGTAACGCTGGCGCGGCCATGGCTTGGCGGAAATGCCGCATGGTGCCGGGTTTCTCTTCCTCCTTCAATCCGCCAATCCCCATGACGCCAATCACGAATGGCATCTTCGGCGCGGAGAGATCCTTGCGCACATCGCGGATCAAATGACACAGAAGTTCGCTATAAAGGTCGTAACCGCCGGGCTGGTCGCCTTTGTCATACGTCCAGTCGGAAACCAGGTCGTTAAATCCTTGAAACCAGACGAAGCCTGCCAACTCGTAGCCCTGTTTCGGATCATATCCCGGCACCACCTGCTTGATGTCACCTAACACTTTCCTGACATGTCCAAGCATCAGACGGTAGTAAACACCCGTGGCTTGGATCTTGTCGGCCTTTTCTTTGTCCATGTTATCGCCACGTTCCTTGTGGCGGGCCAACTCGAAATCGCTCCACACATAAGGTCCTGCGCCGGGCGAACGAAAAGCTGTGTGCAAATCTTTGCCACCCCATGAGGTCTTGATGATTAAAATTGGCTCGTCCAGTAGCTTTTCGGCGTAGATGCCAAATGTGAACTCTGGACCAATCTCCTGTGGCGAAGCTCCGAAGCCTGCAGTTAGTTTTCCCGTCTGCTCGGTCGTATCATCCTCAGCGCAACCGATGGATGAAATCCAGACCTTGTCGCAAACGCGGGGTTTGCCATCCGCCCCACGCATTTCCTTAAGGATCGGTGCCGTCTTGGGATCGTCGGCCATAGAGTCTAAAGTCGAAACATTCACATGTCCCTGCATGTTCGACTGTCCGGCGAGGATGAAGACTTTGAGCGGCTTGGCAGATACCTTGCTGGCCATTCCCGGCATGAGGCCGAGAACCACGGTGATCATCATCAATTTCACTAACTTTGAAATTTTCCTCATGGCTTTCAATTTTGTATATTTTTCAAAGTATTAACATTTGCGGATGCAAGGGCGATAAATTCCTTAAGCGATACAAGCTTGGGTTCGTCTTTGCTGGCTTCGATATCAGCAATGGCTTTGATGAGGATTTTCCGGTTATCGCTGGGCGCGGAGCCTTCTTCCTTCTTTTCGAGATCGCGGACGAGTTTTTTCAGGTCAGGCACGACTTCGCCCGCGTTTTTTCCGTAGCGGGAGAGGAACTCCATGCGCTTGCCGACTTCCAGACCCCAACGCCATTCGATGGTGGAAACGCAGAGCAGCATGCCTTCGCGGATGTGACGGCGCGACAGGATGTCCAGTCCTGCCTGGCGGATGTCGTCGCCCCACATTTCGTTAGTGGGAGCAAGCTTATCGACAGCGCTGGCGATGTCGGGCAGCAGAACTGCGAGATCGTGGTCGTCGAGTTTTCTGAGCGCGGGAATGACGGAGGCGCGCACAACGCTATCTTCGTTTTGCAGGAACGATTTCATCACGACGAGCAATTGCCGGCGGTCAACGCCATCGAGCGAGTCGGAGAGGATACTGCGCGGCTCGCTGTTACCGGGATAAGGGGAAAACAAAGCGCGGGAGGCCGCGCGCTGGTGCATTTGGCGCGGGTCTGCCGGCGTCGGGCGGAGGGACATCGCGAAAAGATCGCCGGAGCTTTCTTTATCACCGAGGCGGGTGAGAGCTTCCACTGCCAGACCTTGAATCCAAAAGTCCGGGTCCTTGAGGGCGGAGCGCAAGCGTGGCACCGCAGATGCGGCATCCTTGCTGAGTCTTCCCAATGCCTCGACGGCACCATAACGGGCGTAGCGGTCCTTGCCTTCGAGCATCTCAAGCAGTGCAGGGGCGAAGTTGCCGCCGCGCTTGCCGATGGCTTCCGCCGAGTGATAGCGCATGCTGGGCGACCAACTTTTCAAGCCCTCGAGGAGGGCCTCGTCCTGTCTTTTGGAGTAAGCGTTCCGCTCGCCTTCCGGGTAACGGTCACGACCTGCGACGATGACGTTCTTAACGGCCTCGGCATTCAGTGCGGGAGCTGAGTATGGCTTTTTACCAAGGATGAAGAGGCTCTTCTGATAGAGGCCGAACGAAAGCAGATAGCCGCCGGTTAGATCCCATTCGGTGTAGTTATCGTTTTCGTCACCGGCCTCGATTTTCTGATAGACGAAGCTACCTTTCCAGTTACGGGAAAGGTCGTAATACCAGCTTTGCTCCTTGAAATAGGCACCGGTGGCAAGCGGGCCGCTACGGGCGACTGCGGGGATGGCCCAGAGCATGTTCCAGAAATTTCCGCAGTGTCCATGTTCCCGCTCGTCGTAGGCGGCGGTGGCCATCCAGGAAAAAAACGAGGTGGCTTCGCGGTCGCCGAGCATGTCGAACAACACGGCGGCGCACGAGGACTTGCCGTTGTCCTCATGCGAGTTTCCCCATGGCGGATGGTCGCCGTAGGGGATGGCTCCCTTGTCCACATAGTAGCGGAGGAACTTCACCGACTTGTCGATGGCCTTGTCCAAGGCCGGATCACTGACGCCGGCCTGACGGGCGAGTACCAGCGACAAGGTCATGGGTAAGCCGATCTGGTTCATGCCACCGTAACCTTCGGAATGGCCGTTGGACAATGCGGGCGCGTGGCCCCACATACCGTTCATGCACTGGTTTTTCACGCCCTGCAGGGTGGTACGTTTCAGCTCGGAAAAAACAGTTTTCCTATCGGTGGCGAGTGTGTATTCGCTGAAGAAAAGATTTCCGTAGGCGATTTCCCAGTTCCATGTATCCCGAGGAGCCAAGGACTCAGCGCGTTTCTTGGCGTAATTGCCAAGCATGGAGTCGTATTTTTTGTCGCCACTGGCGAGGAGGGCGAGGGCGTTGAGGTCATCCGGGATGTCGGCTTTTTCCAAGCCCTTTTCCGCGATCAGACGGCAGCCTTGCTCAAAGATGGCCTTCGACTTGGGGCAATCGTAGGGAGCCGTCGCGCTGTAAGCTCCGAGCACCTGCAGTTTGAGTTCCACGTCGAAAGTCTTCCCATCCCGCCAGAGAGTCAGTGGAAGGATACCGGTTTTCTCTTCGGCGGCGGTGATCGCGTGACCGAAACTCCGGCGCGCGTCGTCTGTGAATGGCTGGCCGAAGACGCCGAGAACCACGTCGTTGACTTGGATGATTCCATCGGCGGGTGAGCCCTTGTCAACCAAGGTGATGAGGATCTGGCGGGAGGCGGCCGTTAGATCCTCATGTCGGAAGAACATCCAACCGCGCGCGCCGGTGGGACCTAGTAGCCAGTCGTGAGAGGCGTCTTTCTTGCCACCTTGGGTGAAATCAGGATTGGTTAGTTTTTCTACGTCACCTGCCGCCGATTGCGAAATTATGCTACCAAGCATCAGAGCACTTAGAAGTATCCACTTATTTACAGTTATAATTTTTTGTTTCATTATTTACTTTTTCATCTTGTGATCGCTCGTTAGTTCTTCTCATCCGAAGCCGATTCGTCGCCCATGTAAACTAAGGTGCCAAACTAAGCGTGGCCCTGAATGTCCGGCGACGATGAACGCATCAGCGGTCGGGTGCAGAACTGCCTCCTGCGGCGGCGCGGAGCTGGATCATCTCCTCGACGAGTTTTTCCATCAAGGCATCTTGTGCTGCGAGATGAGCTTGGAGCTGCACGGCCTCGTGGAGAATGGCTTCGGCATCGTTGTAGGTGTCCACAGCACGTTTGTCCGCTGCGTCACCGGATACCTTTTGGCCGACGATGATGATGGAGAGTAGCACGAGTTGGAGGAAGGTCTGCGCGATCCATGAAATAAGCGCGGGCGTTCCGGCATGGATCGCGTCTGGCAGACTCACGAATGCCAGCAGCGCGAACGCATAGGCACACCACATCGTACCGACGGCACCGGTGATCTTGATCGCGAGCAACGAATTGAATTTGTTCATCGCGCTGTCGCCACGATGCAGCTCATTCGCCGACGTTGGAGCCTGTTGCTGACGACGATGGATATGGGGGTGGGGGATGTGTGTGAAGATGGATGACATAGGTTTCTAGAATTTTAGATTACTGTCGGTTATGAAATTACTTTTCACTGGCGTGGTTCTTGAAACCGCCGCCGGGTCGGAAGAGAGGAGGAGACATGGGGGCGGTAGAATACACGCTGCACGACCGGTGCCAATGCGGCAGGGAAGAATAGCTTCTGCGCGACATTCTTTCATGGAGTGATTTTTAGACCGCCATGGAAGCGCCGCCAAGGAGGAAATGCGGCATTCTTCAAGGCACTACGCAATCCACCGACGGGAACTGCGGGCCTTCGCCAGCGAGGTTAGCGCCGGAAGCCAATTCAATTATCAGACTGTAAGGAATGGCCATCGCTGAATTAATAACGAGCTGAAAACATACTAGTTCATTGCTTTGGGGATGTTGGAGGGAGGCGCAGGGTCATTCATATACTTACTTAACAACGCCTGCCGTCGGTGCTTGCATTTTCAGCGTCGCTTCGGCGAAGGCTTTGCCGATGAGGGCGAAGGTTTTGGCGCAGCCGA
>JANXMQ010000020.1 GCA_025354565.1 Akkermansiaceae bacterium
TCGGCTGCGCCAAAACCTTCGCCCTCATCGGCAAAGCCTTCGCCGAAGCGACGCTGAAAATGCAAGCACCGACGGCAGGCGTTGTTAAGTAAGTATATGAATGACCCTGCGCCTCCCTCCAACATCCCCAAAGCAATGAACCTAATCAAACGCCTCTGCCTCCTGCCACTGGCGCTCTGCACCTAGGCCAATCCCCTCTCCGCCGACACCTTCGGCAATTTCAATTACGACGATAACGGGACTTCGATCTCCATCACAGGCTATTCAAATATAGCCACCGGTGCGGCAGTCATCCCGGCCACGATCATGGGAAAGCCCGTCACCTCGATTGTGTATCCTGGGTTTTACGGCTGCAATTTACTGACCAGCGTGACAATCCCCAACAGAGTCACCACCATCGGGGATTCTGCGTTTGCCTACTGCTCCGGGCTGGTCAGCGCGACGATCCCCAGCAGCGTCACCACCATTGAGAGTAGTGCGTTTGAAAGCTGCGGGGCGCTGGCCAACGTGACGTTCCCCAACAGCGTCACCTCCATTGGAAGCCTTGCGTTTATGTATTGCAACTCGCTCACTAGCGTGACCATTGGCAGCGGTGTTAAATCCATCGGCGAAGGTGCGTTCGAAGGTTGTAGCTCGCTGGTCAGTGTAAAGATCCCCAACAGCGTCACCACCATTGAGAGTAGTGCGTTTCATGACTGCTCCCTCCTGTCCAGCGTGAACATTCCTACTAGCGTCACCGCCATCGGGAATGGCACGTTCGCACTCTGCGCCTCGCTGACCCGCGTGACGATTCCCAGTAGTATCACCGCCATCGGGGATAGTATGTTTTCAGCTTGCACCTCACTGGCCAGCGTCTCGATCCCCAGCAGCGTCACCTCCATCGGGTTTGAAGCGTTTTCCGACTGTAGTTCGCTGGCCAGCTTGACGATTCCCAACAGCGTCAAATCCATTGGGAATAGTGCGTTTTCCGCCTGCAGCTCGCCGGGCAACGTGACGATTCCTAATAGCGTCACTGCTATCGGATATGATGCGTTTAGCTACTGCAACTCGCTCGCGAAGACGACTTTTCTCGGCAAGGCTCCGACTTTAGGAATCCACGTTTTCGACTTCACCTCGCCGCAATTCACGGTGAATTTCATCAAGGGCAGCACCGGTTTCACCACGCCGACTTGGAATGGCTATCCGTCGGTGGCGCTGCCGAAAATCCCGAACATCGCCGTCCAACAACCGGTCGGCAGCAACTTGGTCGATGGCGTTACCAAGAAGAGCTTCGGCAGCAAGCCGGTGCAGACCCCGACCGCCGCCAAAACCTTCACCATCAGCAATGTCGGCACCAGTCCCCTCACCGGTCTGATCATCACTGAGGACGGCGCGAACCCTGCCAGCTTTATCGTCAGCGCCCTCGCCAAGACCACCTTGGCCCCCGACGAGGCGACGACTTTCACGGTGAAATTCAAACCCACCGCCATAGGCACACGCACCGCCACCATCCACATCAAGAGCAATGTCACCGGGACGAAAAATCCCTTCGACATCAAGCTCGCAGGCATGGGCACCTGAGCCATCCGAGGTGACAGCCGGAATGCAGCCAAATATCCGCACCAACCGGTAAAGTTGTTTGTCGACAAACGAAGCGTCTTTCCATCTAACTACTCGTTATTAACCCGACTTCCGCTGTTAGGTGGTTTTTTGGTGCCTGATCGTTGAGATTGCGTTGGTTTTTTCAAAAGGTCTCCACCACAGGCTTGGGATTTCGTATTTCTGGAGGGGGCTGGGTCGGGAGAGTGAAGCCGAGTTGGTTGAGGAGGAGTTGGTGCATCTTCTCGGGCTTGGTGTAACGCTTCATCCTCACTTCGCGGCCGTCGGTGGCGGGGATGGTGACGTCGAGCATTTGGATCTCGCTCACCAGCGACGCGCCGGTTTTCGACAACGCTCCAGTAGCGGTGCTCTTTGCCGTCCTTGAATCGCTTGTTCGCTCGTAAAAACATCTTTAGATGGGGCGTATATCACACGGAACCCGGCGGGGTGTCCATGGGGAGGGTCTCCACCACAGGCATTTTCGGAGTGTGACCCTCGGAAAATCAAGGGTTCCAGCGCCTCAGGAGGGCGAAATTAGGCGATTTTTGAATCTAACAGCGGAAGTCAGGTTAGGCGATTTCGACCGGGATTGGGAGGAAAAATGTTTCGTTGCGGGGAATGACCCCGGAGATGCAGAGATGTTCCAATTCAGACTCCGCGTCAATCTATTTTTGTTGCGTTGCGGGGACTGGTACCATTTCCACGCCGTCCGAAGCAGGCGGGCGAGCCTGAAAGGCTCGAGCTCGCCTGACTGCTTCGGCGGATGATTGGAAGGTGCCTAACATGGTATCTTCAC
>JANXMQ010000058.1 GCA_025354565.1 Akkermansiaceae bacterium
TTCAATTTGATGGTTCCCCGAAAGCTTGGCTTCGATGACCTTGCGACAGATCGCTGCAGGAGCCTTTTCCCGCCCCCCGTCATAGGTGCCGTGCGGGCCATAGACATTGTGGTAGCGGGCCGCGCGCACCGCCATGCCGAAATCCTCGCGGAAATGACGGCACATCCGTTCGCTGAAAAGCTTTTCCCAGCCGTACCCGTCTTCCGGCATCGCCGGGTAGGCATCTTCCTCTTTCAACGCCGTGACATTCGGGTCGCGTTGTTTCTCGGCATTGTAAACACATGCGGAGGAGGAAAAGAAAAACTGCGGGACATTGAATTTTTTCGCAGCCATCAACAAATGGGTGGTCGTGAGCACGCTCAACATGCAGAGCGCTTTGTTGTTTTCAATGAAACCCATGCCGCCCATATCGGCGGCAAGATTGTAGATTTCATGCGCCCCTTCGGCGGACTTTTCGGCGGCTTCCTTCAAGCTTACGTCGAGTTGCAGATTTTCCACTTCAGAAAAATGCTGATACCACTCTTCGAATGGTTTGATGTCCACCGCGCGAATCCGCGTGTAACCTTTACTGATTAAATCGGCCACTAGGTGACCACCGATAAAGCCGCCTGCTCCACAGACGACGACGAGTTTGTTTTTCATAGATAGGAACTTATGGGCTTAAAATGCGAACTTATTGCATCGCGCAAGTGGTAGTCAGGTTTTTATGGGATTTTTCAAGAAAAAATTTCGTTTTTTGGTCAAAGGATCGTGGACATCTGTCACCTGCCGCGTTTCAGCGCGTATATCCCAGGAAAAATCCGAAGATAAATATCATGAGGCTGGAAATGACGGTAAGGACCATGGACCAAAGTGATATATATCGGATCGACTCCGCCTGCGCCAGACCTTCCTTGCTCGCATTGTCCATCATCTTCTGCGCGTTGTTCAAATACTGATCATACATGGGAAGCAGTTTCTCGTTCAATGTTTTCATTGCACTCCCTCGATCATCGGCATCGGCGTAAGCCATGATTTCATCGCGTACTTTGGTATTGGTTTCGCGCTCAGCCATCACTTGGTCAAATATCCGTAGGCTATTGATCGAAGTGAGACCCTCCTTATATGCATACAATTCCTTGGAACCTTGCTCGGAATAATAAAAGATTTTCTCCCTCTGTTGACGATATTCCGTATTGTCGGTGGCGTTCAATGCCAGGATTAGATGCAAAAATCCTTGGCCCCGATATTGGTTAGCCATGGTAAGATGCGCGAGTGAGGGTAAAGTCTCGTTCGCGATTTCCTTGCTCGTTCGGTAAGAATAGATATCTCCTAGCACTCCCGTCGCCGCTACCAGAAACAACAAGAGGAAAGTGGTAATGACAGGCTTGAGATATCGAATGGTTTTCATTATTTTGAAATTGTTTCTGATTGAAGTGCTACGTTGTGATATAATTCATTCATCAACTCGCCTTTACGGTCCCAGTTGTAATTCAATTCGATTTGTGAACGAGCATGTCTTCCATGGACTTCGACCGCCTCGCGATTTTCATTATAGAATTCCAATTTTTTTGCCAAATCGGCAATCACCTGCTTCCGCTTGCCGATTGGGATACGGAATCCGCAGTCGTCGGCCACGGCAAGTGCGGGACCACCGACAGCCAGACATATTGTGGGCATTCCCGCAGCCATGGCTTCGAGCATTGCAAAGCCGCCGGAATCGTGAAGGCTCGGAAATACAAAAACATCATAATCATATATTTCCTTCAGCACCTGGCTGCGTGGGATTCGTGGAGAAAAGCTGACACGTTCACTCAGGCCCATTTTGATTACCATTTTTTCCAGGTTTTCCCGGAAGGGGCCGCTGCCGATGAAATGCAAGGTGGCATCGGTTTTGGAAGCCGCCAGCGCCTTTATCGCCAGATCGACACCTTTCAGCCAGATTAATTGGCCGACGAACAAGAGGCGCAGGGGTCTCGGGGCGGTCACATCGTAAGAGACGCGTAGGGGAAAGTCCGCGATTACGAGTGCGACCGTTGGCATGAGCACACATGCAATATCCCAGTTGCTCAAAATTGCCTGAGTTTCTGGGGTCGTAACCAGGGTCAATTGGCATTGCCTCGCCCGCGAGGGGAAAGCGGCTGTGGGACTGCTTTGGATAAAATTGTTTAGATTGCGGGTCAGTTCTGTCAGCAATTCTATGGGGTAGCGATAAGGCAATAATCGCATAGCGATGGACTCCATCCCACCGATCGGTCCCCAAATACTTGGAACCCCGTGACCCCAGATCCCGGTGATGTAGCGGTAGCCCGCAAAGGTGACATGATGTATCAAGTCAAACTTTTGCTCACGGGACAATTCACCGATCACTCTGCGGATGGACCTTTGCCACCAAATATAGTAAAAGCGAGTGCCCATGAATCTGCTTTTCAGCCATAGCAGTAATGGTCCGCCATCGAAGTAAACAAAGGTGGGGACCGCTTGGCCTTCAGGTAACTCCGCCAACGCATTCTCGATGTTGGTCCTGTTATTAGCCCTCGTGACCACCGTTATATCATGGAAACGTGCCATCTGCAAACACCATTGCCAGCCTACCTCAGGCTCTGATCCTTTACCGGGTTCACAGGCGTATGCAGAAATTAGCACGTTTAATCTGGTGGACATAAAAGTGGCGATGATGTGCGTATTAGTTGAGTCTCAATATGCGGCCCACACGGTGGCCGATTTTTCCCAGAAATTCAGAAGTAGAAAGTGGCCAGATGCGATGGAGGGCCATCAGGTTTTGTCCGGCACCATTCACTCCGAAGCAGGTCGTGCAGGCGGTTTCGTAACCGGCTTCCTCCACCAAGGCTTCCGTCATCGAGGTGGATTTGCCATGGGGATAGGAAAAATGGCGCATCGCCACTCCAAACTGGTCTTCCAAGTGTTTTTTGCTGTCCACAATCTGCCGCCGCGCATCCGGCTCGTTGAGCTTGGAAAGATTCCGATGGGTCATCGAGTGCGAGCCGATTTCGTGGCCCTCAGCAAGCCATTCGCGGATTTGTCCCGCGTCCATCAGCGGCACCACCGGATGACCGTGTTTGGCATCCCACTCGTTGATGCCGCCGATCTGCCCGGCCACCACAAATTGGATAGCGTGAAACCCATTTTCCGATAGAATCCGCATTCCGGCTTCGAAAAAATTCTCGGCACCGTCATCGATGCTGATCACCACCTTGTTGGAAAGGCTCCGGTTCTCCCGACAGGCTGCCGCTAATGCCGACAAAGAGACGGAGGTGTATCCCGATTCTCGAAGCGCTTGGATCTTCCCGGCTAGATTCTTCACTGAGGCATATAAGTATGGATCGGGTGATGTGGATGGCGCATCGCCGCAGTAGTGATATGCCAGCACAGGAACCCCGGTCCGCATCAATCGCTGCTGGGCATGACTGAGGAAAATGTGAGAAGCCAGCATAGTCGATGACGGGTGGGGCGGATGCAATGGAAAGTCGGAATTTCAAGCGGCGTTGCGCGCATTTCTGCCCGGCATTCATTCCACCGTTCTTAAAACGTCGGCGATGACGTTTTCTATCGTTTGGCTGGCGTCAATGATCGTGATCCGGGGATTTTTCCCGGCCAGTGCCAGATAGCGCGTGCGGCTTGCGGCAAGTGCTTCGCGCGCCACCTCTTTTTTTCGCGACAACAACACCTCCGGGGACGCATCGAGGAATATCACATGGTTCGGCTGCGGCATCAGCCTCGAGGCGAGGCAGGCCAACGCCATCGGTCCGCCATAACGGTAGCGCCGGGGATCCACCAACAAATCCGCGTGGTAACGATCAAAGACTACGACTGAGACGCGGGCAGCTCGGCCAAGCGGGCCGCACCAGGCGACCCACCAGTTGAGCCACAGCCAGCACAGTTTGAGGATGGAGCTAGGGAAATTGCGGGGTGCTTGCCCATGCGGGTTATCGGCTGCCGTCGAAAGGGATTCTGCCTCTCCTGCAAATGCTTTTGGCCGCCAGTGACCTTGCACCACGGTCTGGCCATGGGCTCTGAAATGCCGGGTTACCCCTTCGATCACGGCGGATTTGCCGGAACCGTCGCAACCGAGAAAGGCGATGAAAGGCATTTAGTGAAATTCTATCAGGAGTCCAAGTAAATTTAAGATCCGAATACTGTTGGATCGGTGTGTCCACGGCGCTTAAGTAACAAGCCGAGGATTTCACGGTTCATCAAGCGGGCGACTTCAGCAGGCGGGCCGTCGGCAGGTATGAGCACGTAATGGCGACCGCTTGCCGCAAAAGTTCGCAGCGTGATTTGTTGTCGCTCCAATTCTGCGACTGGGAGGTCGGGACTCCGGCTGTGGCTGGCTCTTGGTTCGGAATCGAGGATGAAGGTGATGTCCGGCTTTGGAAGAACCCTACGCAAAAGTCGAGCGAACCCAAGTGCCGCAGGAGCCAAGCGGTAGTGTCCTGGCTCAACAAGTAAATCGTCAAAATCCCGGTCGAAGATGATCAACGTGCTCTCGATTTTTCGGCGGTAAATTTTAAGAATGAAAGTAGCCCAATAATTGATAAAGCAATAGATTAGCTTTGCCATGCTCTGCAGCAAATCATGCGGAGGTCTGCCATGCGGCTCTGTGCCTGGGTCACCGTTGTTTGCAGTCTCAAAATACATCGAACGGAAATGATGGACATCAAAGCGTCTGAAGAAGTCTTCCGAGCCTTCGCGCATCAAATGGATCAACGTGGATTTATCACGGTCGTCCGAGCCTAGCAGCGTGATGTGAACGCCTGTCGGCCGCCATAGCCGGCTTAGGATGCGTGCTCCTTCACGCAGAAGCATCATTGGACCAAATTTATTTCTGTTGAGCATCGCCGCACGGAGGCGGGACCACTTACCGGGTGGTTGTGCAAACCATTCTTCAAGCGAATGTCCCGTATTCCCGAATGCATCCCGGAAATGCTGTTGGGCGCCATCCTTGTCCTGCTCCCAGAGTAATTGAAGCGCCGAGATATAGTTTGCGGGATCCTTTTTTTTCGCGTCGAACAGTTTGGTTGCCTCGTAGATGAATTCGGCTGACGGCTCGGGTATCCAATAGCGTCCGTAGCGGCGTCGTTTGTCCAACAATACCCGGTTAGGAACGAGCAATCTACGCGCACGTGCATAGTTGGAACAGGCATCCAACCTCAATATTTGCCCCGGATCATCGAGACTCGCGAGTACGTTATAAAAAGCGCATACTCCATGTTGAAAGCTTTGGACTACCGCCCAGTTGTGTCTGCGACCAAGTTCCTCTTGGATCGTCGTTAGCTTCCGAAGATCGTGATCGTAAACAGCATAGTCGATGTCACCTCGCACATCGTGAGGCAGAGTCTGGTAAGAGTGAATGACCACATACGGTATTCCGCATCGCTCTAATTCTTCAAAGAATAGATCGATGAACTCAGAGGCGCTGGGACTGGGGGGCGTGCTAGAGTTCATGATGACGATTGAAGCCGCAATCACCGAAAATTTCCGGGCGCGGATTGATCCTTATTATAATGCACCCAGATAACAGATACGGAGTATCAGGAGCACTGGTTTGAAGTTAGGGGTCTGGATTCGGATTTCAGGTGATCCGCCAGCCGAAGTGCCAGAGCAATAATCATGAGCGTTGGGTTTGCATGGCCGCTCGTTGGAAAGACAGACGACCCTGCGACATATAGGTTTTCTACCCCATGCACTTTGCAATTCACATCCACGACTCCTGTATCCGGTGTCACCGACATCCGGGTGGTCCCGATGTTGTGGGCGCTGCTATTGAACTTTTTTCGTTCAGGGTGAGCGAGGAACTCCTTATCCGCCTCGGAAAGATGAAATGTTCCCAACCCCGTTTCCTCGATGCGTTGTTTGAACAGGTTGACGAATGTAATAATTGTATGGTAGTCAACATCGGCAAATTTGATACTCGCCTCAAGCCTCGGCATCCCGAAATCATCAACCGAGGAGTGGTCAAGCAACACGCGACTCTCCCAGAGAGGCACATGCTCCGTTTGATAGAACAGCGGAAAGTGATTCATTTTTCGCTGCGGCAGAACAATCGGCAGGCGCCGCTTCTGGATGAAGCGGGTGTAGAAGACAGCCGCGACTTGACCGAAGATGCTGGGCCCGTCCTTCAAGACGATCCAAAAATGGGAGAGCAACTCCCGCCTCTGATCTCTGATGATCTGGAATAGACGTTTTGGCCCTTTTCGGGCACCACCAAGCAGTGTTTTCACTATCATGACGAGGGAAACCATCGCGTTCCGGTGTTCCGAATCATCTGAAACTGCCCTGAAAAAGAAACCTACGACGTTTGCCGTTTGGTGCTGCTCTTGGGCAGCCGGTGTAAGCCAGAAACGACGGCGACAATACACTCCGGCGTCGTCCTTCTCAAACTCATACATGAAATCTTTGTTAGGGTCTTTCAATTTTACATAGCCGCACACCCCAAACCGATGCGACTGATAGTAGCGTCCCACAAGATCATGCCCATTGCCGATACCCGCAGGCAGAACATCTCGTGCAGCTAAGAGAAGCCTTGCGTTTTCAAGTGCGCCGCAGGCAATGACGGTCTGTCCTGCCTCGATTTGGAAGATTCGTTCCGGTTTGCATGCCGCTTTAACGTGCTGGACCTTGGTGCCGGTGGGATCCATCTGCAGGTGAACGGCGTGGGCGTGCATCAGAATCCTTATGTTCGGTGCCGCTTCCAAGTCTGACCGATAGCGTTTGCTGTAGTCGGTCGGGATGCTCCATCGCTCCAAGGGCCAAGTGAAGAAGTCTTCGTTGTCAAATCCCCGCAGAAGCTCAGGTTGTTTATCTGGAAAAACAGATCGGGCATCGAAATCGGGCTTGCCTGCTTCAGACAATTCATTTGCGCGGGCGATGTAATCCTGCAGCTCATCTAGGCCAATCGGCCAACCGCTATCCGGAATCCAAGAGCGCTCTTGAAAGTCGATAGGTTCGAAAGGAATGCATCGGCCTCCCCAGACCGTGGTTGTCCCCCCCCACATTCTCAGTCGGTTTTCCTCAAGCGGTTCATGACTTCTTGGTCGATCTACCTTGCCCCGGTATAAATCAATGGCGGCTGATGTCTGGTTCGGGCCTCCACCCGGCACCAACACCACTTCCCGTCCGGATTTCATATATTCAAGCGCCAACGAGATTGCGGCGGCCCCACCACCCACGATGCACAAATCGGCATGGATGATGGTGTCAGGGAAGATACGCCGAGCGTCTTCGATCATGGTTTTAAGATGGATTGGTCTCGTGACTCCACGTCGGAAGCGAACTGCTGGACTAGCAGCCTGTCGAGCTTTTGAGATTTTGGGCGGATCGCCGATATACAGGTG
>JANXMQ010000170.1 GCA_025354565.1 Akkermansiaceae bacterium
CTGCCGATAGGGATCGCCGCTGTCCTGAAGGCGTGCCAGCGTTTGCGAGCGGATCGTGTCACTCGGAACCAGCCAGAGAATGAGCGCCCGGTCTTTCTGCAAAAGATCCTTCACGCCGATGGATACCGCCTCGCAGGCCACCAGCGTCTTGCCGCCGCCCGTGGGAATACGCAAACACACATAAGGGATGCCCGGCACCTGCTTCACCGGCACATACGGCAGTCCTTGGCCATCATGGATTTCCGCCGTCACCGAGGTGAACGCCGTCGAGGCGGGAAAAGTGTCCTCCATCTCCTGCATCATGCGGCACCTCTGATAGTAACGCCGCAGCCAAAACAATGATGTCTTTTGGTATTGCTTGGTTTCCATTTAGCGAGTGCGGATGGCGTAAGGGGTTTGTTTGAAGGTGATGCCCTCGCGTTCCAGCCGTGTCTTGCTGAAGCGGCATCCAGCGGCATAAACGACCTTCGGACCGTCGTGCGCGGGCAGGTGTTCCAGCGTTGTATTCGTCAGCACATTGCCGCCGTCCACGCTCTTGTCCTTCAAGATGCCGTTGTAGAGCAGATAGACCGCACGGCCATGATGAACACCGAGCAATGGCGTCTTAGCGGAGATACGCTCCTTTGGCAGTGGCTCGCCCGTCTCGGAGAAATAAACATGCCGCGCGAGATCGGCGAAACGCACTTTGGTTTCATTGATTCGTCCATGTTCGTCGAAGAGCGCATCGCCCAGCCTCACATAGCGAAAACCGCCGCCCAGGCCCGGCACAACTTCGCCTTTCGCGTTAGTGTAGCCTGCCGCCACGCACTTTATTCGCGCTCGCGTAATATCCTCAGCCACCGTTGGAGACAACTCAGCAATTACAAAACGGCGTTGCACCTGGTCTCTTTTATTGAGGCGTAAAACAACCTCCGCTGTGGTGCCGCTACCGGCGAAGGAGTCCAAAATTATGTCCCCGTCTTTCATCACTAATGAGTCAATCAGCGTTTCAATCAGTGCAGTTGGCTTTGGATATGCAAACTTTGATTTTGTGCCAAAAAATTGTTCCACCTCCATGCCTCCATCACTTTTCAAACTGAGTACAGACCTGAGCAAGATTCGGTTCACCTCATCTAAGTAAGTAATTGAACTTGGCTGCGTATTCTCATTTTTTGCAAACCAGATTCGGCCAACAACGATAGAACCGTCATGGCGCTCGAATCGCGGCCCCCTCGCTAAATGAGCTTTGAATGTTTCTTCCTTCCACCGCCACCCTCGATCAGGAATCTTGACTGCCTTTCCATTCACTGGATGTAAGACCTCATAACGTGGACCGAAAGTATTAGCGTTAGGCCAACTCATGTTAATTTTACCCCAAGGCCGGTAATTCTCGTCAAGGCAGTTATAGAGCGTCACCCCCCTGTCATAGGAACCATGCTTGTAGAGCTGTTTCAAACTTGCCTCTGCCTCAGCAATTGGAGGCTTTTGTAATTGTAATTTACCGACAAGCTCGTCGACCTTTTCCAAGCCCTCTTTTTTCATCGTGAATCGGTAATTCCATGAACTCGACTTGCGATAAATCATCACAAACTCGTGAATGTTGCCGATTCCAGCATCGTTTTTAGGGATTCGCTTATTCCAGGTGACACACTCAACAAAGTTGTTCCCTCCAAATATCTCATCCATCAAATATCGCAGTGCATGAATCTCGTTGTCATCTAGGCAGACGAAAATTGCACCATCCTCACTCAAGAACTCCTGTAGCAATGCGAGCCGTGGATACATCATACAAAGCCAGCGATCATGACGGTCGAGCGTCTCACCTTCCTTGCCTACGGTTTCGCCGAGCCACTTCTTTATGGCCGGGCTGTTCACGTTGTCATTGTAGGCCCAGCCCTCGTTGCCGGTATTGTAGGGCGGGTCGATGCAGATGCACTTCACCTTCCCTTTGTAGTAAGGAAGCAGCGCCTTGAGTGCGACGAGGTTATCCCCCTCCACGATGAGATTGCCACTGCCAGGTGCATCGCAACCCAGTTCCGGCACGTCCTTCAACAAATGAAACGGGACTTCCAGATGATGATTGATGACGGCGTCCTTTCCTATCCAGTTCAGCGTCGGCATGAGCTTGGAGTTGTTGGAGTAAGGATGCAGATTGACCGCAAAGACATTCTTTGCATGAGCCTCACGTGAGGAGGGGTCAAAAATCGAAATAGCAGGCGGGTGTGTGTCTCCATGGGTGT
>JANXMQ010000200.1 GCA_025354565.1 Akkermansiaceae bacterium
GGTAGTCATTTTTAACGAGATTTTGAGGACGATCTGTTCCGCTCAATCTATCTGTTAAATTAACCTATTTATACCACAATCTGATGTGTCGCAAGCGGCCCTAGAAGCTGTATATTGTGCTTTCTAAGTCCGACAGACTGCCAGGGTTGTCCCAGAGTTTTTTCAAGCGCTCGCAAGCCCGAACTGGAAGACATCATTTAGATGGCCAATATTCACAAATAAGCCCTGAGCTCGCGCATCCTGCGACCCTGCCACTCGATGACGTCAGTGCCCTTGAGGTGTTGGTCTGCGATTTTCAGATTAAACTCGATGACGCTTCTAGGGTGTTCGACCACGACGTTGAGGGCTGAGAACTCCAAGTCGGGATTGGCAACAAAAATGCCCTTGATGTAGGCAAGCACGTCGGCTTTGCCTTCGAGGCGTTTGACGGAGGGGTCTTCCAAGGCGAAGCCCTCGTGGCACATGGCGGAGACCCCCGCGAGGTTGCGGGAGTTGAAGAAGTCGACATATAGCTGGGTGAGGGTGCGGATGAGGTCGTTTCCCTGGAGCGGGGGTGCGCCATCCACCCGTCCCTGCTCGTAGAGGTCGGTGGCCTTGAAGAACTCGAGATCCTCGGGCACACCGAGACCATACATGCCGTAGTATTCATGGCCGGTGCGCATGACGACGATTTTTCCACCTTCCTCGATGAGTTGGTTGTAGGTGGGGGCCACGTAGAACTCATTGTTGACGCGCAAGCCCCGTTTGATCATGTGCTCGGCGGCTCGGACGTAGTCGGCACCGCGCCGGAAGTTGTAGATCCCGACGGTGGCCTCGTTGCTGACCACCTGTTTTTCGACGACCTCGCTGACTGTGCCCAGCTCATTCATGCGACAGTAGGACCACTTCGGGTGGTCAGCATCAAATGTCATAATGAGCCCCGCAGCCTGCTGACGATCCAACTCGGCGAGGTAGGTGTCGATGTCGAGTTCGACGAACTGATCCGCGTTCGCGATCATCAGCCGGTCGTCGTTGTTGATGTATTCCTTGGCGAGTAGGACGGTGCATGCCGCGCCTTCGGTGACTTCATTGACCGTCACGATGTGACAGCCAGGGCAGAGTGTGTGCAAGGTGTCTGGCACCTCAGGAAAGCGTTCGAGGTGCTCGTTTAGACAGATGAAAGTGAACTGATGGGGCTGTGAGGGGGTAACGTTTTCGATGACCCATTGGATCATCGGCTTACCTCCTATGGGGATCAGCGGTTTGGGCACGGTGAAGCCCGCATTGGCGAATCGGCTGCCTTTGCCAGCCATTGGAACGACGATTTGAATCATGGTAATTGTCCTTTCATGTATTTGTCATGGGTGGCGCCAGGGATCTTGACTGCAACAGACACAGTGTCCTTGAGTGCGCGGAAGTCAGTACCTTCGCCAGGCTCCATGACGATAATGTCGCCCTTGACGTAGATCACCCCGTTCATCTCCACCTCGCCACTGACGATCACCGTGTATTCGGTTGCGATTTTATGATAGTGCCACTGGTCATAATCTCCGGTTTTGTATTCCTTCACGGCCACCTCGACATCTTCCGTGGCGTGCATGGTGGGGGAGAAGTTGCCGATGAACCATCCCAGTTTCATGTCATCCAGTTTTGCGTGTTTCATGATGAAATGGATCCGTAGCGATTTGATGCGAGTGTGGCAGAGTAGGCCTGGACGTCGGAGGGAGTCGCAAGCGACCGGTAGCCGGTTCGATCAATCGGGTGGATGCCGATGCGTGCCTGTTTTAAGATCATTTCATTGAGAGTGGGGCAAATGTAGAAAAGCCCGTCCAAGTGAGCGTCTTTTTTCAGCATCTCCATGGCCGCCCGGACAAAGTCGCTGCCCTTGGCGAAGTAGTAGAATCCTGCGGTCGCGAATTTGCTGATCGGCCGCTTTTCCGCAGTTTCGATCACCATGCCCTCGGGGTTGCATTTTACGAATGACCAGCGTGGGTGTATGTCCTCGAACACTACGACGCCAGCATCCCATTTTTCCCGTTGGAAATGCCTGATGATGCCCGCGAGGTCCACCCCCTTGAGAATTTGATCTCCGTTGGTGATGATCAGCGGTTCGTTGTTGTTGATATAGTCCACGGCGAGAAGGGCGCTACATGCGGCCCCGGAAGTCGTCTCGTTGATTTCAAGGACCGTGATGTCGGGGTCCATCAGTTGCAGGACCTTGCCGGTATGGTGTTTTCGATTTTCGTCGCGCCGGACCGCGCAGATAAAAGTGGCACCAATAGATTTGAGGGGTTGCAAGGCCTCCATTACATGCTGGATCATTGGCTGCCCTGCCATTTCGGCTAGGTTCTTGGGATAGCTGTAACCCGCCTCTTTGAAGGCTTGGCTAGAACCCGACATGAGTACGAGCACGTTCACGCGTTCCTCCCTTCCGCTAGACGGATATGGCTCACGATGCCGTCTAGAGTTACGTCAGTAATCTCGCCAATAATCATGAGGTGGGTGCCGGCCGCACGTGCAGCGGCGATGCCGTGCTCATTGTCCTCCAGCACGAGAGTTTCCTCTGGTTTTACCCCGAGCATGGCCATCGCCATGATGTAGATTTCCGGATCAGGTTTGCCATGTTTCACGTCCTGATTGCTGACGATGCCTTCAAGGTATTGATCGAGGTTACTCTTTTGCATCATCAACTCGATGCTGTTGCGGATGGAATTCGAAGCAACGGCCATTTTATAGCCCATGGAGCGAAGATGGGAGAGCGCATATTCATGTTGGAACAGTGGTTTGCAGCGCGCATGCACCACTTCGGTAGTGTAGATCTGCTTCAGATCGTTAAGAAATCCGTGCAGGGAGACTGGTAGTCCGTGTTCTTTGCTCAACATTTCGAGTTTCTTGCGAGTGGGCAGTCCGTCAAAAGTTACAAGATGATCGTACCGGCTGATGTTGAATCCGAAGTGATTCAGTGCACGGTTCAGAGCTTCGTAATGCCAGTCTTTGGCATCAATGAGTACGCCGTCCATGTCAAAGATCACGGCTTTGATTTGGTTCATAGGTTGGTTCAAAGATTGAAGTAGGATTGGGCTTCCTCTGGGATATCAGAGCACAACAGGAGCGATGGATGTGAGTGAATGGTGCTTGCCGCCAACCGCTCCCAGAAATTTAGGTGGGGTCTGCCATGTAGCTCGGGAGAAACGAGGCAAACTTGTTTTCCAGCATCGAGGTGCCGTTCGATCGTTTCAGGGATCAACCACTTATCATCAAAAAAGGCATCCATCCAGACACCGGCAGCCTCACGGTAGAAATTCGGCTCAGGTTCGAGATCGCTCTGGCGGGTGAATACGCGTAGGCCGACCCTTAACGACATCACGGCATCGGGGACGGACATGTCAAATAGAAAGTAGTTTTCAATGCCATGTGTCTCGAATGACTGTTTAATAAGATTTTGCAGTCCGTCGGCTTTGATATTGGCGGCTAAGATGAGGGAGGGATCTTTCTTTGCGAGCGCCCGCAGCATGTAGTCAGCAAGCAATGATTCCATTCCGGGTGGGTCGTGTGAAATTACTAAACTGCCGCAATGATCTCTGAAATCGGTTTCAGTGCCGAATCCCAATTCAAACGACCTCTCGAAAGATTTTATGGAATTCTTTGGGCAATATTCGTTCCAGTAACCGCGGTGGCTTATAATGATCATACGCTTGTCATTTCGAATGTTTTAAAGCGCTGAGTGGCGAAGACCTTATCATCGGTGTGCAGGATTTAGAAGAGGGAGGTGATTGACTTGCGCCAGTTGAGAAGTGTTAGCTATTCCGGGGAAGTTGCCCCATGCTCAAGCACCCTGCCTGCCGCTTCCGGCCAATCGATCCTCCTTGCGAAGCCGGTTTGAGGCCCCAAGCACGAAGGGAATGTGACGCTGAATGACGTAGGCCGGAAGCGGAAGATTGTTTTCCAGCAAGCGCAACATCCCGACCGATAGCAGAAATCCCCCCGAACCTGTTTTGAAGTCACCGAAAATAAGAACGAAGTAAACCGGTGCGATGACCAGCGGAATTCCCAAATACAACGCGAGAGGATACCATTCCGTTCCCCGGCAGCGCAGGATTTGACGGTGGGCATGAACTGCTAGGCGAATCATGGCAGTTACGAAGAAGATAAGGCCACTGCCCCCGATGACCCGGATCGTGGAAACTGGACCGCTGTGGTAGTCACCATTTGTGAGAATCGTATCGCGGTGGTTGTCAAATCCCGAGATCCCGGCTCGTGCTCCCTGACGTTGATTTCGCTGTTCCATCAACTCCGTAGAGGTGAAACCAAGTCCGTCGCCGATCCACTTGTTGTGAATCCACCGATCTGATAGCAGCGCCTCGCGCCAGATATCAAAGCGCCATTCGCTGGAGCCTGTGGCATCGTCCTTATAGCGTCTTTCCCAAGTTCCTGGAAGGAAGGTGAGCGAGCGCTGGATGTTTGGAGGAAGCGGGTACAGGCTATTCACGATTGCTAAAACAGCCAATCCACCGATGCCACCGAGGATGGAGATCGCGAGGCCGGAGATACCACTGCGATAGGCGATTCCGATTAAGAACGTAAAGCTCACGGTAATGATGCCGTTTCTAAATCCAGAATATGCAGCAGTTACGAATGCCACCATAACGAGAATCGCCCACAACGGACGGGTCAGGGCTCTGACCGGCGAGATGAAGGCGGAAATCCAGAGTGCCAAGCTACCGCTCAACCCCAGCAGGAAGTCCACGCGGGTTGCGACCTTGTCGTCAATCACTTGGCTATCGAAGCCGACGTCGTCGGCGGAATCACCGTTAGTTTCACCCGTGTAGTAGCCGATGCTGGGTATATAATTGCCAAGGATTGAGATTGCTGTGCTGGTTAAAGTCCCGATGATTGATAGTCGAAGAATCCACTTGAGTTGGTCGGGTGGGACAATCAAGCCACCTAACAGGATTGCGCTTAGAAGGGAGATCGCGTATAAAGCATAGCCTTTTCCGCCCACGGTATCCCCGCCGAATAGATTCACTCCTACGGGATTGCGCACATAAACTTGAAAAACCAAGAGTGTGAGAACCACCACCCAGAATTCGAGTTCCGTCCAGCGCAACGCGAAGGGCAGTTTCCGCATGAGAAAGAGCAGCGAGCAAAATACGAGAACGAGGATTTGAGCCAGAAGCAGGGTGGTCGGCTGACCAGGAATGCGTAATTGGATGTTGATCGCGGTCATCAAGGGAATCAGCAACCAAATTTTGCGACCTAGGGCGAGGCAGGTGATCAACACCGCCGCCGTGATTACCTGCAGGATTGTTTCAATCTGATTGGTGACGATGCTAAGTCCGAGCCAGATCGCGAGAAACAATCCGGCGATCAGGATAATGATACCTTGGATGGAGCGGGAATTGAACATAGGCGGGCGAGGAAAGTGGTTAGATTAGAGCGAATGATTGGTCAGGACGATTGGCTAAAAGAGACGTTCCATCGTTTGTTTGGCCATGTTGAGTGGTGGAACCTGAGAGAAACAGAACTCAGCAAAATGGCCGGCAGCAAATTCCGGCAGGCGGGGAAATGATTTCATGATTGGTATTACTGTGAACCAATCCGACCAGACTGTCACTGCGGAACAGGGAGGGAATGCCAAGTGTTTCAATAATTTTCAAACCTGCCATGACTAGCTGCCATGGGATGGGCATATAGAATCGAGAGTGATTGGATCGTTTGGAGATGGATTTGAGGATGGCCAAAAGCGGGACGGAGACGGGATGAGTCAAGGCATGCACGGTGGTGGATTCCGACGGCGGGGATTCCGCGATGGCCACGATGGTCGCCGACAAATCCGCCTCATGGATCATGAATTGGCGGAGGTTCGCGCCGCCGCTGAGAAAGGGCACGACCGGCGATCTTGCCACCAGTTTTTCCAAGTTTCCCATGACACCGCCGGATGTTTCGCCCCAAACCAGACCTAGACGGACGACGATGGCTCCGAGTGCGAGAGCTTCCTTTTCAATCATTCGTTTGGCTTTGCCATAATTGGATCGGCAGCCTTCATAGGAATTCATTGAGCTGATGAAAATCAGGTGCCCGACGTTGGCGTTCTTGGCGGCTTTGAGTAGGGCCACGCTTGGAGCGACATTGCGATCGAGGATTTCCTGCCAAGTGCGCGGAGCAAAATCGTAAGCGGCGTGGACCAAGACATCCACCTTATCCCATGGCAAAAGCCGGGGATCATTTCCCAAGGCATAGGAAACCCAGGGTGCCGCGCACGGGCGACGACTCAATGCCAACACTTCGTGGCCGTGAGCCCGGAAACAGTTTGAAATGCAAGTGCCGACATAGCCGGATGCGCCGGTGATCGCGACTGTCATGGTGGATCGAGTTGGCCGGCGATGCTCGCGATGCGGTGGGCGTTGGCCATCACGCTGAAGGTGATCGAGGTGGCCGGGATGCTTGGCAGCACGGAGGCATCCACCAAATGCACCCGGTCCATCATCGGCAGTCTGCCGATGAAATCCGTCCCGAGAGTTTGGGGATGTTTGCCCATCGGAAAGGTGCCACCGCTGTGGTAACCGCTGCCGGGCTTGGGAAATTGCAGGCCGGGCAGCAATGGTATGGCACGGAGATTGAGTGCCTGTTTTAGCAGCTTCCAACCGACTCGCAGGGTGGTGGCCAGAGCCTTGTTCGATTTCTGGATCCGGGCATCGAGAAAAACTTTTCCGTCAGAGGCTTTTTTCAAGGTCAGTGCGATTGATCCGGATTCTTTGGAGTGGATGAAGCCTTGGGCAATTAACAAGCGGCCAAGGAAGTGGCGGCGAAATCCGGAGAACCGCAGCGGGAGACCGAGGAATGTCTGCTTGAGTTCATGATGCAGGAACGAACTGTAACCATAAATCTGCAGGTGGACCATGTGCGCACTAACCGATTGATCATCCATCTCCAAAAACGCTTGAGACGAGGTGTGCATGTCTTCAGTTTCCACGCCACTGGTCATTGCGAAGCGGAGTAGCGGATAGATAAAATACTGGCTGTCGAGCAGGCTGATCGGTTGATCAAATATTTCTAACGAATGAAGGACGATTTTTGCCGTGGGCAGAACCCCTGCGCCGACGAATAGCCGTGAGGCCTGATAGGAAAAGGGAATGTCTTTCGCGAGATGCCGACCTGTGACGATCACCTCGTTCCCAACTTGTTCAAATTTTTCGACAAGGTGATTGTCGAGATAGGTGACATCGCCATTGCGGATGAGGGTTTCAAGGGTTTGTGCGGATGAATAAATCAAGCCATACGGGCATCCAGAAAGGCAGAGTGTGCACTTGGCGCACTCGCGGTGGGAGGCATCCCCCGTGGCCCTGATTGCCAAGCGGCTGCGACCGAAATAAACCCCCGAGCGGCGAAGTGCCGCGCGTTTTTTTTCCAGATCCTTGAGTAAAGCTTGTCCTTGGTTGCTGGGTTCGAGCGGACTTTTCTGGTTGGAGTAGATGGGAAGAATTTCTTCCAAATCGTCTTGAATTCCGGTGCCAGGGACAAAGTCCATGACGGCCCGATAATGTGGTGCTAGGTCTTCCAGCGAGATCGGCCAATCCGCGATGTCTGCTTGGCGGTATGGTAACAGGGAGGCGCCCCAAATATTGCTTAGTCCGCCTCGCGCCAGCGAATGGTTGAATCCCGCGTTTTTCTTCCATCTAACATCGATGGCTGCACGGCGGGTATCGATACTGTATGGCGATCCGTATGACAGTTTGGAATGGTTGGTCTCATGGGTGGTGGGTCGCTTCCCGATGACGGACTCGAGATCCACTCCGCTCCAGGAAGCGGGTTCCTGGACGGACATCCGATTGACGGCCGCTTGCTGATCGGCTTCCAAACGGGTGCCCACGTCCAGAATCGTCACGTGGTGTCCTTGATGGACGAGCGCCATGGTGGCGGAAATCGCCGCCGGGCCGGATCCAATGACGACGATCATAACCGGCGGACTGTGATCATGGATCTATCATCGGTTTCTCCGGGCAGAGAACACTCCAAATTGCGGGCGGGTTGGACGCGTAGATCCGAATACGGGTAGTCCCGATAATTCTCCAGCCGATCTTTTCGGCCAGTTGTTCGGGCGTGATTCCGAACCGGTCATTGCATCCCCAGTCCGAAGTGACAATGGCGTCAAAGCCACGGGTGTCCGGCAATTGCTCCCCCAAGGCGGGAGCAACCTCCCTGACGGTTCTCGTTCCCAAAGGCAGCCAAAACGAGTATTCCGAATCATCACTGGTGCCAGCGAATCCTATCGACGCGGTATCTGGAGGTAAAAGTTCGCGGACGAGGCGCTGGGCGTCGGAACGATTCGCATACACGTTGTAAACGATCTCCATGCGGCTCAATATGCCGTTGTTGATTCCGTTAGCTTTGAGTTTTTCGATGATTCCGGTCATCGGCAGCAGGGGGCGGGCAGGATTCAGGAGGAGTGCGGGAATGATTGGTAGTAGCAGGATCAGGCTGCACCAGCGCCACCAAGGGAGGGTAAATGTAAGACCTGAGCGAATCAGCAACAAAGGCAACCCGATGAGTCCCACATAATAAGGAGCGATCAAGCGCGGTGCACCGCAATTTCCAAGTTTCATCATGTAAACCAACAAGGCTATCCAAAACCCCGCTCCGACCGCTCCGCCAAGGGTGAAGAGTTGGCTCGTCTGGATGTGTCGAATCGCGCCAGCCAGTCCTAACAGTAGCGCCGCACTGACCCCAAGCCCAAGACCTGAGTTTTCCTCGGATGCCAATTGCGGATGAGTGAATCTGAAATCAGCGAAGCCGTCTTTAATGTATTGTAAGGGCGGGTGGACGAGTTTGTCGTTGAACCACTGGTTCACTTTGTCTGCCGGTGGAAAGACGGCCGGCGCGAGACTGGCACTTGCAAGTAACAACGTGTTTCCCGCCAGTCCAATCGTAGGATTTTTGATCTTGAGCAAACTGTCCGGGGCACCCGCCCAGTCACCCGTGTGGCGTAAATTGGCAACTGCCAGCGGGGCAAACGAAATCACGCTGGCAACACCAGCCGCAAGGGTGGCGGTCACGATCAATCGCGGATGTTGGAACAATACCACCAGCAGGCAAATCGAAACCGGCAGCAGCAGCGGAAGGTTGCTGGCCTTGGTTCCGGTCATCAACGCCGCAGAGAACACCGAGAGGATGACATCGAGCGGCTTGCCGGATTGAATGGCTTTCAATGCAAACAGCAGGGCTGCCAATACATAGACGGTGGCGATCAGATCGTTGCCGATGCTGCCCGCTTCCATCACAAAGCACGACGCGCAGGGCAGGATCCACATCCAGGTGGCGGCGATGGATCGCTTCACGCCGAGCGCGGTGAAGACCGAAAAAACCAAACCTGGCAGCAGCAGATAGGAGATCACATTGATCAGGAACGCCAACCTCAGGGTGTGAAATACCGACAAACCTGGCAGCATCAGACACTCGAATCCAGTGGCGCTGAAATCCATCCGCGGATCCGTGCCACCGATCCAATGCCAACGCTCCGAAGACAGCCAATGAAGAATTCTCGGGATCCGATAACTGAAAGCATCAAAGTTAGTTGGAGCGTGGATTGCCCCACCGATCAGAGCCGCACTGGCACAAATGAGATAGAGCGAAGGGAATAGTTTTTTAAACCGACGCCATCTCACGCCCTTCAAGAACCAAAGGCTTCCATTTAATCGATTGTAGCCGTAAAGCGAACCTGAAATACCGAGGAACAACACGATTGCATTGCCGGTGCGGTTCAACTGCCCGATGAAGGAGAGAATCAGCGCTCCCGCTGTTAGCCAGGATGAAAGCAGGATCCAAATGGCGGTGACACCCGCTGTCCACGAGGAATCCGCAGATCTGTTTTCTGATTGATGCGGCACGGTTTTGGATCGGAATCTGAGATTCAATGACCGGCTTCAGCGGTTTCTCCAGTGAAGCAATTGCAGCGCGTGATTGAAGCGTTGCCCTGCGGCCAGTCCATCGAGAATCACGGCCACGGAAAAGCTGAGCATCGCCAGGATGGATAACCCGGAGGCAAGTATCACCAGAGGGATGTGCAGGATTTTGTCCGTGTGTATGTATTCCATGACCGGGATGGCACCTGCCGCGAGAGCCGCTGCGGCGAACGCAAAAGAGCACAGGCTGAAAAACAAAAGCGGCCTATATTTGACGAAGATTGAAAAAATGGTCTTCAGCACAAGTACACCGTCGGTGAGAGTGTTGAGCTTGGAGAAGGACCCCTCGGGGCGGCTTCGATAATCAGTCGGCACTTCAACGATGAAATAGCCCTTGTCGAGGGCGTGGATGCTCATCTCCGTCTCCAGTTCGAATCCATCGGAGAGGATCGGATAGTTTTTCACGAAGCGTTTGGACATGACCCGATAGCCGGTGAGAATGTCGCCGAGTGAACCTTTGAACAATGAATTGATCAGCCGGCGGGTGAGGTTATTTCCAAAATCATGCAGCGGTCGCTTGTTTTCGCGCTTGTAAACTCCGGAGCTATGGCGGTTCCCGCAGACGATATCGGCGCGACCATTCAGAACCGGGGCAAGCAAAGCGGGTAGATCGCTGGCGGGGTAGGTCATATCGGCATCCGCCATCACATAGACGTCGGCTTCAATCTCCATGAACGCCTTGCGAATTGCCGCGGCCTTCCCTCCGCGCGATTCCCTGAGAACATAGCCCTTGCAGCCGATTTGTTGATAGGCTTCGCGGGCAAGTTCATAAGTTCGATCTTCCGATGCGCTGTCGATGACGTATATCTCCGCATCCGGACAAGCACCGAAGAAGTCCCTCATGGTGTCCACAACCGTCAGTTCCTCGTTATAGGCGGGAAGAATGATGGCAATGGTTTTGAACATTGGACACGGAGTGGAAGAACCGGGTGCGACGCTGCCGCAGCGGTGAATCATTTGAGAATGGTGGTTAGGATCGGACCGGGCGTTCGGATTCGCGGCGCACTAAGCCAGAAAGCAGGAAGCTCCCACAAAGCAGAATGCCTGTGGCCATGAGGGGGCGTGCGATTTCCATAGAACGGGGGGTATAATTCAGTTCAATCATCCCGTCCGATGTCTTGTCTGGAGCGCGGATGGTGGATAGACACGGCTCGATTTTTTCTATTTCAATCGTGCTTTTTCCGTTCCTCGCAGTCCAACCTGGGTAATAGGTATCCGTTCTCACGATGACTTCGGCATCGGGCAATGCCGAGGTATCCAACACAAGCCGGTTGTGACTTTCCTTTACGATTTTGACCGGCAGTGCTGCCTTGCTTTTAGAGGATCTGAACCGGGAAGGATGGGTTCCGGTAATTGGCTGTAACGATGTTCCTTGGCCGGCTATGGAGAGCGAGAGGAAATCGCTCCGCCAGTCGGGAGGGACGGGCGCGGCAGTGGAGGGATACCTAAAGAGGCTGGTGGGTTGCAAAGCGGAATAACCGTGGAGAGAATGAGCTTGATAGAACGCTGCGTAAGCCATCGGGAAAATCATGTCGCCGCCTCGGGTTGCCGACTCGTCGATCCGGAGACCTCCGTCGAGTTTTGCAATCGCCTGATTTTGGCTGGGACCGCCTGCAAGCAGCTTGTGCCAAAGTTCTATCGACTGGCGGGGGCGAAAGCGCGCGTGGAACAACAATACTGGCAATGCGCTGACGAGCAGTGACAGCAGCAATCGTTTCCGGACGTCGCCTGGGTTCTGCGCCGATAATGCGGCCGCCAGCACGATGACGGCAATCAGAGTGATGGCACATTCAGGGTTCGCGACGGAGACTTCTTGCGGGAAATTGTTGATTTGGAATCGCCGTAGGTTGGGGGCGCTGGGCAGGGTATTGTTCGATTTGTCGACGCTGATGATCTTCGCTTCGATTTTCTCCTTGAAGAGCGGATAGACCCACCAGGCCAAGCCGCTTGTCATTCCGCCGATGGCGAGCATCGCAAATAGGAAGATCTTCGCGAGCTGCGGATGGGGGCGGGCTTTGCGTTCGAGGATGGCTTGGATGGCCAATGCCGCCAGAAGAATCAGTCCCATCCCGGCAAGTGCTGCACAGCGGGGGTAGAGGTATCTCACAAGGGGGGTCGAGACGATGAGAAGATAGGTAGCCACAAGGATGGTTGCCTGGCAGATGCCGCCACCGAGTTTTCCTTTTTCCCTGCGGAAGGTCCACGCGGCCCAAAAGGCAAGGAGCAGCGCCACGGGGCCGCAGAACCACTGGAACGAAATCCCATTCATTTGGACCAGCCTGGCTGCGTCCAAAGTGCGGAAGGTTCCGAACATCCAAGGGTAGATTGCCGTTAGGGAAAATGGAGCCGCCAGCAACTGTTGATACCATGCGACGGAGTTGTTTGCAGTCCGGCTGCTCAGCAGAAAGAACTCGACTTGGTTGCAGAGCACTGGAAACGCGACAAGTGCGCCAATGATCCCGGACAATGCTGTAACTCCGATCGCTTTGGGAAATCGCCCCCGGTCCTTGATGGCGACAGCGATGAGAAAAGTTAGAGCGAAGACTGGCAGATAAGCATGGGATTGCAGGTTCCCCGCATAGAAAATGAGTCCGCACAAAAGCCCGCCAAGTCCCGCATTGGGCAGAAGGCGGCCATGAACTGCTCTTATCCAGATGATCCACAGAAACGGGAAGTAGAGAAACGAACCCTGAATCCAAGGATGGCCGAAATAGACCGTGAACCATCCCGCGAACTGATAGATCAAAGCGAGGATGGCGGCAACCAGGCAATCGATGCTGAAGTATCTCAACAAAAGGAACATGCCTAGGCCCGTGACGATTCCGCGTAAGATGTAGTTCCAGTTGTAGGCCAACTCGAAGGGCAATGTCGCATAACACAGCATGCGAATCGGATCCGTTCCGTTGATGTGAGCGTCTGCTAGTAGAGGACGGCCACCATAAGTGTAGGGATCCCACCAGGGGATTTCTCTGGAGTGGTAAGCCTTGTAAATGGAGTATTGGAGCGGAAGATCGTATGTAAACTGGTCGATGATGTGATGGTTTTCGGGAATCCCGTCTGCGGCGGGATCCATGAACTTGTATTGACTGAAAATATTAGGCCCGAGATCTAGTGGGGCAAGCATGCTCTTCCCCCACAACGCATCGCTGTAAATCAATGCAGACAGCAGCACACTTGCCAACAGGAAGCAGAGGATTTGTTGGTAGATCCGCATTTCGGTATTGGCCCAGTTCTCTTAGATGGCTTGCGCCACGGCGATTACACTCTGGCCGATGGGAGGTCGGCAAATTCTTGACTCCAGCCAATGGCATGGAGGGAATATTTTCGTGTCAAAAAGCCGCACTTGTTCGATTTCGAAACTCATTTTTCTCATTATACGGAAGCGCATGAGCCAAGCGAAGTAGCCAATGAAATTGAAGTAGGACAGTTCCTTGATCTGGAAGCCCGCGCTTTCGAGTTTTTCGCGGAGGCCGCTACGATTGTAGCGGCGGAAATGACCGAAATGGGCGTCCAGATTGGAAAAAATTTCCTGACGGGCAGGTATGAGCAGGCAAAGGTGTCCCTTTCCGGGGGATAATATTTTGTGCAGGCGGACCAGTTCCGCGAGATCGTCCTCGATGTGTTCGAGCACGTTCACCATGACGGCCCCGTCGTAAGCTTCGTCCGGATGTAGGTCGGCGGTTGTCCCTGCGACCAGCCGGGTCTGCGGCAGTCGGTTGCGGAAGCCTTGTTGGAAACCTTCGTCTGGCTCGACACCCACAAGTTCGGTAATGCCGGGCAGTGACAGAATTGCCTCACTGGTTTGTCCGATTCCGGCACCTACTTCCAGCACGCGCCCTGTTAGATATGGCGCGAACTCCGAAACGATGGCCGCGCGATAGTTTTTTGCTTCGGATAGGGCGGCGAACTCGAAGTCTTCGGTTGCAGCGGTGGCGTTGGGCTGACTCATGGAGTTGGGTTCAGAAATTGTACTTCATGATGCACCAGATGGCCCGGAATCCGTCGCGCCAGCCGATTTTCTTGCCCTCTTCATAAGTGCGTCCATAGTATGAAATGGAAATCTCGTAGAGCGGGACTTTCAGTTTGGCGACTTTGGCCGTGATCTCCGGTTCGAAACCGAACCGGTTTTCTTCAATCGTGATTTGATCGAGAATGTCCCGCCGGAAAACCTTATAACAGGTTTCCATATCGCTAAGGTTGAGGTTTGTCGCCATGTTCGACAGAAGTGTCAGGAACCGGTTGCCGACCGCATGCCAGAAATACAGGACCCGGTGGGAACCACTTCCCAGAAAGCGGGAGCCGAAAACGACATCGGCCCTCCCCGAGACGATTGGAGCAAGCAGTTTCGGGTATTCGTCGGGGTCATACTCGAGGTCGGCATCTTGGATGATGACGATCCCGGACGTTACCTGTTGGAAGCCCGTCCGCAGTGCCGCGCCTTTGCCTTGGTTGATCTCATGCGTGAAAATTCGGATCCGTTCGTCGGTTTTCGCCAGTCCTTGCATGGTCTGCCAAGTGTTGTCCGAGGAGCAGTCATTGACGATGACGAGTTCCGCCACTTCCGGGCGGGCAAGAACCTTTTCGACAATCAGATGAAGAGTCTTTTCCTCGTTGTAAACCGGGATGACGACGCCTAGGCATCGGGCTGGAATTTCGATGGGTTTCATGAGCGGTGGCTACTGGACGGGTGAATTGGGGAAATGAAAGTGCCTTGTCTGCGTTGAAAGGGCTTTGGAAGCAGGTGAACAGCTATCAGGTGACGCATCCTTCGGCGCTATTTTGGGCGTTGGTGTTCGTCTAGGGTTGCCGATCCGACGAGCGCACTGTTGTTTACCGCTGACGCGGTGTGGTGGAATCGTCCGGTGATGGCGTGTTTGTTGAGCTTGTTGGCGATCACCCTCAATTTATCCCGGACCTGCTGGCGGGCCGAGGAATCAGAGTCTTATCAGCTTCCTGAGTGATAGAAAAATTGTGGTTCGTGGGCAGTAAATCGTAGTTATGCTTTTACCACTTGGCCGGGCTGGCCGTGACGTTTGCCATGGCATTGCGGGGTGTCGATGATGAGATCGGCGTGGGTGGCGAGGTCGGCGAGATCGAAGGCGGCGTGATGGGTGGCGATGACGATGCAGTCTTGGGCGGTGAGATTTTCCGCAGTCCATTCCAGAGAGGTGGCACCGGCCCAGTTCATGTGCTCGCGGGTGGGGCCGACTGTTAGGACATGTGGATCGTGGAAACGGACCAGCGCGCCGAGTTCTTGGAAGCGGTCCATCAGCTCGAATGTGGGTGACTCGCGCATGTCACCGACGTTGGCCTTGTCGGCCAGTCCTAACAACAGAATATGGCTGCCTTTGATTGCCTTGCTGCGGGAGTTGAGCGCCTCCATCGTGCGCCGGACGACGTATTCGGGCATGGTGCGGTTGATTTCCCCGGCCAGTTCGATGAAGCGGGTGTGGATGCCAAATTCCCGGGCTTTCCAAGTGAGGTAAAATGGATCGATAGGGGTGCAATGCCCGCCGAGTCCGGGGCCGGGGAAGAAGGGGGTGAAGCCGAAGGGCTTCGTGGAGGCGGCGCGGATGACCTCCCAAATGTCGATGTCCATGCGATCGGCGACGATTTTCAATGCATTGACGAAGCAGATATTGACGGCACGGTAGATGTTTGCCGCAGCATCGTGAGTTTTGCGACCTGGGTGGATGTATGGGAACTATTTTTCCACGCTACCGCCCTTGGTTACGGGCTTTTTGAGGGCTTGGAACCGAAGCATGGCGGCAAAAGTCAGAGTGGGAGCGAATCTCTCACTTGTGCGAGAGTGAATCGGCGTCGCCAATGTTCAAGAAAAAATGAACAACAAAAGGAAGCCTGCTGGGACCGTCCTTAATGGCGAATGGCTTGGGGGGAAAAGGCTCGGCGATGGTCTGAGCGTGACAATCCCGCCATACCGGCCCGATGCAGCCTTGCCAAGACGGCGGTTAAACCAGAGCTTTCGGGCCTGATGGAAATGTTTCGAAAACTGTTGATGCACCGCTGCGTGCGGATTGCACTGATTTGTCTTACGGGAATAGGAATTGGCGCACTGCTGGTGGCGTGGAAAATGGGAGTGGATTTGGCGGTTTTGAAGGGGCTTTGGGAGCGCTGCAAGGATTACCTCGCGGATCATCCCAGTGCGTTGTTCTGGGCGATTGTTTTCCTGCCGGCCCTTCCGATTCCAACCAGTGCCCTGCTGGTCACTGCGGGAATCGTCTGGCGGGATCGACCGGTGATGGCATGCCTACTTTGCCTGTTGGCCATGGCCCTGAACCTTTCCTGGACCTACTGGTTGGCAGCGAGACCAGCGCGAGGGTTTGTTGAAAAACTGATCGCTTCGGGTTCATTTCAGATTCCCGATTTGCCGCGAGGAGACCATCTGAAATTGATTTTGGTCATGAGGTTGACTCCCGGGTTTCCGTTTTTTGTCCAGAACTATGTGCTGGGATTCATGCGGGCTCCGTTTTTACTTTATCTCCCGGTTTCACTACTTTGCAGCGGTTTCATCGGGACCGGTGTGGTGTTGGGCGGCGTGGGTCTTGGCGGTGGCAAGCTGAAGTGGGCAATTTTGGGAATCTCACTCATTGTGGTCGGAGGAATATTGACCCATTTCGTTCGCGGCTGGCTGATGAAACGGAAGCAGAATGGGCTAAAGACGCAAACACTAGACGTTTAATTTCGAGAGAGCAAAATGCCTGCGATCATTCGATACTGGCCCGCGTCAAGATTTGTGGTATTTTGGGTTGTGCTTTCGACACTGCAGGCAGGATGCCCACAGTCCAAGACAGCCGGGACGGTTGTGCTTCTTTCCACAAACCATCGCGCGCCAGTATTGCAGTCGGCGCGGGCATGACCGACACGACGTCAGATAATCATCCCGGCGGCGACGGTTTCGTTGGTGCCGGGATCGATGAGGATGAAGGAGCCGGTGATGCGGTTGCGGCGGTAGGAATCGTAAATGAGGGGGACCGCAGTGCGCAGAGAAATGCGGCCGATGTCGTTCATCGAGAAGCCTGTGACGCCTTCGATTTTATGGAGGGTGTTGATATCCACATGATATTTCACTTCCTGCACAATTGCTTTGGTTTCCTGGGTGGTGTGGCGAACGACTAATTTCGCGTTGGGCGGCATCGGCTTGGAGGAGAACCAACAGATCATCGCCTCGATGTCTTGCTCGACGTGCGGAGGGTTGTTAGTTTTCACCAAGGTGTCACCGCGCGAGATGTCGATTTCATCGGTTAAGGTGATGCAGACTGACTGTGGGGCGAATGCTTCCTCCAGTTCGCCGTCCGGGCTGTGGATGGCCTTGACGCGGGTGGTGAAACCAGAGGGCAGGACGGTGACTTCATCGCCGGGTTTGAAAATACCACCCGCCACGCGGCCAGCATAGCCGCGGAAGTCATGCCACTCGTCGCACATCGGGCGGATCACCCATTGCACTGGGAAACGGGCATCGACGTGGTTTTCCTCGCCGCCGACATAGACGTTTTCGAGGTGATAGAGGAAGGTCGGACCTTGGTACCACGGCATGTGCTCGGACTTGTCCACGACGTTGTCGCCGTTAAGGGCGGAAATCGGGATGTCCGTGATTTCCACAATGTTGTCGAGGCGTGAGGCGAACTCGCGGAAGTCCTTGACGATTTTTTTGTAAACCTCTTCCGAGTAATCCACGAGGTCCATCTTGTTTACGGCGACGACGAGATGCTGGATGCGCAGCAGGTTGGCGATGAAGCTGTGGCGTTTGGTTTGTTCGATCACGCCCTTGCGTGCGTCGATGAGAATGATGGCCAAGTTTGCGGTGGAAGCTCCGGTCACCATGTTGCGGGTGTATTGGGTGTGGCCGGGAGTATCGGCGATGATGAATTTCCGCTTGGGGGTGGCGAAGTAGCGGTAAGCGACGTCGATGGTGATGCCTTGCTCGCGCTCGGCCTTCAAGCCGTCCGTTAGGAGGGCGAGATTGACGTTGCCATCGCCCCGGCGGCGGGAGGATTCCTCCATCGCTTCGAGTTGGTCTTCAAAGATGGATTTGGAATCATACAATAGGCGGCCAATGAGGGTGGATTTGCCGTCATCGACGGAGCCAGCGGTGGTGAAGCGGAGAAGGTCCATTTGGGAGAAAATTTGAAAATTAAGAGGTGAAATTGAAAACGAAGAAGGGCGGTTGAATCAGAAGTAGCCTTCTTTTTTGCGGTCTTCCATCGCGGTTTCCGAGCGTTTGTCGTCGGAGCGGGTGCCGCGTTCGGTCTGGCGGGCGGCGGCGACTTCGGCGATGACGTCATCAAGATCCGCTGCAGTGGATTCCACGGCCCCGGTGCATGTGGCGTCGCCGATGGTGCGGAAGCGGACGACCCTGCGGGTGACGGGTTCGTGGTCCTGGGGTTTGAGAAACTTGGTGACGGCGAGGATCGAGCCGTTGCGCTCGAAGACGTCGCGTTCGTGAGAGAAATAGATGGATGGCAGTGGGATTTTCTCGCGTTTGATATACATCCAGATGTCCATCTCGGTGAAGTTTGAGAGTGGGAAAACGCGGAAGTGTTCGCCGGGGTTCTTGCGGCCGTTGAAAAGGTTCCAAAGCTCTGGCCGCTGGTTTTTCGGATCCCATTGGCCGAAGTCGTCGCGGTGGGAGAAGAAGCGTTCCTTGGCACGGGCCTTTTCCTCGTCCCGGCGACCGCCACCGAGGCAGGCGTCGTATTGGTTTTCCTCGATGGTATCGAGAAGGGTGACGGTCTGGAGTTTGTTGCGCGAGGCGTTCACGCCTTTTTCCTCAACGACCCGACCGCGGTCGATGGAATCTTGCACCGAGCCGACCACGAGATTGGCGCGGATCAGGTCCACGAACTCATCGCGGTAGGTCATGGTTTCCTCGAAGTTGTGGCCGGTGTCGATATGGACGAGCGGAAACGGCATGCGTGCAGGCCAGAATGCCTTGCGGGCGAGCCACGCCATCACGATCGAGTCCTTGCCGCCGGAAAACAGCAGCGCGGGGTTTTCAAATTGGGCCGCCGTTTCGCGAAAGATGAAAATGGCTTCGGCTTCGAGCTGGTCGAGTTGGTCGAGTTGGTAGTTGGGCATGGGACGAGGGCAATGAGGAAAATAGAGTGCTTTTGAGGTGGGAGAATCCTTCTCCGCTCGCTCAGAAGTGCGGGGGGATAGGCGGGGTTACAGCCGCAGTCAAGATTTAATTATAATGTTGGGTGGAATGGTAAGGTATTGTGTGTGAGGCGCGGGCGGCGTTCACAGCGGCAGGTGGACGGCGATTTTTTCGCGGATGGCTTCGAGCAGTTCGAAGGCCGCGTCTTCGATGGTCGTGGACTCAGTATCGAGCAGCAGATCCGGATTGTTCGGTGGTTCGAATGAGCCATCCTTGCCTGTGAAATGGGCGATTTCGCCACGGGCGGCCTTCGCGTATAGGCCTTTCACGTCGCGTTTTTCACAAGCTTCGTAACTGGCCTTCACATAGACTTCCAAGAGGTCATCGCCCAAGACGCCACGGGCCAGATCCCGTAACTCCCCACGTGGCGTGATGGCGGAGACGAAAGTGATGATGCCTTGGGAAACGAAGATTTTCGCGACTTCCGAAACCCGGCGGATGTTTTCGAGGCGGTCCTGGTCCGTGAAGCCGAGGTTGGAATTCAGTCCGGTGCGCAGATTGTCGCCGTCGAGAATGGTCGTGAAGCGTCCCTGCTGGTGCAGCACCCGCTCGGCGGCATTGGCGATGGTGGATTTTCCAGAGCCGGACAAGCCGCAGAGCCACACAACGAGGCCACGCTGGCCAAGCAGATTTTCTTTGTCCTGGCGGTGAAGGAAGCGATGAAACTCGGGATGGATGTTGGACATGGGAATCAAATATAGTGTGCGCTGGTGGGGGAATGCGAGGGAATTTAATCCGCAGGATCATGCCCCCTTGCCAATGACAAAGGCATCGAAGCCATGCGCTTTCAGCAGATCGGACGCCAAAACCGCACGTCCGTCAAAAATGAAGGCCGGCTTGAGCATGAGGTCGTGAAGGCGCGGCAGATCGAGGGTGCGGAATTCGTCCCACTCGGTGAGCGTGGCAAGCGCGTGCGCGCCGGTTGCCGCTGTGTAGGGATCGGGTGAAAACTCGATATTCGAGGCGATGAGGTCTGCCGGGACCCCGACATCCAGCAGATCCTGTTGGATCGTTTCCCGGCTGACCCGTGGGTCGTAGATGGCGAGGTGGGCGCGCTCGAGGAGTAGATCCCGGCAGACATGGATGGCCGGGGATTCGCGAGTGTCATTGGTGTCTTTCTTGAAGGCGAACCCAAGAACGCCGATCCGCTTGCCGTTGACCGTATTATAGAGAGTGCGGACGATTTTTTCCACGAAGCGGGATTTCTGCCAATCATTGAGATGGATGACCTGCCGCCAGTATTCCGCGACGTGTGGAAGGTTGAACGAATCACAGAGGTAAACCAGATTTAGAATGTCTTTTTGGAAACACGAACCGCCGAAGCCGAGTGACGCTTTGAGAAACTTCGGCCCGATCCGCGAGTCCATGCCGACGGCGCGGGCGACTTCATCCACATCCGCGCCGGTCGCTTCGCAGAGCGCGGAAATGGAGTTGATCGAGGAAATCCGCTGGGCGAGGAAGGCGTTGGCGACTAGCTTGGAAAGTTCGGATGACCAAAGATTGGTGGTCAGGATACGCTCGCGGGGAATCCAGCGGGCGTAAACTGCCGCGAGCGCTTCTACCGCCGCGTTGCCCTCGGGCGTCGTTTCGCCGCCGATCAGGACGCGATCCGGGCACATCAGATCTTCCATGGCGGTGCCTTCTGCTAGGAACTCGGGGTTGGAGAGGACTTGGAACGTCGCGCCAGTGGTAGAATTCGCGGCGAGGATGGAGGTGATGGCGGTCGCGGTTTTCACCGGGATCGTGCTTTTTTCGACGATGATTTTATGGCCTTGAGAAACCTCCGCGATCAGGCGGGCGGCGGACTCGATGTAACGCAGGTCGGCGGCGCGGCCAGCCCCGATACCGTAGGACTTGGTGGGTGTGCCGACCGAGACGAAAATCAAATCCGCAGCGGCGATGGAGCCTCGGATGTCGGTGGTGAAATGCAAATTCCTACCTCGAGCGGAGGCGACGACCGCATCCAGACCGGGCTCGTAAATCGGTAGCGTGTCCGAGTTCCAGGCGGCGATTCGCTTTTCGTTCATATCCGCAACAGTGACTTGGATGTCAGGGCATTTGGCCGCGATCATGGCCATGGTGGGGCCGCCGACGTAGCCGGCACCGAGGCAGCAAATGGATTTGATAGACATGGGTTATTTCAGGATTTGGAATTCACGCCGACGCGGTCGCGCAGGAGGTAGTAGAGGAAGAGGGAATTGTATGTAAAGTAACGTTTGAACAGCCGCCGTGGCTCCATCGCCACGCGGTAGGCCCATTCAAGACCGAGCCGTTGGACGAGCGGGGGAGCCTGACGGATTTCCCCGGCGTGGAAGGCGAAGGCCGCGCCGATGCCGAAATACACCCCTGACGGGAGCTGGTCCTTGTGTTGGGCGATCCAGTGTTCTTGCTTAGGACATCCGAGGCCGACCCAGATCAGGTTCGCGCCCGAGTTCCGAATTTTTTCTACGATGATCGCAAATTCATTGTCCGGCCATTCCCCGAACGGTGGCGAATGCGTGCCGACAATCGCGACGCCGGGAAAACGCCCGCCGAAGGTGCGGGTGAGTTCGTCCAGCGTGCTGGCCTTACCACCTAGCAGAAAGTGCTTGAATTCGCTCGAACGGCCTTCGGTCGCCTTGAGCGTTTCTAACATCAAAGTCGGGCCATACACCCGATCGGTTAGTTTTTCGTGAGGACCGAGTTGGGAATTGAGTGCCCACACAAGCGGCATTCCGTCCGGGCAGATCAAGTCAAAACGGGCCATCGCCGCACCGAACGCCGCGTCCGTCCGGGCCAGCGCGGCGACATGAGTGTTCGCCGCCTCCACGGCATAGGCGCGGTCCTGTTTCAGGGCGGCTGCGAAAATCCATGACACCGCTCCGGCATAGTTGGTCGCCGCGACGGGCAGGCCGATGATGGAGAGTTGTTTCAAATTTTCAGGAAATACGGAGGGCGCTCAGACCTTGCAAACCGGCTCCACCGCGCGGAGGGCGGGCGTGCTGGCGAGGGCCTGGATCCGGTCCTGCGGTGAGTCGAACAGATAGAGCGCGTAGCCGCCGTGGCCGCCGCCGCAGTATTTGTGGGCGAGCGAACCGGGGATTTCCGGCAGAGGCTCCATGCCTTCCGCGAGTTGGGTGGCGTGGTAAATGGCCATGCCTTCCGCAAGCCGCTGGGGATCGGCATGAAGCACGCCCTCGCGGGCGGCCCGGCTGCTGCGGGCAATGCTGTCGTAATCACGCACAAGATTGACAACGCCGGGCGTGTCGTGCGGCGAGCCGGTCCAGAGGATGGCGAGACAGCCGGTTAGAAAATCGCCGTTGCGTTTGAAATCGAGCACCGGAGTTTTGCCCGAGCGCCAGACACAGAGGCCGGTCTCACGGATGACAGCCGGGTCCTGCCAACCGACGCCGAGGTCGATTTCCGATTCGATGCCGTCCCGCCCATTCAACAGCGCCCAAGCCCCGCTGCCGCCGAGGCCAGCCTGCTTTTCATACGGCCATTCGCGCAGCGAAACGAGTGGAGAAATGGAGCAGTTCACGATGAATTCGCCGGGCCGGGAAAACCGCGGAACATCGAGCCAGCCGCCTGCGAAATCGACTCGCAGCGGAGCCTCGGTCGGTGCCTGCACCCAGCGCACGATGGAACTCGTGGAAACCGGCGCGAAGCGTGGCGGGGTCTTGGGTAGAATGGTGTATTGCGCGCCGACCTGCTTGCAGATTTCGCGTTTCACTTCAGAGTATTTGTCATCCTCGGTGACGATCAAGAAATCCGGGCGAAGGCGCAGGAAATCCTCTTCGAAGTCCAGTCCTTCCTTGTGGCCGTGCGTGATGATCACCTCGTCGATCATGCGCAGCCCTTGTAGCAAGACCCGCTTGTGATCATCCGGGATCGAGGGTTTCCGCCGCTTGTGATGCCACAGTACTTCGGCGGAGGCGAACGAAACGATCAGATAGTCTCCAAGCGCTCGCGCCTCCTCAAAAAACTGCAGATGCCCGGCGTGGAGGATGTCATAGCATCCGGAAACGAAGACTTTTTTCATGGGTTTGGATAGAGGAAACTGGTAGTGATACCGCGCTTGGGCCAAGCGGAACGGGGCTCATTCCTTCGAGACCGACACATGATGGCCGTGGGACTTGAGCAGCGCGTGGCGGCGGGCAGCCTCCAGATCCGACGCGACCATCTCCGCGCACATTTCTTCGACGGTGATTTCCGGTACCCAACCGAGCTTTTCTCTGGCCTTGCTCGGATCACCTAACAACGTCTCCACTTCCGCCGGGCGGAAATAGCGGGGATCGACCTTGACGATGACCGCGCCGATAGCGACCGCCGGGGCAAGCGTCTGATTTACCGCCGTTACGGTGCCGATTTCATGCACGCCTTCACCTGAAAACTCCAGTTCGATACCAGCTTCTCGGGCGGACATTCTGACAAACTCCCGCACGGAAATTTGTTTGCCGGTGGCGATCACGAAATCATCGGCCGTGGCCTGCTGGAGCATCATCCACTGCATCCGCACATAGTCCTTCGCGTGGCCCCAGTCACGCAGGGAATCGATGTTGCCGAGGAACAGGCAGGACTCCAAACCTTGGGCGATGTTGGCGATGGACCGAGTGATCTTCCGGGTCACGAAAGTCTCACCCCGGCGCGGCGACTCGTGATTAAATAGGATGCCATTGCACGCATACATCCCGTAAGCCTCGCGATAGTTCACCGTGATCCAGTAGGCATACATTTTCGCCACCGCATAGGGCGAGCGTGGGTGGAATGGCGTAGTTTCCTTCTGCGGGATTTCCTGCACCAGGCCGTAAAGCTCGGACGTCGATGCCTGATAGAATCGGCAGGTTTTTTCCATGCCGAGGAAACGGATCGCTTCGAGCAGACGCAGGGTGCCGAGCGCATCGACATCTGCGGTGTATTCGGGAGCCTCGAAGGAGACGGCGACGTGGGATTGCGCGCCGAGATTATAGACCTCGTCGGGTCGCACCTCGCTGAGAATGCGGGTGAGGTTGGAACTGTCCGCGAGATCACCGTAATGCAGGCGGAACCGCGAGTTCTCGACGTGCGGGTCTTCATAAATATGGTCGATCCGCTGGGTGTTGAACAACGAGGCGCGGCGCTTGATACCGTGAACTTCGTAACCTTTTTCCAGCAGGAATTCCGCGAGATAGGAGCCGTCTTGGCCGGTGATGCCGGTGATGAGTGCTTTTTTCATAGTTGGTGTGGCAGGGGTTGTTTTCAGCTTTGGATGATAAGTAATGAGGAGCTGGGAGAATCTATAGGCGTGCCTCGCCGGCCTTCAGGCTGGCTAGAAAATCCTGATACGCCGCCGCCAGACCTTCGCGGAAATCCACCGTTGGTGTCCAACCGGTGGCTTTGATTTTCGCAATATCCAACAACTTGCGCGGCGTGCCGTCGGGCTTGCTCGGATCGGTTAGGATGCCGCCGGTAAAGCCGACGGTGATGGCGACGAGCGAGGCAAGCTCAAGAATCGTCACATCATCACCGACGCCGACGTTCACCCAGTCTGGCGGGCTAGCGAGCCCTAACAGATGGAAGCAGGCGGACGCCAGATCATCCACATGCAGGAACTCGCGGCGCGGGGTGCCGGTCCCCCAGATCGTGACGTTCGCATCGCCGCGCTCGTGTGCTTCGTGAAATCGCCGGATCAGGGCGGGGATGACGTGGGAATTCTCCGGGTGATAGTTGTCGCCGGGGCCGTAGAGATTTGTCGGCATGGCACTGTGATAGAGCAGGCCGTGCTGGGCGCGATAATGCTGGCAGAGTTTCAGTCCGGCGATTTTCGCGATGGAGTAAGCTTCATTCGTTAGTTCTAACGGGCTCGTCAGCAGGCATCCCTCAGGCATCGGCTGCGGGGCCATTTTCGGGTAGATGCAGGACGAGCCAAGGAACAACACGCGCGGCACTCCGGCGCGGCGACTGCCTTCCACCAGATTCGCAGCGATGGTTAGATTTTCATAAATAAAGTCCGCCGGGTAGGTCGAGTTCGCATGAATGCCACCGACCTTGGCGGCGGCGATGATGACGATCTCAGGTTTCTCCGAAGCGAGGAAATCAAACACTGCGGCTTGGTCGCCGAGGTCCAGTTGCTCGCGGGTGGTGGTGATGATTTCGTAGCCGCCGAGCTTTTCTGCTTGGCGCGTGAGGGCCTTGCCGACCATGCCGCGGTGACCGGCGATGTAGAGTTTTTTCATAAATTCGATCCGTAGAGTGTGATGAGTTTGTCCGCTTCAGCAAGCGCCATGCCGGTTACTTGGTCCATATTGTAATATCGGTAAGTCGCAAGGCGGCCAATGAAACTGGTGGCGGGTTCGGCGGCGGCGAGAGTTGCATAGCGTTCGTATGCAGCGCGAGCCTCGGGTGCGGGAATAGGATAGAATGGCTCGTCGTCCGGCGTCCAGTTTTTTGGATACTCGCGCATGATGGTGGATGCGCCGATCTGCTGGCCGGTCGCGTGTTTCATCTCCACGATGCGGGTGAATGGCACTTCGGGGCCGGGGTAGTTTACTTGAAGGGCAGGCTGCCAGAATCCGGGTTGCCCGGCGATGGCTTCACGGGTTAACAGTTCCTCGGCGGAAAACGATTCCGCCTCGAAGCGCAGCGAGCGATAGGGCAGGGGACCGAAGCGGCGGCCATAAAATTCGTCCACCGCGCCGGTGAAGATGAGGTGCTTATGTTTCCAGCGGGCGCGGGCTTCGGAAAATTCCATGCCCAAATGCAATTCCACTCCCGGCGAGGCGTTCAGCATGGTTTCAAACATGGCCGTGTAACCCTGCTTGGGTAAGGCTTGGAACGATTCTGATAGATAGCGATCGTCGCGGTCGGTGCGGATGGGAATGCGGCCGCAGACGGAGGCGTCGAGTTCGCGCGGGTGGCGCTGCCATTGCTTGAGCGTGTAGCCCTCGAAAAAAAGTTCGTAAAGTTCCCGACCGACTTGGGAAATGATGACCTCCTCGGAATTTCCCGGCTCGGTGATCGGGATTCGCGTTTGCTCTAACCAAGTCGTGAATTCAGCCGTGTTAGAGGGGCGCCCGAGGTATTCTTCGAAGGTGTTGAGGTTGATCGGAAAACTCCAGTAGCGCCCGCGGGTGTGGCTTTTGATCGTGTAGCTGACCTGATGCCATGCGGTGAAACTGGATAGATAATCGACGATCCGCCGCGAGTTGGAGCGGAAATAATGGGGTCCGTAGTGATGGATCAGCACGCCCGCCGCATCGAGGCCGTCGTAGGCATTTCCACCCAGATGGTTGCGGCGATCCACGACCACGCATTTCCACCCGGCGGACGACAGTCGCTCGGCGGCGACGAGGCCGGAAAATCCCGCGCCAATGATCAGGAAATCGGTGGATCGGTCAGCTTCCAAATGGCAAAAAAATGGCTGGCACGCTGCCGCCCTTGGTCGATCTCTCCGTGGCGGAGGGAAACCTGAAGGGTGGGGCAGTGGTTGTTAGTGTCGTCCGCGTGGCGGACGGCGAGAAGGCATCAAGGCGTCGGTCGCCGTGGCAGTAAAATCGAGAAGAGATCCATATCCACAGCTTGTGGATTGCCAAGAAACTCCAGGAGAATTTTCACCCGCTCGGTGGCGGTGGGAATGCCGACAACGGTGCCCTGCATCCCTTGAAACGGGCCGTGAGCGACTTCCACTTCATCGCCCATTTCCAAGTTCGGGCTGAGCGTGATGAGCTCGTTTTCCATGGCCCCATTGTGATCGAGGATTTCAGCTTTCAGCGCCTCGACGAAAGTTTCCGGCACAGCGGGGATGCCTGCACCGAAGCGCACCAAGCCGCGCACGCCTTGGCAAAAAGTGACAGCCCGCTCCATCTCGGCTATCGAAAATTTCGCCAACACGTAGCCGGGAAACATCGGCTCGACCCACCAGATTTTCCCCCGCCGGGTGGCCTTGCGATAGCGGAGGCGCGGGCAGAAAACCTCGACGCCTTCGATTTCCCGCAGGTGGCCGGCGGCGATGTGCTCGCGCTTCGTCTGGCAGCGGACGCAGAACCATTCCGGGAAATTTGCTCTGGAGGGATTCATTGGCCGAGAAGTTTTTGCAGGACCGGTAGCACCCGGCCGCCGCTACGCATCCAGCGGTCAAGACGATCCACCCGCTCGCCGAGGAATTTCCGGCGCTCGGGATCGCTGATGGTCTGGGCGGTGCTTGCGAGTCGGTCGATTTTGGTTTTTCCGCTCTCCAGATGAGGCCGGATTTGCTCACGGATGAAGCCGCCGACGAGGCGTTTCAGCTCAATCGCGGGCTCGTAATAGGTGCGGCGCTCGGCCCCGCCCTCGGCCTCGCGGACTGCGCCCAGGCTCTTGAGCGTCCGCAGTCCTTGGCTGGCGGAACCCTTGCTAATATGGAGTTTCTGCACGAGGTCATCCAGCGACAGCGGGGTCGGCGAGATGAAGAGTAGGCCGTAAATTTCGCCGATCGAGCGAGGCATTCCCAGCACCCGCACCCCGTCCACAAACATTGAGACCACCTGGCGTTCCAGAGGATCCAAATCGTATTGATCGCCATCGAGCAGACCAGCCATGGGAGGACCGTAGAAAGTTTCCCCGGTTTGTTCAATCTAATTTGAACAAAGTAATTTCAGCCAGCTTGCTTGAAATTTTACCCCCCGCGCCGCTCAACGCTCAAATTAGGGAAAAACAACCACCGATAACCAGGATGGACGCAGATAAAAAGAAAGACTGAGTCAAAAATCTGGTATTTCTGGCACCAACGATCTTCCAACTAGCCCATTCACGCATTGGAACCTGCGGACAACTTTTCCCACGGCAGAGTAGCGCGCCGCGCCGAAGCCTCAGCTACCCACTAAGTTCGATTGTGCCAATTTTTGAACCCGTATAACGACTATCACATATTCCAATCAATATTTTCGTTTAAATCGAATCATAATCAAAACAGCTAATCCTATCGCGAAGATAGTTAGAATGCCCCATACACTTACGTAATTTCCGAAGAGCCTTGAGGAGATTTTTGAACCCCGCTCCTGTGGGCGTTGATCTGACTTCTGAGTCTTGTCCCATATTGTCAGCATGTTTTCTACATGCTTGCTTTTTTCGATCAATTTATTGCGTGCGATTTTTTCAAAGTTTTCAAAACAGCGCGGTTGTTTAGCTGGAGGCGGCAAAATATTTGACATTATTTTGTGCGTTTAAGTCGGACCATAATCCAAACAGCAATACCCACTCCGCAAAATCCAGAAACAATCATTATCCACCGAATTAATTTGTCATCCTGAGTTGCGAGGCCGCTTTTTTCTGCTAGCTGCGAGATTCTTCCACCGCCCTGATAATTCTCTCTTGAATTCAAAGAATCTGGCCGTGTCGCGTCTTGATGTTTGGATTGATCTTCCTGAGTTGGTTTCAACTCGTCAGTATTCGCCCATTTTCCTTCTATACCAGTATAGTCAGCTAATTCATAACTGGCCGATTTGAATATTTGAGAAAGCGTTGTCTCTTTCACCCTAATAAGGGTAAAAATATTATCATCCCTGAATAACAATATGATTCGTCCTGCTTCATTTATTTCTTCTCTATCACCTTCACCACCAGAATTGACAGCCATTGCGACAATCCGAGACTTGTGATTCTGAATTAATGTAGTTATATCATTTTTAGGAAATGCGTATTTTCTTCTGTAATCAAATTTATTGCTAACAAGTTTAATTTTTGTCACCTCCTCTATTTGCAGCCAATTTCTGGGAAAAATTCCTTTTTGATTATGATAAACTTCTACCATGCGAAGGACATTTTCAGCGTCCGCGAAATCGGCAGTCTTGAAAGATTTTCCATAACAAAAATCAAAACAACAGTTTAAAACAATCAGGATAGGTATTAAGGTTTTTGCCATTTTGCTGTTTTTCTGAACCTCGTAATCGAGACGGGATTAAATACTGGAAGTGCGTTGACATTAATAATTATTTGCTTGGCCATAATTCCTTCTTCATCATGATGCGCGGAATCGGAGCCCGCCCCTGGCATATGTCCGATTTCATGAGCCGCGTTAAACATAATCCCGAGCTCTACCAAGGTAAGCGCATTTGGATGTGCCGTACGAATCAGATTGTCATATTCATCCCTTACGGTCTCGACATAGACGACACTAAATTGCCTCTTATAACCCGGAGTAATTCCTTCTGAATAGCCTTCTGCATGTGGATCTCCGTCATCTGAATATCCGCCTTGATAAGCAGTGATTAGTCTAGCGGTCCAACATTTATTTTTATCGTCCAGATCTTTTTGTGCATCCCAAAATTCATCTCCTATACCTAGGACACCTCCATTTACCGACTTCTGCAAAAGAAAGTCTAAAAATTTATGTGTATTCCAAGTTTCGGCATTTTCCACCTCAATAAAAGCAGGTTTATAGGAGTTTTTAAGTGTGTTGCCCACGAGATTGTTTCTTGGCAATGGTGGTGCGGCCAGTCCGTAATCATCATCATCATAAAGCCGGAATTCCGAACCTGAAGGTAGGTCGGTGTGGTTTCCAGAAATTCTCACGAATTCGTCCACTAAGTCATTTCCAGTCGCGATTACACTGTACGAGTTACTTTGCACAATAATATGACCATTCTCAAGATCGAAATAACTGGTCTGATCGGTTATAGGAGAAATGGGGATATTCGTTTCGGTCCCACCAATGGTGAGCCAAGTGCTCCCGATGATGGGATTGGCTATATCTGAACTCAAATCATTCCTCTTGTAACCAAAACCGTCCACCGGTATCGCCGCCATCGAGTCATTCTCAACCCACAATTTTCTCCAGACCGTCAGCAAGGGGGAGGCTGGGGCCTCGCCATTTTCGCTGAATTTACAACCAAGAAATTTTTCTTCATCAGGCTCATCGATTTGGACGGCTTCGTATGTAGATTCGTCAATGATGGAGGCTGCGACGCGGTAGTTGTTGCCGGGCTGCATTCCGACACGGAAGTCGAATTTAACCTCGCCATTAGCACCGACGATGCCTTGTGCCGTGTCTCCACCCCATGCGGTGCCAGTCCAGAATTGACCGCTTTTGGGAGTGCCTAGATAATCGATCAGATTGTCATCTCCACCCTCATAGTTCGTGTCGATTACCGGAGTGGAATTTCCATCTTCGTGATCGAACTCTTCTGAGGTGCTGTCATCCACATCGAACGATTTCACAAAAACGGTTTTCCCTTGAAGTGCGGGAGAGGTTTTTACGACGACTTGGAGTTTGTTCCGCAGTTCAGTTGAAACGGGATCTTTAAAATCAGGAAAAATACGGCTGCCGTAAATTGGCTTGTTCCATGGGTCGATGTGGGCGCTCACATTATCCCATCCGCTGATGGCTTGCCAGCTTATCTCAACCGGCAGTAAGCCTACGGCGACATGGCTGGGAAGTATATCATCAGATATATTGGTAGCGGTAACTTCGATATCTATCGTTAATGGCGCGTTAGCTGGCGCGGTGAACATGTGTGCTTTTTCGATATGAGGCGGGGCTGGAAATCCGGGGAGCGTTGTGCCGTTGGTTTGATCGGTGATCCAATCGTCATGGCGGGAATTGACGTTGATGGAGCCTATGATGGGGTCTCCCTTTGATGGTGTAGCGCTCCATTCTAAGGTGTCATCGAATTCGGATGGTGTTCCCGTGTAATTTGGAAATTCATCGCTGGCGATTGCGACAACCAAAATGCGGCTCTCTCCGGCAGGAATCGTGAGTGTGCCGGCGCGGGTGACGGGTTCATCTTGTCCGGCATTGCCCGTGACAGAAACCCATTGCCGGGCTGATTCTGGATCGGGCGAGGTGGGGTCCGTGCCTGCGAGGGCTTCTTCTGCGGTACTGATACCGTCGCCGTCTGGATCTGCGTTGGGATCAATAGCGTAGGGACCACCATTGAGTAGAATGTCGGTGAAATAGGTGGCTAACCAGAGATCAGGAATACCTGCTAAGGTAGCTTTATTGGTCGGATCGGTGCCGAGGAGGGATTCTTCGCGGCCTGTTAGTCCGTCGTTATCAAGATCGGTGTCCTCTATGGCGACTTGCCAGAAGCGTTTGTCGGAATCGTTGATGTCAAAGCCAAAGGTGACCATGCCACCGGTTGCGGTGAAGGGTTCTCCGACGGGAATCCAACTCCCCAATGAGAGATCGGGTGAAAAGAACAGGGTGTATTGTTTGCCTGCGAAAGTGGGCCAACTGATTTCACAGGCTTCGGGAGTGAGGAGTTCGGGGCCGTTTGTCGGGCTGTTGAAGTAGGTGGCGGGAATGTGGAGGATGTCAGTCTGGACGATTCCTTCGGGCGGATTGGCTTGAAATGGATTGGTGTTAGCAGCGGCTTCCTTCGCGTTAGACCAGCCGTCTCCGTCTGGATCTGCCAAGGGATCGAAATTCGGCGGGAGGAGTTGGCCATTGTTGATTTCTCGTTCCCAAAGATCGCTGAGGCCGTTGTTATTGGTATCTAGAACGGCAAAAGCGGCGGATGCTAGGCACAAGGAAAACAGTGCAAGAAGGGAAAAGCGTTTCACTTGTTTTCTCCTTTCGTGGTAGCAGTTGGAGTCTTAGTGCGCCAGTAGTTGAGGGTTATATTTTTGGGTTTTGGCGGATGGGCTTTAAGATAGGCTTGCTCCTTGATGCGGGCGCGTTCGCGACCTTCGTAGGCTTCTAAGAGGCGGTCATGTTCCTTGTTATAAATGTCGTGGAGTGATTGGATGGGGATGAGTGCTTTGGTATCAGTGGGTGGTTTGCCGGTGATTTGCCATGTCGCCATTCCTTCGGGAAATTCCGGTATCTCAGGCATGTTGTTTTCATAACTTTGGGTGGATTTGGGGTCGGTCTTGGAGTCGATATCTATATTTTCCCAACTCATGAAAATCGAATGGGTTTGTCCTGCGGAATCGAGAAATGAGTGAATGCCACCGGCAATCAAGGAGAAGTCGGCCGATGACCAGAAGGTGCAATTTTCACCAGCGCCCATTGGGTTATATCGGACGAGGGTGCGGGGCGGTGAATTTTTGGAGCGATAGATGGTGGCTCCGAGGTAGAGGATGTCGTCTTTCGGGTGAGTGGCGTGGTAATCAGCGATGTGTTCGCGAACCGCTGGGTCCATGGCGGCAGATGCGGATGCCTGCTGGGGCGGCTCGGGTAGGTCGATGGGTTTGATTTCGCGAATGGTGATGGTGCGTCCGCCTTGCTGGTGGATGGAAGTGGAAAGAATGTCCGCTTTGGCAACGACCAAGGTGGGTTTTGGAGGAGCGGGAAGCGGTGGGGTGCCGTCCGGGATGTTGCCTAGGATGTGGGCGGGTGTTGCGACGCGAGGAGTGGGGATTTTTTCGTTTTGACTGTGAGCAAGCACAGTGCTGGCGATGATATAAGCAATGAGTGGAGGAAGTGTTTTCATGGTGGGCCGGTGAGCTGTCACGACTCAATGTTTGCTACTGGAAAGAAAGAGCGCGACTTGATCGCGCCCCACCTACAGGCACCAGCAAGCGCCTCCTCGAAAAGACACGCCAAGCCGCGCCGATTGGCGCGACAGCTCTGTCAATTCGAGGGCTTGAAAACTTGCTGGTTTTGTAGGTGGCCCAGTAGCTTTTGTTGGTCGCAAAAGCAGTTGTGTGTATTTTTGAAACTAAATTGTGTTGGATGTCATTACGAATGACACTCATCCTAAAAAGGAAAATGGGCGTGTTCGTGGGGCACCTTTGAGCAAGGCGTTTGATGGCGGGTCCGGATGATGGCAAAGGGATCGGTTTTCACCCGCTGAGCAGGAGCGCGGCCTCGTCCGGCAGACCGGGCAGCCAT
>JANXMQ010000202.1 GCA_025354565.1 Akkermansiaceae bacterium
GGTTCCAGATGGGTATTGAGGGGAAGTTCTTGTCTCACCCGCCGGGTGAGCGGAAATCACAGCCATGGGAGCATCCATGACTTTGAAATTACGTCACTTGCCGCGTTCTGGCGAGTTTTCCATTTTCCTCTTTAGGATAAATTTTCCCGAACGACCCACGGTGCGGCTGCCCGGATAAAATTCCGGGACCAGATCGACACTCGATTTCTCGCAGTGGCGTCCGGTCCCGGTAGGTGCTTGATGGTTTTTTCCAGCGCTCAGGCTGGTTTGTTCGCACCGGCATTGCGGATCTGATCGAAGGTTCCTTCGATCAAGTTTTTTCCTTGTTCGCCGATGTTGTGATAGATGGTGGACATCGTTTGGATCGTGCTAGCGGCAGGTCCGGCGAATGTGAACTCGCAGTTGACGACCTCACACTGGTTCAGCGCGAATGGGCCGTAGCCGAGAACGACAAAGCGGCAGTTGGTGAAGGTGCAACCTTCGTATTCATGGAAATCAAGCACGACTTCTTCGTTGGCGAAGGTGTTTTTGGCAATTTTCATTGGGGCTATCGGGGTAATGGTTTTGGTTGGTATTTGACCGCTTCTACAAATCAGCGGGGCGACAGTTAAGCGACCCGATCCGAATTGTGCAACCTCGATTCGATCAGGAAATCCGGCTGTCCAACTGGAAAACCTGGCCGGAGGTATCGGGGAGGTTCATGTGCAGATGGCGGATAAAATTAGCGACCGCTGCCGGAGTATTGAAGCGCCCGAGTGTATGGGCCGCTAAAATTTCGGCCCGGCGAGGATCGGAGACAGGTTTAGTCATGCGGGTTTCCAAGAAGCCTGGTAAAATGGCGTTTACCCGGACGCCGTGGGGGCCATGTTTCCGCGCGAGGGATGTAATGAGGCCTAGCAGCGCCGCTTTGGCCGTGGCGTATGCTGCCTGACCCGGAGCTGGATGCAACGCAGAGTAACTGGAAATGAATATGATATGACCGCTTCCCTGTTCGATCATTCTTGGCAGGACCGCAGCGGCCGCGGCCGCTGCGCCTTGGAAATTAGTAATCCACACCTCGTCCCATGCACTTTCTTCAAGGCTGTGTAAGAGTGCATCCCGCGTAATTCCTGCGGCTACAACAAGTAGGTCAACGGGACGGGATTGGAAATACCCACGAACGGCGGCAGGATCAGACACGTCGAGTTCCGCGTGCGTTGGGGCGGTGATTTTCCACTCGGGATTGGAAAACGCGTGGATGACTGCTGTGCCCAAGCCGCCGCTGCCACCGGTGATGACCAGATCAAACACTGCCGGAAATGGTGGCTGGTTTTCCAGATGAGCGCCTATTTACAAGAAGTCGGGAAAAGGCTGGGAATAAGCCCCGAATGACTTGGGGGAAGGTCGGACGATTTTTAAAAAGACCTGGATATTCCAATATCATGCAGGGTCATACCCGAGTTGTTCTTGCTGTGGAACAGGCGTGGTGAAGCTGGGGAACAGCGAAATTCGGGGGTTGTTCACACGATTAAGATGATGATCTTATAGGTTCAAAAATGAAGAAATCATCAAGAGAAGGGCAATAACCCGTTAGAGCAGCATCAGGGCGGGTTGCTCGATGAGTTTTTTGATTTCCGCAAGGAACTGGGCGGCGATGGCCCCATCAACCACACGATGGTCGCAGGAAACCCCGAGGTTCATGCGGAGGCCGGGAACGATTTGGCCGTCCTTGACGACAGGTTTTTCGAGCGCCGCCCCGACGGATAGGATGACCGCCTGTGGGGGATTGACGATGGCATCGAAAGATTCGATTCCCCAGGCTCCGAGGTTGGAAACCGTGATGGTGCCGCCGTCAAATTCGTCCGGCTTGAGCTTTTTGTCCTTGGCGCGGACGGCGAAGTCTTTGACTGCACGGGAAATTGCCAAGAGGGACTTGGTTTCTGCTTGCTTGATGACTGGGGTGACAAGGCCGTCTTCCACCGCGATGGCGACGGACAGACCGACGTGCCTGAATTTCACGATATGGTCTCCAGCGAAGGACGCATTTACAGCGGGCACGGCTTCAGTGGCGTTGATGACAGCCTTGAGGATGAAGTCGTTTACGGAGTATTTGTTGCCGTGGGTTTTTTCGGCTTGGGCATTCACTTGTTGGCGCAGGGCCATGAGTGGCGCGGCATCGACTTCCAAGTGCAGATAGAAATGGGGGATGGTTGTCTTGGACGTGAGCAGGCGCGAGGCGATGATTTTCCGCATCGAGTTGAGTTGGACGATTTCGTCTCCATCCTTCGCGAGTGGGATGATGGCTTGGGCGGCTGGGGAGGTAACTGTGGCAGGGGTTTGGGCGATAGCCTTGGCCTTCATGGATGCAGCCAAGCCAGCGGCGGCAGTGGCATCTTGGGATGGCAGCGTGACTGGTGTTTTCGTTGGGGTGCTTGCAGCGGCTTGGACGTCGGATTTCACAATGCGTCCGCCTGGGCCGGAGCCGGCTATCCCGATCAGGCTGACCCCGAGATCCTCAGCGACCTTACGGGCGAGTGGAGACGCTTTGAGGCGCTCTCCGGCAGGTGCAAGGGGGACGATAGGTTGGGTGGCGGCCGAGGCTGTCAGGGCAGCGGGAGAAACTGGTGGAGTTGCCACAGTGGCGGCAGAAACCGGAATTGGTGATGCGCTGGAATCTCCGTCCAACACGGCGAGGACACCGCCGATGGGGGCTCTTTGGCCTTCTTGGATCAAAATTTCCGTCAGGGTGCCGTCATCGAAGGCCTCCATTTCCATGGTGGCTTTGTCGGTTTCAATCTCTGCGAGGATGTCACCAATCTCGACGAGGTCGCCGATTTTTTTGTGCCATTTGACGAGGGTGCCCTCGGTCATGGTGTCCGAGAGTTTAGGCATTTCGATGTTCACAGACATGATGTTAGTTAAGGATGGGAGTCGGGGTGAGAATGTAAAATTATTAGATTATTTCCAGCCTTTTTACCGGGGGTTGTGGAAACAAAAAGCGCGGGGAGTTTTGAACTCCGCCGCGCTTGGGAAAATGACTGGGAAATCCACTCAGGGAGCGATCGGCTTCATGGTCGGAATCAGGCCGATATTCGGGCTACCGACAGCACCTTGGGCGCTCGCCATGACGACGGTTTCATGGGAAGTAGTGCCGCATGCATCCTTTTTCGTGCAATAGTGATACACGCACGGTGTGCGGGGAATTGGCACTTGCTTGGTCACTGTCCTGTAACGAGGGACACGTTCCTCGACAGTTTGGACCATGCCGCTCTTGCCGCTGCCAACCCTAACTTGTTTGGTAACGATGTCATAACCGCAGGTTTTTACTTGGTGGATTTCCGTGCGATAGCCGGCATATTGGTCTGAGTAGCCGAACATCGAGCAGCAGGAGGAAAAGCCGAAGGAAACGGCGGCGAGGGAGAAAAGCAGGGCGAGGTTTTTCATAGTGGTTCGTGGTTTAGAGGGCATGCGTAAAAAACTGGGATTTTCACATGCAGCAGCATGAGGACAGACAGAGGGCGAGGAGTGCGGCGGAAGTCAGGGTAATTACTCGCAGAAACATAGTGGGGATGCTAGGAAGGATGGGGAGTTTGGCAATCAAAAATTCCGAAGAGACTCACGATCTTCAATTAAGCGATGGTCAGCACCTTTTCCACGATCCGGCGTGGATTTGGAAGTTGCTCATGCTCAATGTGTGGTGAATAAATGGCCGGGGCATCAAGCGAGCAGACGCGTTTGATGGGTGCATCAAGGTAATCGAAGGCATGGTCTTGGATGAGCATGGCAACCATTGCAGAAACGCCGCCGAAGGGCTTGGACTCATCGACAAGCACGACCTTATTGGTTTTCATCACGGTCTTGAGGATGGCGTCCTGGTCAATCGGGCGGATCGAGCGGAGGTCAAGGACTTCGGCGTTGATGCCATGCTCGCTTTGGAGAATTTCCGCTGCGGCGAGGGCTTGGATAACGGAGCGACCGTGGGCGATGAGTGAAACATCGGTGCCTTCGCGCTTGAGGTCTGCGACACCGAGCGGGACGATGTGATCGCCGTCCGCAGGATCGGGAACCTCGCCGGTGGTGCCGTAGAGCAGCGTGTTTTCCATGACATAGACCGGGTCATTGTCGCGGATGGCGGCTTTGATCAGGCCCTTGGCATCGGCTGGAGTCGCCGGGACGCAGACTTTCAAACCCGGAAAAGCCGCGAATAAGCCTTCCGGGATGTGTGAGTGGGTGGCACCGACACCGGTCCCGCCGTTGGCCGGTCCGCGAACGACGATTGGACAGTTGCAAAGCCCGCCGGACATGTAACGGACACAGGCCGCATTGCTGACGAGCTGGTCGAAGGCGACAGAATGGAAGGACCAGAACATCAGCTCCATCACTGGCCGCACGCCAAGCATGGAGGCACCGATGCCCATGCCGATGAAGCCCGCCTCGGAAATCGGGGTATCGACGACCCGCTTATCGCCCCACTTCTTCCAAAGCCCTTCTGTAACTTTGTAAGCGCCATTGTATTGCGCGACTTCTTCGCCCATCAGGACGACGTTAGAATCGCGAGCTAGTTCTTCATCGAGGCCTTCGCGGAGGGCTTCACGGTAGGTGAGAATGCGGGACATGGAAAATTTAGGAGTGGGAGAGATTTGCTAGGAATTCAGAAATCGGGACTGGCTCAGTCGTTGAAGAAATGGCGGCCGATTTTTGATGCCGAGGTATTGTTGTCAGTCTCCCAATAAACATCCGTGCCAATGTCGGCGATGGTCGGTGCGGGGGATTCTTCGGCGAATTTGACAGAGGCGGCGGCCTCATTCTTGGCAGCGACTTTGATCTGATCTGCCATTACATCGGTTAAAACACCTTCTGCGATCAGAATCCGTTTAAAAACAGAAATTGGGTCGTGGTTTTGTTTGTAGTTTTCGATTTCCTCGGGCGTGCGGTAGCCGCCTTTGTGCGAGGAGTCCGCAACGCTGTGGCCGTAGTAGCGGTAGGTATCGATCTCCAAGACCGTGGGCTTCTGTTCTTTGCGTGCGCGTTCCATCGCAATATGGGTTTTAGCACGAACTTCATACAAGTTCGAGCCATCGATTACATCCCATTCGATCGCATAGGCTTCGGCGCGTTGGGCGAGGCAACTGTTGTAAGCGGAGGAACGCTTCTGGGAAGTTCCCATTGAGTAGCCGTTGTTTTCGATCACGTAAACGACAGGAATGCCAAATAGGGAGGCAATGTTGAGAGACTCATGGAAGGCACCTTGGTTGACCGCGCCATCGCCGAGGAAGCAGAGGCAGCAACCTTCCCGGCCGAGATATTTGAGGCCATAGGCAAGACCAAGGCCGAGCGGTGTCTGCCCAGCGACAATGCCATGGCCCCCCCAGAAATTTTTATCGGGGGCGAAGAAGTGCATTGATCCACCTTTGCCTTTCGAGCAACCGGTTTGTTTCCCAAACATTTCTGCCATACACTCATTCATGCCCATCCCTACGGCAAGAGCGTGTCCGTGATCACGATAAGCGGTGATAAAGTGATCATCTGCACCGCCGAGGGAAATGGTCCCCACTGCGACGGCTTCCTGGCCGATGTAGAGGTGCAAGAAGCCACTCATTTTCCCACCCTGATAATACTTCAGGGCCGTTGATTCAAACTGGCGGATGCGAACCATCTGCGAGTAAAGCTCGACTTTCCGCTCGGGGGTGAGGGCTTGATTGATGGGTGAGCTGGCAAAATCGAGTGGAATGGGAGCGGCGCTGGTCATGGGGCGGGCGGTGGAAATTTAGCGGGACTTGGCGAGGGCGGGAGCGAGGTGGATGGCGGGCTTGGGAAAGCGGACTTGGGCGAGGGCAAAAATTCCGGTATAGATGACATTGGCGGCGGTCAGGTTGCGCAGGAAGACCCAGGACGGAAGGGCATCGCCGGGAGCACCGGTCCAGAGCGACTGAGTCAGGCCGGTCAGGGTTTTCGCATAGCGCGGATCGCTGAGCCATGCCCCGCCACAGGTGATTAGGTGGAAGGTTAAAGCGGCGGCGGCAGAGCCGAGCAGTAAGGTCGGGATGTTACTTTTGGCGAGGGCTTTGCCCATGAAGAAAGTACTGACGATGGCAAGACCAGTGGTGAGGAAATCCAGTGGATTTGCCGTATGGCCAACGCCGAGAGGAAAGGTCACCACCCATACGCCGAGCGGAATGACAAATCCCCGCCAGCCAGGAGCAAGCAGCGCACCGCAGAAAAACAAGGCAGCAAGCGGTTGGAAATTTGGCAGGGTCTCAGGGAAAGCGCTCCCCAGAACGCGGAAAGCAATGAGCATTCCGACGAGAAGAGCAAGCGGCAGGTAGCGGTGCATGACGACGCGAGAATTGGCGATTTTTACCGGCGCGGCTAGACCAAAATCTGCGTTTGGAAAAGGTTTTTTATTCCCGCCGCGATAAATCGTGGCTAACTTTCATAGATGGATTGGGATAAACTGGTGGCAGCGGCGTGGCGGGCACGGGAGGTGGCTTATGCTCCGTATTCAAATTTCGCCGTGGGCGCGGCCTTGCTGGCTTTGGACGGGCGGATTTTCATGGGCTGTAACGTGGAGAACATTTCCTACGGTCTGACCAACTGTGCCGAGCGTGTTGCTATCGGTGCAGCCGTCGCGGCGGGCGTGCGGGAATTTATCGCGGTGGCCGTGGTGGCGGATACAGGCGTTCCAATATCACCCTGTGGTGCCTGTCGACAGGTGCTCGCGGAGTTCGGCGTGCCGCGGGTGATGCTGGCGAATCGAATTGAGCGCGTCGAGTTCCGCATGGAGGAGTTGCTCCCGCGCGCGTCCACGGGCATTCTTGACCGAACCGAGTGAAATTGTTCCACGTGGAACAAATGGCGTGCAAAATTCATCTCACCCCCGTCTGACCTGCCGTTTCCAAGCTTGAGCAATGCGCCATTCCGGCTATCCTGACCCGTCCCGCGATGTTCCGTTACCCAAAAATTTACGATGTGATTGTCATAGGCGCTGGCCATGCCGGAGTCGAGGCCGCAATGGCCGCCGCTCGGCTCGGTGCCGAGGTGGCAATTCTTACTCAAAATCTGGACACCATCGGGCAAATGTCCTGCAACCCGGCCATCGGCGGCCTCGCAAAGGGCCACATGGTCCGTGAGATTGACGCCCTCGGCGGCATCATGGGTCTCAACACCGACGCCACCGGCATCCAGTGGCGCATGCTCAATGCTTCAAAGGGCCCGGCCGTTCGCGCACCACGTGCCCAGTGCGACAAGAAAGCCTACCAATTCCGCATGAAGCGCGAGCTCGAAGCGATGCCCGGCGTTGAGATTCACCAAGCTAATGTTGCCGATCTCCTCGTTGAAAACGACTGCATTATCGGCATCTCCACCTCCCTCGGCATGGAAATCGCCGGAAAATCCGTCATCCTCAGCGCCGGCACATTCATGGGCGGCCTGATGCACGTGGGCCTCCGCAACGAAAAAGGAGGCAGGATGGGGGATGCCACGTCCCATGTTTCTGAATCCCTCAAGCGCCTCGGATTCGCCGTAGAACGCTTCAAAACCGGCACGCCGTGCCGCCTAAACGCGCGGTCGATTGATTTCTCAAAGTGCGAACGTCAGGACGGCGACACCCCCGTCCCTAAGTTTAGCTTCATGGCCGACACCCTCCAGAAAGGCGAAAACGACCTCTTCAACCTCAATCCTTGGGGTGACCCAATGTTCCACGTGGAACAAATGCCATGCTGGATCACTTACACGAACCCCCGAACACACGAGATTATCGCCGGAAATCTTCACCAATCGCCGATGTATTGCGGCGTCATCGAAGGCGTTGGCCCGCGTTACTGTCCGTCCATTGAGGACAAAGTCGTGCGTTTCGCGGAAAAGGAGCGCCACCAAGTTTTCCTCGAACCTGAAGGTCGCCACACCTTTGAATACTACGTCAACGGCGTTTCCACGTCCCTGCCCTACGATGTCCAACTCGATTTCCTGCGCTCCATCGTCGGCCTTGAAAAATGCGAGATTCTCCGTCCTGGCTATGCCGTGGAGTATGACTACTGCCCTCCAACCCAACTCCATCCGACCCTCGAAACGAAGAAGATCGAAGGCCTCTACTTCGCTGGCCAGATCAACGGCACCTCCGGCTATGAAGAAGCGGCAGGGCAGGGACTTATTGCCGGGGCCAATGCCGCCCTCAAAGCCCTTGGCAAACCCGAGTTCATTCTCGGTCGCGACGAAGCCTACATCGGCGTCATGGTCGATGACCTCGTCACCCGCGGCTGCACCGAACCCTACCGCATGTTCACCAGCCGAGCCGAATACCGCCTTCTCCTCCGCCAAGACAACGCCGACCTCCGCCTCACTCCCCGCGCCGCCGCCATCGGACTCGCCAGCGGCGAACGCGTCCGCCGGGTGGAGGAAAAACTTACCGCCCTCGAAAAAGCCGATCCCTACATCCGCCAAACCACCCACGAAGGCGTCAAACTGGATCAATGGTTCCGCCGTAGTGAAAACTCATGGGAAACATTGCCGCCAAACCTCCTCGAAATGTTCCACGTGGAACTTTGGCCAATCATCGAGACGAATTTCAAATACGAAGGCCACCTCGGCCGCCAGCAAGCCCAGATTGACCGGATGTCTCGTCAGGAAGGGAAACGCCTTCCCGCCACGCTTGATTACAACAGCATTCGTAGCCTGAAAAAGGAAGCCCAGCTCCGTTTCACCGAGATCCGCCCCGCCACCCTCGGGCAAGCCAGCCGAATCCCCGGTATCACTCCCGCCGATGTCGCGATACTGGTAATTTGGCTGGAAAAACTCGAACGCGAGGCCACTGCTCTAGGGTAGCCGAAATGGAAAAGTTTGCCGTGGTTGGCTTGCGATTCTCTCAATTTCCAGGGTGATTGGCAGGAAGACATTTGATCGGCACCGTTCCGAGATTGTAGCTTTTCGGCTAAACACGACGCACCGATTTTGCAGGGTAGGGGTGTCATGACTTCCATGATACTCTTTGCTCCGAAGATTCAAACCGATTCCACCCTCCACATTCGCACCGCGACCGAGCCTCTGGAGATCAGCCAGCTCCGAGCGGTGCTCGACGCCGAACACTACCTCAAAGCCGGACGTCCTGCCGGACATGTTCTTTGGCAGGGCGTTTACCAACAAGACCCCGAAGACGGCAGCGACCAACTTGTTGCCGTCCTCTGTTGGGCTGGGGCCGCCAAGCATCTCAAAGACCGCGACACCGGGATCGGTTGGGATGCCGTGACTTGCGCCAACCGCCTCAAGCTCGTCGTCCAACTCCGCCGCTTCGTTGTTCCCGAAGGCGCCCGCCGTCCCAATCTTCCCAGCCAATGCCTCGGCCTCGCCCTGCGCGAACTTGCAGACGCCTGGCAGGAAAAGCACGGCTACCGTCCCTTGTTAGCCGAAAGTTTCCACGACCCCGCCATTCACACAGGCACCCTCTACAAAGTCACCAACTGGACCCCGCTCGGCTTTACCAAAGGATTCAAACGTCACCGCGCCGACTTCTATCAAGACCTCCCAAGCCCCAAACAACTTTGGATCCGCCCTCTTCAAAAAAACGCCCAACAACTCCTCGGCACCCCCGGCAGCCTCCCCGAAGAGCACCGCCAAGGCATTGCCCAAGCCACCTGCGGAGCCCGCAGCGCCCTCACCTGCAAGGCCCTGCGCAGCCTCAAAGACGCCTTCAAACAAGTCGATGACCCGCGCAATCCCAAGACCCGCCGCCACCCTCTCAGCGCATTGTTAGGACTTCTCACCTACGGACTTCTCTGCGGAGCGCCCGACGTCAAAGCCATCTGGGCCAAATGCGGACCCCTCAATCAACACCAGCGCGCCGCCATCGGCCTCACCCGCCGCCACCGCTTCAGCGGCCAACTCCTGCTCCCCGGCTACGACGCCCTCAACGACATCGTCAACCAGATTAACCCCCACTCACTCGCCCACGCCATCAACCAATGGCTCACCACTAACAGCGACCTCCTGCCCAAAACCCTCGCGCTCAACGGCAAAGATCTCGGCGGAAAAGGCAAACTCGGAGCCCTCGTTTGATGCTCCCCTCCGGTCGCACCCCTTCGGGGCACGTCGCGTTCGCTCCTGTCCATGTCGCTCCGCTCCATTCCCTCTGCCACCACTCCACCGGATCCCCGTTGGTCATGCGCACCTACAGCGGCGAAAAGAACGACTGCGAACTGCCCGTCAGTCAGACCCTCCTCAAGCAAGCCGCTCCCGTTCTAACCAACGCCGTCATCACTGGCGACGCCCTCAACGCTCAAAAAAACGGCGCTCACCATCACCACCGCCGGGGCCGACTACTACCTCGCCCTCAAGGACAACCAGCCCACCCTCTACGCCCTTGCACAGAAAAAGTTAGATACACTTCCCGCCGTCTGGATCTCGGCCACCGAGTCCGACCACGGCCGCATCGAACACCGCGAACTGCGCGTCGCCGGGTTCGACCTCGACGCCAGCCTCTTCCCCGGAGCGCGGCAAGTGGTGAGTCTCACCCGCCACCATCAGCCAAAGAACGGTGGCGAGGCCAAACAGGAAACCCGGCACTTCATCCTCAGCATTGAGGAAGGAAAACACAGCCACGCCCGTCTGGCGCAAATCGGACGCGACCATTGGTCAGTGGAAAACAAAAACCACTGGCGCAGGGATGCCACGCGCTGGCGTGAAGACCGTAGCGTGCGCCGCAAACCGAGAGGCGCGAAAAACCTATCGCTATTGAGAGGAGCTATCCTCGCACTCATCCCCCAAGAAAACTTCAGTTCGCTCAACGCCGCCTTTGACCACTATACAGAGAACCGAGCCGAGGCCATCCGCCTACTCACCCAAACTCCACCGCATTGCCCCCAGCCTGCCAATCACCCTGCGTTTGCCCTAGGATGCCGACATGAAGACTTGAAGCTACGCATGAGATGTTTAGATTACGACGATGCCCCGAAATCCATATTCCTTCGCACGCCACCTATTCACGCTATCAATGACGCTCGCGTTGACGGTGGGCGGGCTGCGTGCGGCACCTTATGGCCCAGAGGGGATGGCAATCGAGTGGACGCAGCCGGATGGCACAAAATTGAACCTGCGGGTTTTTGGTGATGAATTCTACGGCCGCACCGAAACCACGGACGGCTATACGGTGGTATTTGATCCGGCCACCAAGACCTATCATTACGCCACGTTGTCCGCCGATGGGAATGAGTTCGCTTCAGCCGGAAAGGAAGTCGGCAAGGCCAATCCCAAAGCACTCGGACTTAGAAAAGGCATCGAAATCAATCCCACGTCCAGAGTCGCCAAGACGCGTATCAAGTACGAAGCGCATGAAGCGGTCGTGAAGCAACGGGACCGCTGGGTGGCCGTCAAGGAAGCAAACAAAAACTATCAGTCCTTCAAGGACGAAGTCAGAAAGCAGGAAAAAGCCGGCAAGAAAGGCTTTGTGATACCCATGGGAACCGTGTTTCCAGATTCGGTGATTCCCGCAGCTCCCTCGATGGCGGCAGGTGACGGCGCGACTCCAGGAGATGGATCAGTTGCGCCGGCTCCGCCATCTTTTACGCTCTCGGGAAATGTGGTGGGCTTGACGATCCTCATCGACTTCTCAGACGTACCGGGAACCGTCGTTACTCAAGCGCAGGTGGACGACTACTGCAATAAGCCCAACTACACGGGATTTTCAAATGCCGGATCCATCTACGATTATTACTACATTCAATCTGCCGGAAAGTTGCGCTACAACAACACGGTGACTTACTATGTGCGGGTTCCTCAGCCGAAATCCTATTACAATGTCACAACCACAGACTGTGGGCTGTGCGGTCGTTCGTTGCTGAATGATGCGCTCAATGTCCTGATCGCGAATGGATATGACTTTTCCAAATTGACCACAAAGAGCGGCGGTAACATCCGTGCCTGTAACGTGTTCTTCGCAGGCTCTAACAGCGGGGTGTGGTCTTTTGGTCTATGGCCCCACCGCTGGGTTCTTTCATCACCCAAAAGCGTCGGCGGCGGCAAATTCATCAATGATTACCAGATTACCGATATCGGAACCACGGCCTCTTTGAGGATAGGGACGTTCTGCCATGAGAACGGCCACATGCTGCTGGGGTATCCGGATCTTTATGCTTATGATACCAATGCGGCTGGTGTCGGCAATTTCTCCCTGATGGATGGTGGCAACTACGGTGGAAGCCCTGCTGGCACCCATCCCGTCCACATTGATCCTTATCTCAAGCGAGCCTCGGGCTGGATGGATGTCGTTGACTTGAATAGTACGAGTCTTCAACGCTGCAATTTGCAGGTGGACGGCAATCAGGTATTCCGCTATCTCAACCCCGCTAAGGCGCAGGAATATTTCCTCTTCGAGCTCAGGGACAACACCGGCTACGAGGGTCCCTACGGAGGGCAAACCGGAAGTGTCAATCCGAGCGCCGGACTCGTGGCCTATCACGTAAATGAGTCGGGAAGTAATACCAATTCCTCCATCATTACCGCAAGCAATCCGAACTGCTCTTACACCACTCCCTACGAATTAATGGTCATTGAGGCGAACCAACAGACGGCGAAAACCCCGTGGTATGATGATCCCTCTCCTGATACCTCCGACGCTTTCAAAAGTACCGGTAAGAGTCAAATTTCCGACACCACGACTCCTGAACTCAAGTTCTGGAGTGCGACCGGCCGCAGCACCCTCTCCGGGGCTAACATTAATACGATCAGCGCCGACAGTTCCGAAATGACATTTGTTGCCGGAGCAGGGGCGCTAAGTAGTACTCCGAGCATCGCTCTAAGCCGGTCCACGATGAACAGCGATTGCGAATTCGGGGCCACGGCGGCATCTCAAACGTTTGTCATCAGCAATGGCCAGGGCGGGACTCTCAACTACACGGTTAGCGATGATCAAACATGGCTTTCCTGCACCCCCACGACCGGCTCGGTGACGACAGGCACTAGCGTCATTAGCGTGAACTACGCCACCAGTGGTCTGGCCGCTGGTTCCTATTCGGCAACTATCACCGTGACCGATCCGGCCGCATCGACGACGACCAAGACCATCGCTGTTAGTCTGACTATCACCACTCAGCCGGTCATGGTGCTTTCGACCGCCACGCTTGCCAAAACAGGCACTACAGGTAGCTCTGGACCGCAAGCGTCGTTCACGGTCAACAATAACGGGGGTGGGTCGATGACCTACACCGCGACTAGCACCCAGTCTTGGCTCTCGCTATCGCCAGCTTCCGGAACAGTGGTCGGTGAAACGGATACGATTTATGTCAATTTTAATGCAACATCGCTGGCAGCAGGCACCTATAACGACACCATCACAGTCACGTCGGCCCAAGCAAGCAACTCTCCGCAAACCATCGCCGTTACATTCACGGTGCAAAATACGGAGCTGATCGTCACCTCTCCCAATGGGGGCGAGCAATGGAGCAAGGGGGACACCAAGGCCATCACTTGGGTTTCATCATTGGGGGGAAATGTCAAAATCGAGCTTTTCAAAGCCAGCGTCTTCAATGCGACCATCGCTGCCACAACGGCAAACTCGGGCACTTACAATTGGACCATCCCGGGAGCGCAAGCCGCCGCCTCGGATTACACGGTGAAAATCACCAGTATCGAAACTCCGACCAAGACAGATACAAGTGATGCGATTTTTAGCATTTTACCCACATTGGCGGATGCGATGGACACCAGCGGCCTCACTTGGACGACCAGTGGCAACTTGCCTTGGTTTCATCAGGCCGCTACCACCCATGATGGAGTCGATGCCGCGCAAAGCGGAGCCATCGCCGACAGTCAGACATCTTCCATTGAAACCACAGTGATCGGTCCTGGGAATCTCACCTTTTGGTGGAATGTTTCTTCTGAGTTAAACTATGACTTTCTCCGTTTCTATCTCAATGGCACCGAGCAGGCTGGGGCGGCGGCGATCTCGGGCCCAGCCGGAACCTGGGCCCAGAAAACCATCGCCATCCCCTCCGGATCCCAGACCATCAAATGGACGTATTCGAAGGATGTGAATACGATCGGCGGCGCCGATGCCGCGTGGATCGATCAAGTAGTCTATACTCCCACCAGCGCACCGGAAATCGCGGTTGAACAACCTCTCAACACCGACCTTGTCGATGGCACTGCCTCGATCAGTTGCGGCTCGGCCAATGTCGGAAGTTCTTCCGCGCCCGTCACCTTCACCGTGAAAAACGTGGGCACGGCCGATCTCACCGGACTCGCCATTTCAAAAGATGGCACCCACAACGCCGATTTCACGGTCGGCAGCCTCGGGGTCGCCACGCTGGCCCCCGCCGCCAGCACCACTTTCACCGTCACGTTTACGCCCGGAGCCGCAGGTGCCCGCACCGCGGCGATCCACATCGCCAGCAACGACGCCAATGAAAACCCCTTCGACATTTCACTAACAGGAACTGGCATTGGGCCCGGCACACTTGCTGTCACTCCAGCGGGAAATCTAACCTCAACCGGTACCTTTGGCGGATCATTTTCCCCATCGTCACTTCAATACACCCTCAGCAACCCCGGCGGCACCTCCATCGACTGGACTGCGACTAAAACCGCAGCCTGGGTGACACTCGACGCCACCAGCGGTACTCTAGCAGCAGGAGCTAACACCACCGTCACGGCTTCGATCAATGCCAACGCCAACACATTAAACGTCGGCAACTACACGGACACCGTCTCCTTTGCCAACACCACCAGCGGCTCAGGCAACACCACCCGAGGAGTTTCTCTAACCGTAAATCCAATGACGGCCACCCTCACACTCGGCAGTCTCGCCCCTACCTACGATGGCACGCCCAAACCAGCGACTGTCACCACCAGTCCTGCGAGTTTGTCCTATTCGATCACCTACAATGGCTCGGCCACCGTGCCTACTAATGCAGGCACTTACGCAGTGGTCGCCACCATCACCGATCCCAAGTATATCGGCAGCGCATCCGGCTCGCTCGTCATCGCCAAAGCCTCGCAGACGATCACGTTCAATGCGCTCAATCCGGTCTTGGACAACGCGACTCCTTTCAACCTAACAGGCACTGCTTCTTCTGGACTAACGGTGTCCTATAACAGCTCAAATCCCGCCGTCGCCACCATTGCCGGAAATACCGTGACCGTTGCTGGACTTGGCACCACCACCATCACCGCCTCACAAGCGGGTGATACCAACTACAACGCCGCCACCTCCGTGCCGCAAACGCTCACCGTCGTGCGCGCCAATCCGCTCGCGGTCACCGGCACTTACAAGGTGCTGGTCGGTTAGTCGCTGGCTCTCGATGGCAGCACCTCGCAGCCATCCTACGGCACCACGCTCACCAACTACGACTGGGATCTCAACAACGACGGAAACTTCGGCGACGTCACCGGTGCCACACCCGCCGCCGTCAGCTACGCCACTCTAACCGGCACCTACGGCATAGTCCAGGGACTCAACACCATCAAACTCAGAGTTACAGATTTTTCTAGCAAAACTTCGATCGTCTCCACCACTGTGGAGCTCGTCCTCAACCTGACTTGGGATGCCAATGCTGCCACCGCAACCCAGACCAACGGCGCGGGCGCATGGCTCGGCACCAACCAATGGTGGGACGGAGCCGCCAACCAGACCTGGGCCTCCGGCTCCAGCGCGACCTTCGGCGGCCCCGCCACCGCAGGCGGCGCGGTTACTCTCGCCAGCCCGACGACGGCGAACACGATCACCTTCAACCCGTTCACCGGCACCTACACCCTCGGCACTGCGGCCCAAGCCCTGACGGTCAACGGCGGCATCACGATCAACTCCACTGCCGCGGCGGTCACGATTGTCAGCCCCGTCACGGTGGGTGCGACTCAAACATGGACTAACAACAGCGCCAGCGCGATGACCTTGAGTGGTGCGATCACGACCGGAACCAATTCGCTCAACGTCGCGGGATCGGGCAGCGTCACCATCGGAGCCGTCGCCTTAACCGGCACGACCGGTGGCATCACCCTGAGCGGCTCTGGCTTGCTTGACCTACGACAAATCACACCAACTCCCACGTTCTCCGGCACCACCACCGTCTCTGGAGGCGTCATGCGGCACGCTGGCAACCTGTCCGCAAGCTCGAACGTCGTACTCAATGGCGGTGTGCTTGAAGATTACTTCAACACCACCTTCACGAGAACACTGGGTGTAGGCGCAGGACAGATTCAACTAACAGGCGGGGCTGGCGGTTTCGGTGAAAATGGCGATGCATCCATCGTGAACCTGGGAAACGCCGCTGCCACCATCACTTGGGGCACAGCCACGTTCCAACCCACCGCTTTCATTCTCGGAGCATTCACCGCACAAGCTAACAGCATCCGCAACTCCGTGCTGACTTTTGCCAACCCGATCGACCTCAACGGAGCCACCCGCACGGTGAGAGTGGATCAGATCGATGGCACGGGCGGTGCCGGCACGACCCAACGAGTTGGCAACGGCTCTGCGATGTCGGCCAACCTTTCTAACGGCACGGGCACCGCAGGCTTGATCAAGACCGGCGTCGGTCGTCTCTCCCTCAACGGCACCAACACCTACAACGGCGGCACCACTATCAGCGCGGGCACGCTGCGTTTCCCCAGCCTCGTCTCGATGCCCGCCACCGGCGCAGTGGCCGTTCAAGGCGGCGCGGTTCTTGGCGTGAGTGTCGGCAGCGCCTCTCAGTGGACCACCGGCACCAGTGGAAACGGCACCATCGGCGGACTGCTGGCGGGGATAGGTGGCCAAGCCGGAAGCACGGTGACTTATTCCGGCAACGTGGGATTGGAACTCAACAACAGCACCAACCAAACCTACTCCGGCGGCATCACGGATCTGGGAACCACGCTCGGCCTCATCAAGACCGGCGCGGGGGTTCTCACTCTGGCTGGAAACAATTCCTACACCGGCCTGACCCGCGTTTTTGCAGGCACCCTGCTCTACGGCAAAACGGCGGCGCTTTACGGCGGAACCAGCGCCAGTTGGACGGCGGCAAATTTGAACGTCCAAAACGGCGGCACGCTGGCCTTCAGCGTCGGTGGCTCGGGCGAGTTTTCCAACGGCGATGTCACCACCCTGATGACCAACCTTGCGACCAGCTCCAGCCTGACTAACGGCATGAACGCCGCTTCTTCCGTGGGCTTCGACACCACCAATGCTGGCGGCACTTTCACCATCGCCAACATCCTAGCCGACTCCACAGGCACCAATGGCGGCGCGCGCGGTGTGGCCAAGCTGGGCACCGGCACCCTCGTGCTCTCTGGAGCCAGCACCTACACCGGCGTGACCACCGTCACCGGTGGTACCCTGAACCTAACAGGCAGCATCAAAAACGGCGGGATCAACCTGACCGGTGCTTTCCAGATCGGTACGGCGACCCCCGCCAACCTCGGCGGTGGCGACATCACGCTGAATACGAACGGCGCACTCTCCTCGAACGGCACCACCGCGCGGACGGTCACTAACCGGATCGTCATGAACGGCAACTTCACCCTCGGAGATGCTACCAACAATGGAATGTTGACATTCACCACCGCCGCCACTTCCACGACTGGCTCGGCCCAGCGGACCATCACATGCCTTTCTGATGCACAATTCAACACCCCCGTGGGCGGCACGGGCGGCATCAACAAGCTTGGCTCTGGAACCACGCTGACACTAACAGGTCTTAATACCTACACCGCCGCCACCAACGTCAGCGCCGGCACACTCACCATGAGCGGCGGCAACAGTGCCACCAGCGCCACCATCACCGTCGGCAGCAGCGGCAACACCGGAGTGATCTTGAACATCACCGGCGGAACCTACACGCTCGGCACAAACGGAATCCTTGCAGGCACAGGCGCGGCAGGTCAAACCGGCACCATCAACCAATCTGTAGGCACGGTCAACATCACCTCCTCTGGGGGAAATGGCATCCTCGTCGGCAATGGTTCTGGCACCGGCATCTACAACCTCAGCGGCGGCTCGATTGTCAACGCGGGCAGCACCGGCACCATCCGCGGTGTAATGATCGGCGTGAACACGGGAGCCTCAGGTACCTTCAATCTCAGCGGTGGCACTCTCGATCTATCGACAGCCTCCGCAGCTCTCATGATTGGACGGTCTGACGCCGCTTCCAACAACACGACAGCGGCCTACAATCAAACCAGCGGCACCGCCATGGTCGGCACATTGACCATCGGCGGCGCCGCCACGTCTGGCTCAACCGGAGTGAACGCCAGCTTCAGTGCCACGGGAGGCACCTTCACGGCCACCAATTTCACCCTGCTCTCCGCAGCCGGCACGAACACCTCGACCATGACCATCGGCGGCACCGCGACCGTGACCTTGCCCGCGTTTCCGACGGCACGCGGAAGCAGCTCCACGGCGACGCTCTACTTCGACGGCGGCACGCTGAAAAACTCCGCAGCCGGCACCACTTACATGGGAGGCCTGAACAACGCGTTTATCAAATCCGGCGGTGCTGTGTTAGACACGACCAACGGCAGCATTACGATCACCCAGAATCTCCTGACTGATAGCGTCTCCACCGGCGGCAGCCTGACCAAGAGTGGGTCTAACACCCTCACGCTCTCCGGCACTAACACCTACACCGGAGCCACCAACATCAACGGTGGCGCGCTCCAAGCTGGTGCTGCCGCTGGTGGCCAAGCCTTCGGAATCGGCTCCGCAGTGACGCTCGCAAACAGTGCTGGTGTCACACTTGATTTGAACAATTTCAACCAAACCATCGGCTCGTTGGCAGGCGGCGGCGCCACCGGCGGCAACGTCACGCTCGGCAGCGCCACGCTGACCACGGGTGGAAACAACTCGAACACCAGCTTCGGCGGCGTCATCAGTGGCACCAGCGGCTCGCTGATCAAGACTGGTGCCGGAACCCTCACGCTCACTGGTGCCAGCACCTACACCGGAACCACCACCGTCAGCTCAGGCAAGTTGTTCATCAACGGCAGCCTCAGCAATACGGCGGTGGCCTTGAACGTCAGCAACGGAGCCACCCTCGGCGGCACTGGCACGATTGGGCGTGACGTCACTATTGCAAACGGCGGAAAACTGGAATTCGACATCAGCACCAGCGCTGTCAGCCATGACCGGCTCGATGTCTCCTCGGGCAGGTCGTTCACTTTCACCGGCACTTCCACGCTCACCATCACCTCAAGCGGCGGCTTGGCTTCCGGCACCTACACCCTCATGACCGGAGGAAATAACATTACCGGCAGCGCGCCCGCCACGGTCAACATGCCCGCCGGTTGGGCTGCCACCGTTTCGATCTCCGGCAACAGCCTGCTCCTCAACGTATCCGGCGCAGTCGATCACTTCGCCATTTCCTCCATCAACTCGCCGCAAACGGTCGGCACGCCCATCACTGGCATCACCCTCACCGCGCAGGATGCAGCCAACGTCACCGCCACCAGTTTCACCGGCACCGTCACCTTTGGCGGCAGCGGCGGATTATCCGGGACCTCAGCCAGTTTCATTGCCGGGGTTCTAACGGGGGTGAATATCATACCAACCGTTGCGGGCAGCAATTTGACCTTCACCGTGACCGACGGAGCCAGCCCAACTCCCCACACCGGCACCACCATCATCGCTACCATTGCGACCCCCCAGTCACCGTATGACGTGTGGTCCGGGACCACCGCCTTCGACGCCGACTCTAACGGCGACGGTGTGAAAAACGGTCTCGCATGGCTGCTTGGCTCGGCCAACAAGAACGTCGCTGCCACCGCGTTGCTGCCCGTGCCGAGCACGAACGCTGGCAAGCTGATGATGACCTTCGACTGCCTCAGCACCGCCGACCGCGGCAGTGCTGCGCTGAACCTGCAATACAGCAAGAACCTCGGCGTCGCTGACCCGTGGAGCGGCCATACCGTTGCGGTGCCCGGCGTGGTCGGCATTACTACCGTCAACAGCGTGAAATTCACCGCCACCGCCAATGGACCGCTCATCCTAAAAAGGAAAATGGGCGTGTTCGTGGGGCACCTTTGAGCAAGGCGTTTGATGGCGGGTCCGGATGATGGCAAAGGGATCGGTTTTCACCCGCTGAGCAGGAGCGCGGCCTCGTCCGGCAGACCGGGCAGCCAT
>JANXMQ010000204.1 GCA_025354565.1 Akkermansiaceae bacterium
AGGCCGAGTTCATCGCGTTGGGCTTCGACCATGAGTTGCCATGGTGAATGAGGATCGACGGCGCGGGGGCCTGATTTGTTATTGCGGGGCTGATCGCTGTATATTCGGAATCTTGAGCCGGGTTGTCTTGCCATGGTAGTCAGTGGTTGTTGGGGTGACTATGTTTGTGACTAGCGATCAATCCCTTTTGCTTGAAGCATTGGAACCTCGCTCTAGTCACATTAGTCATACTAGTCACAGATTTTGTTCACTATTATATTTTAAGAACCTGCAAATTTTTTTGCTTGGACGACGCAAGCTAATTGACGCGCCAATAATTGCAAGCACAGAAATCCCGTAGTCAAAACAGAGGGATGAGTCGAAAACTGTGACTAGGGCGACTAAATGAAAACAACCCGCTGGTTTTCAGCGGGTTGTGGTAGTAACAAGGTTTGCTATCGGTGCCTAGATTTTTCAGAACGGTGACTTTTCCTCCTGACCATAAGGCAGATCGGGTTCATCTTCGTCAATTTTCTTTTCAAACTGCTCGGCAAAGACTGATTGCAAGGTTGCGTCCATGCGATCAAACCGAAGCACCCAGACGGAGATTTGGCCAATTTCCGCGAATGACATGCGGTGGGCGCGGTTTTTCGAGTTCTTGGGATGCGGAACCCAGAAGCGTTCGCTCTGGCATTGGGCCTTCACGTTGGCGATGGACAGTTCCGGCTCCCGGTTGCGCTGGCGGGTATCAAGCTCGTATTCGGCGTAGAGGCTGCCGGACTTGACGATTACGCAGCGGACAAGACCCTCCGTATCTTGAGTGGCATTGGTGACGGTTACTTTATTGGTGGTGGGGTCAATGATGCACCAGACAAACCAAATGAAGCGCCGGATGCCGCTGTTGCCGTGGGCGCGATCATGAGCAATCATAATGTCCGTCCAGAATTGCGAGGTCATGTTGATTGATGACACGTCATCTGATGCGTTGCGGGCGGCATTGATGGAAAAGGCGCGGAAAGTTGAACAACTCTCTTGAAACAAGGCAATATCATTGTCCGTGATCGTGAAATCACCAACCGTGCCTGCTTCGTGTGCCGACTTCAGCGCGGGCATGAGATCATTGTAGAGCGCGGTGAACGCCGAAAAGGCGCTGCCGTAGGTCAGCCGCACGCGTTCGGAAATCCCCGCCGATGTCACGTCCGGCGAATTGAGAAAAATGCCGAGAATCGTCATCGCATCCGTGGCAAACCGTTTGCGCTTGAGCATGATGTAGCGGACGATGCGGTGGTATTGTCCTGCTACCGAAAGCATTCGCTCATAGCGTGCTCTTTGTTCATTGGGAGTACCAAGTCGCTTGGCGGAAGACAGGATGGCTTCCACGTAGCGCGAGAGCGTGGCGGAGTCGCTGGTGACGCCTTGGCCGGTGATGATCGGGCTGGTGTGAGGCTGGACGGTGCGGGTGCGGTTCGTCTGATCCATCTTGCCCTTGCTCTTGGCTTGGCGATTGAAGGCCATGCGGAGCGTGGAAATCCGGTTCTTATCTGCTTCCGCCTGCCGGAACTCATCCAGGTGCAGCGGCACATCCGAGTATTGGGCGAGCGGTCGGTCGATCCCGACATTCGTGGAGCCGACGGCCAGTGTGACGTTACGGTATCCGGCATCGTAGCCCCACATTTGCATGAGGAAACGCAGGGTTTCCGTCTTGCCTGCGAAGGGCATCCCGTGAATCCACAGGCCGGGGTGGCCGTTGTAGTGCGTGAGAAGCTCCGGCGCATAGCAATACCCGAGCATGGTCCCCAGCACCAGAAGCCCGGTGGCATCGCCGAAGGTGCAGATCAGATCCGTGGCGAACTGGAATAAAATCTTCGCCACCTCCACCCGTTCCAGTTCGGGGTTGGCGCGGATGTCGGTGAGAACCTCGGCGGGTGTCTTGTGCCACTTCTGGAAAAACTTGGGAGCCTCGCCGTGGGCGAATTCCTTGAAATCCACCGGGTCGATGCGGTAGCCGATTCCGTTATACCAGATGATGTCGTGCTTGTCGGGGAAAAACACCAAGCTCTCATCCGGTGTAGGCCCGTCCGTGATCGCGCAGTCGCCGAGCACGTAGAGGTTAGATTCCTTATCGCGACCTATCATCTCGATCTCCCTGATTTCCCGCCATGCGGAAAAGGTGCCGATGTCGATCATCAGGAGCTGGAGCTGCTTGTCGCCGATCATCGGGTTGAAGTTCCCCACGCCCATGCAGAAATCCCGGAACTTGCTGGAAGTTGATAGAGCGGATGGCGGCACGCTCACGTTGCGGCGGACCTCTCCGTGCTTGTTAGTGAAGGTGAAAAGTTTCTCCACCACTCCGGCCTGCGTGCGGACTTGGAAATCGCACCGCACCGTGAAATCCGATAAAATCTCCGGTCGGCCCTCGATCAGATGTTTCACCGTAGCCAATGCGGCTTCCAGCCCGGCGCGGGCCTCCAGATCTTCCGGTGGCAGACCGAGAATGGCTTGGTCGATTTCCTTCTTCCATGCGAACAACGGTCGCAAGGCTTCCTGCGGTGGCTTCTTGCGGACGAAGTAACAGCCCTGCGTGTTGAAGAGTTCTTCGGATAGCTCCCGCACTTGGAAGAGTGCCCGCCATGGCACGCCATCCTTGTTCTCGCCGCGCGTCTTCTTGATGAGCTGGGCAAGATCCTGCTCGTCCTCGCCGCCGGTAAGAATGGATGGCTCCAGCAGGGCGCGGTTGAGCAGCACCTGTTGGATGCGTTCCTGCTCGGATGGCGCGAAAAGCTGCGTCTGGTGGCTGTAATAAAATGCCTTCTTGAGAATGCCGTTGAATTTCCCCTCCGCCGTTTTGCCGAACTTCGCCAACAGGCCATCCCAATCCGCCTTGCCCTTGGGGTCCGGCTTGCCCGCCTCGTCCATCCGCATGTCCTCGGGAATGAAGCAGAGCTTTGCAGCAAAGCCGTTTTTCCGCAGCTTCTCGCAGGCATACTTGGCCCAGACGATGACGTGTTCCCGGTCCCATGGGTCCGGTTTGTGGCTTTTGTCCTCGCTGTCGAAGCAAACCGTCACCTCGCGGATGCCCGCCTGTCGCAACTTCTCAATCATTTCCTCCAGAAAGACCCGGTTTGCAGGCATCTGGATGCCGGGCACCGCCATTGCCGGGATGCCGCATTGCCCGAGGGCGACCGCCTTGTGTTCGCCCTCGGTCAGGACGCATGACTTGCTCCATGCCGTGGGGCGATCGTAGAATATCCAGTTCGTGTAAGGATGGCTGCGGGTCTGGACACTACGGAAGCTGCGCTCGTAGCCCATCTCGTGCATGAACCGCTTGCCGGAGAGTCCGCCCTTGTGAGGCCGGATGCCGGTGACTTTGCCCAAGTGATCGCGGTAGGGAATCAGCACCGGATTGCACCATCCGAACTGGTCCTTCTCGCCATTCTCACCGCGTTTGATCAGGCCGAGCCCGGTGAGCTGCGCGTTGATCTTGATTTCTTCCGTCTTCTCGTCCTTTGAGCAAATCCCCAGCGAAAGGAGCAGCGCGTGCGGATATTTCTCCAGCAGCGGGGCCAGTGCCTCGCCATTCGCATGGATGGATGAGCGGTAGCCCGCAGCGTCGATCGTCTCTTTGCTGAATCCCCGCTTGCGCTTGAGTTGCTCTCGATCAGAGATTTCCAGCTTCAAGAGCGCGTAGAGATCCTCCCACACGGTCGGCGGAACGTCCTTCGGTGGCGGCGGGAGCGGACCTTCGGCCAGGGTGAAATCCACCACATTCTGAGGCGCGGATTCCGTGGGTGGGGGCGGGGCTGTTTCCGCCTCGCTCGTGGCAGGTGAGGGTGAGGCCGCAGGTTCCGGGGCGGGCGCGGGCGACTGTTTGCGTTTCCGCTCGCGCTCTTCCTTGGCTTCGCGTTGCTCCTTGTAGGGATTCGGCACGCCGCAGATTTCCAAAAAGCGGTCGCGGGCGGTCATCCAGTCGAGCCCCTCCATTTCCGCCACGAGGCCGATGGCGTCATGCTTGACATCATTGCTTTCAAAGCTGGCCCGGCAAGTTGTGCGGAAGCAGCCCCAGATGTAGTGGCCCTTGCCGGTACGGTTGACGCGGAACTTACTGTTTGCATCCTTGCAGCATGGGCAGACTTTCACATAGCCGTTCGGCTTGATGTCCGGCAGGTAGCGGCGGGCGATGGCCAGCAGGTGGCCGGCGGCGGAGTCGCGGGCGGTTTGCAGCGCGGCCTCCATCCGCGCCTTGGTGTCGTCTTCTGACATGGCGGGTGGCTCAAGCGGCGTTGGGCTTACGCATCGCCTCTTCTAGGCGGGCGAGGGTCTTGGCGGAGTAATAGCTTACTCCACCCAGCGTTTGCTGCGGCTGGATCTCCAGTCGGTCAATCGTCTGTTTTACCCCCCATCGGCTCCTTTTGAGCTTCCTTGCCAGTTGCCCGGCGGTCATCGGTTCATCTTGTAAGGTTTCAGGTTTCATGCGGGGCGCATCTTGCAATGCCGCAACTTACAAGCAAGATCAAATTGAGCATTGCGACAAATAAAAATCTCTGTATTTATCAAGCCGTGCTCGCCCTCATCACGCTGCTTGATGGTTCCAATGCTGCAATGTTCCACGTGGAACATT
>JANXMQ010000205.1 GCA_025354565.1 Akkermansiaceae bacterium
ATGGCTGCCCGGTCTGCCGGACGAGGCCGCGCTCCTGCTCAGCGGGTGAAAACCGATCCCTTTGCCATCATCCGGACCCGCCATCAAACGCCTTGCTCAAAGGTGCCCCACGAACACGCCCATTTTCCTTTTTAGGATGAAGTGTCGGGGAAAATTGCCGGAATGTCTCGATGGCCATGCAAAATGTTAGCCACGATCCGTGTCCATCACAAGGGCGCTGTGCTTAGCCAAAACACATTCTTGCCATGTTTGGCCGACGGCTATTTTCCCTTCTGCAATTCTAACATCCTCCCCAACGGCGATGGCGCGAGATCGTCTGCCGCCGCATTTCTCAGGGAATTTACGGTCCCTAACGGATCAAGCCGGTCGAGCGGACTCATCGCATATCCAGGCCCGATGTCCACGCCGTCGCTGGCCCGCATTTCGAAGTGCAAATGCGCGGGATAATTGCCGTTCGCCGTTCCCACCAGGCCGATGCGCCCGCCCCGCGCCACCAATTCCCCGACCGCCACCTCGATGCGGTCAAGATGGGCATACATCGAGTGCAAGCAGCGCCCATCCAACGTTTTATGGCCGATGACGATGACCTTGCCCCAGCCCGGCGATGGCTCGCCGGCATAGAGCACCAGCCCATCCGCCGTCGCGAAAACCGGATCGCCGAGGTCGGTATTCATGCCCCCGATGCCGTTCAAGTCATCGCCCGTATGATGCCCGCCACGCGCCTCGTTCATGTCCCAGAATTTCTGCGCGTTATACACCAAACCCAGATGCTCCGTGCCCAGCGGCGGATCAAACCGCGTGGCCGTCGGTATCCGCACCCTATCCCACGGGGCGGGAAAATCGAAGCGATGGTCCACCTCGCCATTCGCCGGCATGGCCAATGGACCATCCGCATCGACAGCTTCCGGTGGCCGCCCATATTTCCACATCGCCAACCCCGCCACAGTAAGCAGCGCAAGGCAGATCAAATCGGGCAGGAACTTCCGGAACACGCGGCGAATACTGGAAAGTTGCCGCAAAACATTCAAGATCGGGTAGTTTGGAAAGTTATTGCGAATCTTGGGAATTTTGAAGAGCTTAACGAAAAAGCGATGTCGCTAACTCCTATCACTGCCATCACGGGAATCACACATTCACCCGCAAATCCCGTGCGGACCACAGGATTCCTGCTGCCTCTCTCCCGGCACCCTTCATCCTCCGCGCTCCGTCTTTGCGTTTCTCCGTAAATCGCTCTCTCGCCGCCGCGAAGGCCTCGTTCACGAATTCCTTACTCCCGATCACCACTCCATCGCTGAAATACCGCACCCGACAACGCAGCATTGCTGCCATTTTTAAATCCGGTAGCGCGGTGCCGTTGTCCTTTGATTCTAACGATTCTGCGCTATTAGACCTCGCCGACCGTCGCCGTGGATCCACCTCAGCCTTGCCGGATTTTTTCTGCCCAGCGCCAGTCCCATCATCCGACGATAGATGCGCGAAATTTCCTTCCATTTTTCCGCTTCAAATCCCGCACCGTGATGACTCATGCACGCCCTAACAAGACCCTCGCGCGCTTTTTTTCCGTTGCCCTTCGTCCCGCCTCCTACCGCTTCACCGTAGCTGCTCCAGCGGTATTCCGCCGGATCGGCAACCATCCCTGCACGCACCGGATTGAGGTCGATGTAGGCCGCCATCGTCCGCGCGGCAATCCCGCTTTCCACGATCACGCTCTTGTAGCGCTCTTCCCACAGCGTGCCACTGCGTTGATGAGTCCGGTTGAACCAACGCGTGAAACGCTGAAGCAGGGTCTTCATGAATTCTGAGAGATTGTGCATCCGATAGACAAACCGGGCGTGGATTTCCGCCGCCCAATCCTCGCGCCCTTGAGTGCGTGCCTCTGCAAGTTCCTTAGCCACTACCGCGACAAATGCGTCGCTGTTTGTCGCCGCTAACCGTTTCAGCAGCAGGTCATCGGAAATCCCGCCCTCGGGCATCGGCGGCACTTCTAGCAGGAGATGAAAGTGGTTGGACATGATGCAGTAGGAGAGAATCCGACAACCCGAGAAATTTTCCTGCATCCGCAGGAACATGCGGAAATGCTCCCGCTCGACGTCACCCAACACAAACCGCCGATCCACCACCCGCGAGATGCAGTGGTAAATCGCCAGTTTCCCCGCCGAATCCTTCCAAGGTGCCAGCCATCGCTTGCTGCTCATGACCTCGTTCTACTCGCCCAATCGCCAATAGCAAGAGGAACTTTTACATTTTGTCCGGGAATTTGAATTTGTGGGAATTTGAATTTGGGAATTTGAATTTGTGAATTTGTTGGAATTTGAATTTGTTCCAATCTGAAAAACCGCCGCCAAAAGAAATCTTGGCAAAGCGGTCTGGAGAGCCATGCTCACCGCAAATGAAAACTGCTGTGAAATATCCCGAGTCAGCCGTTTACCAGCGCGGACTGGGGATTTTTCTTTGCGGAACACCGCCCCGCCCTCCAGTCCGGCCACCGTCTTTTTCAACGATTGTCACCCCAAAAAGCAAATTCCCAGCATTCATTCGAGATCGCCTCCCAGTTCAAGAGCGCCAGCGAGGCCCTTCATGCGATGCAGGATGCGGTTGAGATGAAGGGTGCG
>JANXMQ010000223.1 GCA_025354565.1 Akkermansiaceae bacterium
CCGCGTTGCTTTTTCTCCTCAACTTCATCCCGGATTCCTTCTTCCCGAACGAGGCATTAAATGCGTCCGGTGTTCGATTCCCTGGCAGCGCGGAATTAGCCAAACGGTTGTTACTCAAAATGAATGGGCGTCCGTCACAGCCCGCACAGAGCCAAGAGTGAAGCGATGGGTAGCGTTTTTCATTAGGAGTTTTCCACACCGATCATTGCTGTCTGTCACTTTGAATTGAAACTTTCCCCCGCCCGCGGCAACGTGGTGCGGATGACTTCACCCAAGCGGATGCCGCAAGACAGCAATAGGGCGACAACGACGGCGGTGATGGGGGTTCATCGGAACGCGACTACGCCATTTCCAAGCCCCGCATCGTGCCGGTGCTGCTGGCGAATTTCCCCGCGTCGAGGCCGAGGCGCTGGAGCATGGTGACGTAGAGATTGGTCAGCGGGTAGTTGTTCGTTTTGTCGAAGGCCAAGTGCTGGCCGTGCTTGAAGCCGCCGCCAGCGAGGAGCACGGGGAGGTTGTGGTTGTCGTGGTTGTTGCCGTTGCCGAGGTTGCTGCCGTAGAGGATTTGCGTGCGGTCGAGCAGCGTGGCGTCGCCTTCGTGCGAGGATTGCAGGCGGGTGAAGAAGTCGGCGAGTTTCTGGAACTGCGCGAGTTCGAGGTTCATTAGCTCGATGAGCTTGTCCTCGCGCCCGACGTGGTGGGAGAGGTTGTGCGCGTCGGTGTGGACGCCGGGGATGTGCTCGCTGAAGCCGTCGAGCTTCACCAGCAGCGTGATGAGGCGGGTGCTGTCCGTGGTGAAAGCGAGGTACGCGAGGTCATACATGGCGGCGAGTTTTTCCGGCAAATACTCCGGGTCTTGCGGCACGGCGGCGGCCACTTTCGGCTTCGGCTTGCGCTCCCATTCTTCGGCGATGACGAGACGGCGTTCCACTTCGCGCACGCTGGTGAAGTATTGATCCAACCGCTCGCGGTCGCTGCTGCCGAGCTGCTTTTGCAGGCTGGCCGCGCGCGTGGCCACGGCGTCGAGGATGCTGCGGTCCGTGCGGAGATTCTCCACTTGTCTCTCCACCGCCGCTGCATCGCCAGCGATGAAGAGCGCCTTGAAAACCTCCGCCGCACTGCGCTCCGCAGGCAGCATCACGCCGCTGCCGGTGAAGGAGAGCGATTGATTCCCGCCTTTGGAAACCACGAGCGGCAACGCAGCGACGCGGGTCTGATGCCCGATTTGCTCGGCGGCAAATTGGTCGAGCGAGATGCTGTTGCGAAACGACGCCGTCCCCGGATGCGGCGCGCCGGTGAGGAACGTCGCCTCCGCGTTATGCCCGCCCGTCACCTCCGGCAGCGAAGTCCCGCTGAAGACCGTGAACTGCTCGCGGAACTCCTTCAGCGTCTCCAGATACGGCGTGAGCGCATAATCCCGCCCCGCCGTGGCCGGATAAAAGTGCCGGTCCAGCACGCCGAGATTCGTGCAAATGGAAATCATGCGACGCGGCGCGGCCACCGCCGTCTGCCCAAAGACCGGACGCATAGCATCTAGAAACGGCAGAGCTATAGTGGCCCCCGCAGCGCGGAGAAAAGTGCGGCGGGAAAGTGGAGTGCGGGCGATGTGTGTCATAGTTTTACTTGGTTTGGAAAAGCTCACTCGCAACGACTTCCTGCACGAGGGAGCGGATGCCGTGTTGGGTAGGTTTGGTTTTGGCGATGATGGCCTCGATGGCGGCGCGGTCGGAGAAGCGGATGCCGGCGCCGGTGGCGTAGATGATGAGCTGGCGGGCGACGTTGCGGGCGAGGGCGTCCGGGTTTTTTAGCAGCAGTTCGCGATAGCCGTCCAAGTCGGCGAATTTTTGGCCGTCGGCGAGTTCGCCGGTGGAATCAACGGTGGAACCGCAGCGCAGTTTGGCGCGGTTCAGATAGGCGCCGCTGCCGAAGATTTCCACGCTTGGTTCGTCCTTTTTCGCGCCTCCTGCGAGGCGGTAGCGGTCGCGGAATCCGCCGATGACATCGAAACTTTCGAGTGCCATGCCAGGCGGATCAATCTTCGCGTGGCACGATGCGCACGCGGCGTCGGCGCGATGTTTCTCGATCATCTGGCGGATGGTTACTGCTCCCGTCGCGTCGGGCTCGACAGCGGGGATGTTCGGTGGTGGCGGCTGGCGCGGGATGCCGAGGATGCGCTCCATGACCCACACGCCGCGCAGCACCGGCGAAGTCGCGGTGCCGTTGGCCGTCACCTTCAGCACCGCCGCCTGCGTGAGAAAACCGCCGCGCGGCGAGCCTTCGGGCACCTTCACTTCGCGCAGCTCCGCGCCGTTCACGCCGTGAATGCCGTAAAGCTCGGCGAGGCGTTGATTGATGAGGATGGTGTCGGACGCGATCAGTTCGCGGACGCCGCGATTTTGCGTGAGCAAACGGCGGAAAGTGGCGCGTGATTCCTCGAGCATGGAGTCGTGCAGCCACGGGTCGAACTCGGGATAAAGCGCCGGGTCGGGCGTGGTGAAATCGATCTTCTTCAGCTCCAGCCACTCGTCTGTGAAGTGCTCCACAAATCGCTCCGAGCGCGGGTCGCCCAGCATCCGCTCCACCTGCGCCGTGAGCGTCGCGGGCTGCGCGAGTGTCTTCTTGGCGGCGAGGTCGAGCAGCACGGCATCGGGCATCGAATCCCACAGGAAATAAGACAGCCGCGAGGCCAGCGCGTAGTCGCCGAGCGCCGCCTGGCCATTCGCCGCGAGCTGCGGCACGCCGGACTCCAGGCCGATGAAGAGGAAATCCGGTGCGCAAAGAATCGCCTTGTATCCCGCGAGCATCGCCTGCTCGAACTTCACCCCGCGCCCAAGTTCCGCCGCGATGATGGCCGCGTAGGGAGCCAGTTCCTCCGCCTGCACCGGACGCCGAAACGCCCGCGTCGCAAAGCTCAGCAACAGCGTCGCTTGATCCTCCGCAGTCGGCGCTTTCTCGCCAAAGAGCGACTGCTGGCTGGCGGGCGGCCATTGGTCGATAATCGGGCCGGTGACCTCAAACCAATCGTAGGCCAGTGCCGGTCCTTCATAGGAAAGAATGCCGTTGGTTGACCCCCAGTTGCAGGCGCCGGACGACGGCAGCGTCATCGCATGAAACGAAATCCGCTCACCTGGATTGAGCCAGACCATGAATTCGTGCGTGGCCGGTTTCAGCGGCGGCGCGTCGTAAAAGCCGATGACCTTGCCGTTCAGCGACGCGCGCACGATTTGCGTCGCCTCCGTCTTGCCGTAGAACTCCACGTTTTCCATCCAACCCTGCGTCGGCTTTTCCTTGGGCAGCGGTGTCATCTGCCACTGGTCTTTTTCGTCTTTGAAAGGCGGCGTGCCGAAGACCTCGAAATTCTGCACCAATCCGCGCACCGGTGGCGCGACTTTGGTTCGTTCCCAGCGCAGGCTCCACGCGGAAAATTTTACGCGATACCAGCCGCTCACCGGCGGATTGAAGCGGTCAATCTGCAAACCCTCCGGCTGATGCGCGCCGATGACGCCGGTCAGCACAGCCACCGAATCGGCCTCCCCCTGAAAATTCGCCGCGCGATAGGAGTTGCCGATATCGTCGCGCGGATTGCCGGCGATGCGTGTGGTGAGGCCGGGTGCAAGTTCCTGCCCTTTGAGCGGGACCGCGCAGTGAACCGCAATCGAACTTCGCGCCGTGTCTTGCTTGGCCGCTGGCTCGCGCCACGTCTTCGTCTCGGGCTGCTTACCAGTTTCCACGAGCGCCTTCGTCAATGCCCGCTCCGCCGCCTGCAAATATTTCGTCATCTGGACGTGCGAGATGTCGAGCGCTCCCGCCACTTTATCGAAGCCGAACTGCTGCCCATCCTCCGGCAGCGAATCCTTCACGCGCAACAGCGGCAACCCCAGCAAATCGCGCAGCGTATTCTCATACTCCGTGCGATTCATCCGCCGCACCATCGTCCGCCCGCCTCCAGCCTTGAGCGCGGCACTTTCCGCATCCACCAGTTCCCTCCGAATCTCCGTGAGAAAAGCCGCGCGTTCAGTCTCCGGCGGACGCTTCTTTTTCTTCGGCGGCATCTCGCCGCTCTCAATGCGGTCAAAGACCCGCACCCACTTGGCAAAAGCATCCGCGTTCGCCAAATCCGGCTTCAGCGCCGTGATGTCGAAGCCGCCCTTCTTCTCCGTCGAGTCATGGCAATCCGCGCAGTGCTGCTCGATGAAAGCGATGGTCTTTTTTTCATCGGCCGTTGCGCCGGGGCTGATGGCAAAAAATGCGATGGCTGAAAGTGTGGAGGTAGCGAGCAAGTTCATGGGCGAAATGATGATGTCCGACAGCGGTTGGGAGTAACTGTTTTTGGCGTGTTCATCCTAGTTTCTGACGAGGCGTTGCGGGTTTTCGCTGACTCCCATTCCGTTCGAGTTCACGAGCGTCCCCAGTGGGTGTGAGTGTCTTCAAGGTGTGAGCGATTTCGGAATGCGTGAGAGGATGTCCGGTGGCGGGGTGAGGATTCTTGCGAACTTCAGGCACGCGCCGTCGTGCAGCACTGGAGCATCCGGTGGAATCTGCGCGGACATGAATGGGTTGGCCCCCATGCCGGGCATGGGGGGCATGGCCCCGGGCTTACCCGCGCCAGGCGGACCGAACTGGGGCATTTGCAAACCCGATTTGACCTCCAGAAAATAGACCTCGCCATAGCGCTGCCAGTCATCGGGCCGCAAGGCTCCGGGCTGGGAGATACGAGTGCGGAGGAACCATGCGCTCCACCATTCCGGGCCGTGTTGCGCGCAGACGAGCGTGTGTTCGGGCTGCGTAATATGCTGGGAAAGGCTTTGCAATTCGCTCATCGCAGCATCGCTGAGGATGGCGCGTCCGCCGCGTTGCAAGGCCGGAGCATTGCTCCCGATACCCACACCGAGCACGACGCCGAGCACCGCCCAGCGACGCCACGCCGTGGTGATGTTCAGAATCGCAAACGCCGCGACGATGACCGCAGGCAGCATGGCGATCAGGTTGAAACGGATCATCTTGTCCATACGGAACCACGGGCCGGTGAGCGCGAGAACGGTGAGCGCCAGGCCTGCGACGAGCGCCGCATCGGCGACGGGCAGTCTTCTCCGCTGCCGCCAGACGATGATGAGTGAAGGGATGACCGTCAGGGCAAATCCGGCGGAGGGCACCAAGCGCATCGCAATCATCACGCCGCGCGGCATTATGGGTATCCAAACCGAGTCGGAGGCAAACTTTGCCGGATTCGTGAGCGCCGTGATGAGGCGATGGATGCGCGAAGGGTCAAACTTCCAAAGCACCAACACCGCCGCAAGGCCCAGAACCCCCGCGCCCGCAGTCATCCACGGCAGCAACTGGTGCCAGTTCACGGAGCCTCCGTGCCGGGCGACGAACACCAGCATCACCGCGATCAACATCACCACCGCCGCGCCGAGCACGCCGATGTGGGTGAGACCCAACAGCAGCAGACACCCCAGCACGCCCGCGCCGCGCCGGCGCGTCGGTGCATCCAGCCAGCCATGCAGCGTCATCGCCAGCGCCGCCAGCCACACCAGGGCCAGCGAGTTCTTTTGCGTGTCACCCACCATCCCAATCAAAGGTGACGCCAGACAAGCCAGCGCCGCCGCCGCGAGCGGCACCCCGTCGCCCAGACCGCGCCTCGCCGCCCAGCGCCGCACCAGCACAAATACCGGCCACGCCGCCAGCGGAGGCCACGCGGAATCACCAAGCTTCACGGCCCAAACGATGGCATCTGCCTGCGCCAGACCACCCACCTTGGCCAGCAATGAAGCCAGGGCCGCGTGGAGATAAAACGTCAGCGGCATATCCGGGATGCCAAGCACCCCGTGCTCCATGAGCGAGCGTGCCTGCACGAGATAGTATCCGCCGTTGATCCCCGGCACATAAGGCGTGGTGAAATGCAGCCACGCCCGCGCCGTCACCGCCAATGCCATGATCGCCACGTTGGGTAGCCAACGCGCGAAGGACTTTTCACGACCGCTCGTCGGGCAGCCTGAAGGCGTTGCGCTCTGATGAGGAAATGATTGGGTTGGATTCACGGGAGACGGCTAGCGACGCCTAACGACCAAGCTCAGCGACCGCGGAGCAGTTCGCGGCAGCGCATGGGTTAGGCGTTTCGTTGGAGTTAGTGGCAGTCATCGCAAAGCTCTCCGCGCAAAGCCTGCGTGCCCTCGCGGATGATGATGGGCACCATGATGAGCGCCGCCACGGGGTCAGTCCACCACCAACCGAAAGCCGCGTTGAGCGCGAGGCCACCGAGCAGAATAGCTGACAAGTAAGCGCAAAGGTCGGTCTGGCGGGAATCGGCGGCGAGCGCCGCACTGTCGAGACGTGCGGCCACACGACGCTTGGCGCGGGCGAGCAACGGCATGACGATGAGAGAGACGACTGAAAGGGCGATACCGACAAAGCTCGTGTGTGGTGGCTCGTGGCGGATGAGCGAATGAGCGGCATCGTAGGCGACGTAAGCCGCGAGGATGAAAAAGCAGACGCCGACGAGCCGAAGGGCCAGACGCTCGCGCTGCTCGTCCACCTCGTGCGACTGGAGGCGCCAAAGCAGCACGAGACTGGACAGACTCTCGATGACAGAATCCGCGCCGAAGCAGACGAGTGCGATGCTACCCGCGAAGACGCCCGCCGTGATGGCGACCGCTGCCTCGGTGGCGTTCCAACCGAGCGTGAACCACTCCAAGCGGCGTGCGCTGTGCGTGTCCGCCTTGCGGGAGGCACACGGACAAGAACAACATTCGGCGGCTTCGTTCATAGAGTGTGCGTAGCAGCGGCTAACGAGAACAAGCTCACAGCGACTGCGGAGGCTGGCGCGACCGCTGCACGGTGGGCGGCAAGGCGGCGGAAGCAGCCAGCGTGACAGCCGGAGCCTGTTCGTTGCAGCGCATGGTTGGGCGTTTCCGGTCGCATTTGTGTTGCCGTTCAAGGGCCGTAATGAAACCGCATCTGTGCGAGTGGAATGCCTCCCTCGACGGTTCGATAGACGAGCCGATGCTCTGAGTCGATGCGGCGCGACCAATAGCCACGAAAAGCGTGCTTGAGCGGTTCGGGCTTGCCGATGCCGGAGTGTGGGCTGCGAATCATGTCCCTCAGAAGCAGGTTGATGCGAGCGACCATCTTTGGGTCGGTGGCCTGCCAGAAGGTGTAATCCTCCCACGCTTGCGGTGCGAAGGTGAGATTCACGCGTTGAGGTCGATGTCGCGCACGACGCCTTTGCCGCTTTCGAGGGCGTGGATGGCTTCGAGCAGTCGTTTAGCGTTGGCGGGGCTGCGCATGAGGTAAGCGGTCTCCTCCAAAGACTCGAAATCCTCCAGCGAAAGCATGACCACCGACTGGTCGCGGTTGCGGGTGATGATGACCGGCGTGTGGTCGCTGCAAACCCTGTCCATCGTGGAAGCGAGGTTCTCACGGGCGGCGGTGTAGCTGATCGCGTTCATGCTGGACATGATGCTGTCCATACTTGGTTTCGTCAAGGTGTGGTTTCACAAGACATGAGGAAACGCCTAACGACCCCAAGCTCAGCGACCGCGGAGCACGGCGCGGCACCTGCATGGTGGGCGGAAAGGCGGCGGCGGAAGCAGGTGCCGTGACCGCGGAGCAGTTCGCTTTATTGTTAGGCGCTTTTGTGGTTAGCGTCCTTCGTTGTGACTCTGAATGCGTTGGATGCAATTTCGGAACTGGATAGGGTGTGCGATAACTCGAAACGGCTCCGCCGATCCGCCCGTTCCGCGTAGAGTAACCGTTCCGTAGTCGAAAAGACGTCCGAAGATATCTTGGCTTACATCGACGGATTCGATCTTGGAGATGAACATCTCGATACTGCGGCGACTGATAAAACCAACTTTGATTAGGATGCGTCGGTCGGTAATAACGAATTCGCTGGTGAGGTATGTAACCACAGGTTGCAAGACGAGAAGCACGACAAGAACAAGGAAGACGCCAATGCCGATGGGCCTAGGGCTAATCTTGTCATACGAGGCAAGTGCCATAGAAATCGGGACTAAAATGACCGAGAAAATGATGGCAGAAATCGCAGCGCGAAGAAATATGATCCAATGAACAGTGGTCTTGTGAAGCGGTGTTTCATTCTGCTGCAAGGTTGAAGTCACGTAGCCGCCGAGTGAGCTAAGTGGGATCGAGGGCAAGTCGATAACCGCGGGGCTTGTTCCGGCCTGTGTCGCGCGATTGGGAGGAATAGAGCGTTGAGGAGGCGGACGGTAAGCTGGGGTACCGGGAACAACTATCGGTTGGTTACAAGCTGGGCAATTGCCTCCTGATCCGGCTTGGTCCGAGTCGGCACTGATATGCTGGCCGCAATGAGGGCATTCAAACTTGAGCGTCATTGGAAAGAAGTGGTCTAGAAGCGCTTAACATGTTATTCGATGACGAGTCGTGATGTTTTACGACTGGTCGCATCGCAAACTGGTTTTTGCCGACTCATGGGTGGAAACTGCGTGACTCAGCGTTTTCCGGCAAGGATGAATTTGCCGGGGAGTAACGACGGCGATCAAGCGAGGGGGAGCACACGCGCCCTCGCGTGTAGTTTTCGACGCCCTCGTCGAAAACGTGTGTTCCCAGTCATTGGATCTATCTCTTATCTCAATGGAAATGCGTTCCAAACCTCAAAGGAAACTCAGCCGGAATGAGACGAGGGCGTCTCATTCGACACGCGAGGGCGCGTGTGCTCGTAACCAAGAATCGATCCCGGCTTACTGCGGGATTTCGTTGAGGGTGTAGTAGGCTTCGGGGTGCCAGAGGGGTTGGCCGGTGGCGGAGGTGACGCCTTTGGGGTCGAGGTGGTGGATGTTGCCACGGACGAGGCCGGTGACGGTGAGGCGGACGGATTTCTTGTCCGGGGAGACGGTGGCGGCGGTGATTTGGGGGGTGGACATATCGACGACGGGGCTGCCGTAGGTGTGTTGGAGGATGTAGGTGAAGGCGTCCATGGTGTAGCTGGCGGGGTTGCCAGCGGTGGCGGGATCGACGGGTTCGGTGAAGTTGAGAGTGAAGCCGTCGTGGTTGGCAGTCATGGTGAGGATCTCGAAGGGGGTTTTCCCGGTCCAGAGGCAGCGCTCGAAGGTGAAGGGCTTGGAGCCGCGTGAGGCCCAGCCGCGATTGGAGCCGCCGGTGAAGATGATGCCTGCTTCCTGATCCATGCGGACGGGGATGAGGCCGGCTTCAAAGCCTTGGAGGAAGTGGAAGACGGCTCCTTGGTAGAGGCCATTGACTTTCTCCAGACAGACGCGCTGGATCTCGGAGTGGGTTTGCTCGCCGACGTAGAGTTGGTTGGCCCAGGGGCCGAATTTCCCGTGAGTCATGTCGCAGGCGATGCCGGTAGGGGATTGGCCGACGATGCTGTGGGGGAAGACGACGGCGGGGGGGATGAAGGTGGGGAACTTGAGGCGCTCGGTGAGGACGCGGGAGGGTTCGCTGGGCTCGGGGGGGGCGGGGAGGTTGGCGAGGGTGTGGTATTTGTTACCGACGGGGTTGCCTTGGAAGGAGCCGGGCTTGAGCCACTTGAGGGAGGAGGAGCCGTTCCAGAGACCTTGGTTGTCGGTCATGAAGGTGTCGCCTTCTGCATTGAAGCCGATGCCGCCGGGGGAGCGAAGGCCGGAGCAGGTGGGGATCATTTTTCCCTCGGGGGTGATGCGCATGGCCCAGCCGCGCCAGTTCGACCCGGCGGAGGCGGAGCCGGTGAGGCAGAGGGCGAGCCAGACATCGCCGTTTTTGTCGGGCGGGGTGCTGAAGGCGAATTCGTGGTAGTCGCCATTGATGCCCCAGTCGGCGCAGATGGTTTCAAAGGTGTCGGCGGTGCCTTTGCCGGTGGAGTCTTTGATGCGGGTGAATTCGTCGCGCTGGCTGAGGTAGAGTGAGCCGTCTTTGCAATACATGCCGAGCGGCTCGTGGAGGCCGCTGGTGAATTTTTTCCAAGTGACTTTGGAGAGGTCGCTGCCGTAGGCGCCGGAGCAGATCCAGAGGTCGCCACGGCGGGTGGCGACGGCGACTTGCTGGTCGGGCATGAGGGCGATGGAGCTGATTTCCATGACCTCGCCGGGTGGGAGGGGGATCTCCTCGCGGCGGTAGTAATCGGATTGCGGGGCGGTCTGGGTGGTCTTGGGGGCCGGCTTGGCGGCGTGGCCGAGGGTGACGGTGAGGAGGAGGGCGGGAAGGATGCGCATTTGGGGAAGGGGATGGGGGTTCGGGCGAAATGAATTTCGCGGTCCGTGGGTTATTTCCAGTGGTAGGTGAGGGTGGCGGGTTTGCCGGGGGCGAGGGTGAGGGTGGACTTGCCGCTGCTGGTTTGGATTTGAGCGCCGGTGGCTTGGACGGTAAATTTGTCGCCGAAGCTGAGGGTCTGGCCTTGCTGGGTGGCATTTTCCCCAACGAGTAGGGTGAGTGTGCCGCCGCTGGCGGTGAGGGTGCGGACGAGGGTGCTGGCGCTGGGTTTCCAGGAGTCGAGGAGGGTTTGCTCGCCGATTTTGACGGAGAAGGTGGGATTGCCAGCGGCGTCGAGTTTGTAGCCTTTGAAGCGGGCGCTCTCTGGCAGGGCGGGGGAGGTGGAGAGTTTTACGACGTTTTCTCCGGCGGGGGGCTCGTTGCCGATGCCGCGGTCGGTCCAGTGGTGACCGGCATCCATGAAGGCACCGGTCCAGACGAGTTCCGGGGCGAAGTGGTCTGCGGAGTAGGCGAGATTGACGCCGCCGGGGAAGCCGAAGCCGATGGAGCGGGCGGAGACGCCGGTGATGAAGTTCCGGTAGAAAATGGCGTGGTCCGGGGCGGGAACGAGAGGGATGGGTGGGTGATTGGCGTGCGCGGGGCCTGCGGTTTTCCCCTGGCCTTGATCTTCGCTGAGCCATTTCCAATCCTTGGCGTCTGGGCCTTTCCAACCGAGGGCGAGTCCTTTGTTACTGGCGAGTTGGAAATACTCGATGCGGATGGGGTGTGAGCCTTTGGTGAGTTTGACTTTGCCTTGTTTGGCTCGGCTGCCGTTCATGGGGCCGATGCTGTTGATTTCGGCAAGGGTCTTGCTGTCGAGGATGAGGCGTGCGCCGTCGTCGGCATCAAGGGTGAAAGTATAATTACCGTCGGTGGGGGCGTCGAAGCTGGCGGTCCAGACGATGCCGAAGTTGGTGGGTTTGGTGTTTTTGCTGACAGTGATGATGCCGGTTTGCTCTTCCTCAGTGCTGTCAGGCTTGAGCTTGGAGAAGTCCGGGAGTGTCTGCCAAGCACCGGAATAATAGCTGGAGACGACGTGGCTGAGGGCGGTGGCTTCGAGGGGCAGCGGGTGGAGTTTGAGGATTTCCTCGGCGCTCCATGGCGTGGCGCGGCTGGCAGTGGCGGCGCGGGCAGCTTTGACTTGGGCGGGGGTGATGGCGCTCCCGGAATTTCCCCATGAACTGCGGACGTAGGTGAGGATGGCGGCGAGGTTTTCGTCGGTGATGGCGGCACCTTGGGGCGGCATGGCGAGGTTGAAGCTTTTGCCGAGGACGTTGACGGGGCCTTCGAGGCCGTGGAGGGCGATTTTGATGGCGCGCTGGCCGTCGCCTAACAGCCATGGGCTGCCAGCGAGTGGGGGGAAGGTGCCGCCGGTGGCACCTTTGCCATCTAGCCCGTGACAGGCGGAGCAGGAGGCGGTGAAAAGTTGGCCGCCATCTTGGGCGGAGGCGGCGGCTGCGAGGGCGCAGAGGAGTGGCAGGAGGCGGTGGAGCATCGGGTGTAGGAGACGGGGTGTGGGGCGGGAATTTATCGGATTTTTCGCGGATGTTGAATGAATTCAGGGTTTCCGCAGGGCGGCATAATGGTGTGATAGACCGGTAGCGACGGCATCGGCGTATTCGCGAAAAATGGAAGGTCGCATGGTTCCGGCGATTTCCCGGAGCCCTTCGTAATCGCCAGCCTGGATGCGGGCGTAGGCGGTGGTGGAGTTCATGACGTAGGGTTCCATGAAAATGACCGGGCAGTCGTAGAGGCGATTTGCGAGGAGATTGCGCGCCCAGAGGTAGGGATTTCCTTGGATGGGGCGGACGTTGGTGGATTGCGGCGGGTATTGATAGGGAGGTAGGCCGGTGATCGTGACAAAGCTCTTGGCAAGGCTGGTGCTGATGGCGATTTCCTCCTCCTGACTGCGTTGAAGGAGCTTATGCAAGAGGGCGAAACGCTGATCGGCGAGGGCGATCTCGTCATCATCGTAAGCACCATTCACGAGGAAATGTAGGTGGTTGTGGTCGGTTAGGATTGGGTTGTTAGGATTGCCCCAACCCTCGGCATTGAAGTGGAGGCAGAGCACGAGATCGGGCTTGATGATCTGATTGACGAGATCGGCGCGGGCGCGGATTTCCGCCGTGCGGTAGAACAGGCGCTCGGCGTATTTCTCACGGGCCTCCGGGGTGGTTGAAGCCTCGGCAAGCGCGAGCAGCGAGGCTGGGCGGAGCGGGGTGACGGGGGCGTTTTTTTCTCTAACGAGTGAGGCGGTGGCACCGAGGGCTTCGAGGCGGGGCTTGAGCAGATACGCGACTTGGAGCGTCATGTCGCCCTCGCAGACTGGCTTGCCGGAACCTAGCACGAACCAGCGTTCCTCCATCTTCGCCCACTCACCGCCGATGTGGCCGGGGTCGATGGCGATGCGGATTCCTGCCAGCGGCTTTGCCAGGGTGCTGGCTGGTAGCTCGGCCGCTGTTTTCCAATGCCGTGGGGCGGGGGTGGTGGCTGTGGACGGTGAGAAGCGGAGGTGAAAAATCTCATTCGAGGCTTCCGATCCGGTCTTGATGCGGGCCTCGGACGTGGTGATTTCGATGAAATTTTTCCATTTTTCGCCAGTCGTAAAAACGGTGCTGATGAGGCGCTCGAAGTCCTCTCCGGAGATTGTGTTTTGAAACGGCTCCAAGACCGACCAGTCTGGCCGTGAGGCGAGCATGGAGAGGTCTCGTGTCACGCTAGGTGTCGGGCTGGAGGGCGGGGTTTTCGGTCGAAAAAACGCTGACCTGTAAGCGATCCCGGCGATGCCGAGAATAAGCAGCAAGGTGAGCGTGAGCTTGAAGTTTTTGGACATTCGGGAAATAGGATTGTCGGAAGGGCGGGGAAGTTGGAGGATTGCGTGGAGGCGGATTCACCGCTTGATTTCACACCATGTCTCTAATTCGTATTTTATTTCTGGGTGATGTTGTCGGCGAGCCTGGACGCAAAGCTGTCATCGAACAACTGCCATTGCTGAAACAGTCGGCGGGCCTCGATTTTTGCATCGTGAATGGGGAAAATGCGGCTGGCGGGAAGGGGATCACCCCGCGGATTGCCATTGACCTCTTGCGGGCGGGTGCGGCGGTGATCACGACCGGCGACCACGTCTGGGATCAACAGGAAATTGTCGATTATTTCCCGACCGAGCCACGGTTGTTGAGGCCGCTGAATTACCCGGAAGGCACGCCGGGCAACGGCAGCGTGGTCTTGGAAACCGCGAAGGGCCGGATTGGGGTGATCCAAGTGCAGGGTCGGTCGTTCATCCAGCCGCCGCTGGAAAATCCCTTTCTGGCGATGGAAAAGGAAGTGGCGCGGCTGCGGGAGGAGGGGGTGACTGCTCTGGTGGTGGACATTCACGCAGAGACGACCAGTGAGAAAATCGCCATGGGGCGGATGCTCGACGGGAAAGTTTCGCTGGTCGTCGGCACGCACACCCATGTGCAGACGGCCGATGAGTGCATTTTTCCCGGAGGCACCGGTTATCTAACCGACGCCGGGATGTGCGGGCCGGACGAGTCCGTGCTGGGGCGGAGCATCGAATCCGTGGTGTGGCGGTTCAAATCTGGGATGCCCACCCGATTTCCCATCGCTAAGGGACCGGTTAGGTTGTGTGGCGTGATCGTCGATGTGGATTCGGATACGGGTCGTTGCAGGGCAATCAAGAGGCTCTCGCTGTTGCTGCCGGATGAGGCGCTCCAGAGGCACCAGGATTGAAATTGGGAAAGCCACTGAATGAAATCAGGCGGCAGTCGTGGTTGCTCTGCGGCGGCGGAAGAGTAAGAGTGAGCCGAGGCTGGCAAGCAGTGCGGAGGAAGTTTCAGGAACGATGGTGACCATGCCGTTGGTGGCATCGAAAGTCGCCGACTGACCGGCACCTAGACCAGAGAAGTTCAGATTCGAGAAGTTGCCTGAGTAGCCACTCACGAAGTCGAAAATCGTGACAGTGGAGTTCGTGTAGGTTTCACTGGGGTCAAATAAGAGGTTCAGGGTTCCACCGAAGCTCACCGTGCCCGAGGTGCTTTGTGCGAGGTCGAAGGTGTTGGCGCTCAACGAGGCGGTGGTGAACTCGAAATTGGAAACCGAACTTGAGCTGAGGATGAGGGCATCGGCGAAAGTCACCGTGCCGGGCGAGTTACCGATGGCGAGCGTGCCGGAATTGACGGTGGTGACACCGAAGTAAGTATTGGCGGCACTCAGGGTGGTGATGCCAGTGCCGGACTGATTCAGCGCACCATTGCCGCTGATGACGCCAGCGAGGGTATTGGCATTCGCACCATTGGCGGTCAAGGTGCCGCTGTTGGCGATCCAGGACATCTACATTTGACGTAGGCCGATGATGGATTCGAGGTAGGCCGGATCGAGGGCGGCGAAGACGCGCAGAAAGGTGTTGCCGCAGGGAATGCCGCCGGGCAGCGCGATCCATTTTTCAGCTAGGCTTCACGCACCCTGGCGAAACGAACAAAATCCTCGCAGGTGTCCATGCCGCAAAGGATCGCGCAAAGGGCGATGAAGAGGATGGAGCCGAATGGATGGCGGGTCGCGTTGCCAGAGCGCGGATCTTCGATGACATCGAACATTTCAAGACCCTCGGGGAGTCCGCGGCGGAAATCGATGGTGGATTGGGTGAGGTTCGGGGTGGCCATTCGGCCCCAATAAATCAAACAACCGTTTGGTGTAAGCATTGATTGCTAGCGACATTTCAAATGTAAATGCCCTGTGATATCTCCCTCATTATATTGCGAGTTTGACGCTTAAGAAATCAAGCTGGGATTTCTGAAATTTCATATCCTATTTCTCCCGCAATATCCGTAAGCTGTGAATGCTGGAGGTAAGGGATGAATAACGATGGCCGCGAGACTGGTGAATTGCTAGATGCTTTCTTGCCACAACGCTAAGGTCCACATTTTCAATGGATTTGGATAAATTCTCTTTTCGTCGAGATTTTTTTTGACAGGGGGGGCGACTTTGCTACTGTCCCGCCGCTCTTCCCCACAACCACTCAGGGGTGCCGCGTCCAGTCTCGCTAACAGAGAACGGTCGCGGTGTTTTTGTCGGGTCGAAGGGGGAGCGAAACATTCAAGATTGCTCGCGTAGCTCAGGGGTAGAGCGCATCCTTGGTAAGGATGAGGTCGGGGGTTCAATTCCCCCCGCGAGCTCCAGGGCGTCCACGAAAAAATCTCAACAGTCTCAAGCAGAACAACAAACCACCATGGCTAAAGAATCATTCCAGCGCAACAAGCCGCACGTAAACATCGGAACTATCGGTCACGTTGACCACGGCAAAACCACCCTCACCGCAGCGATCACAAATACGCTCGCTGAGAAGGGTCTCGCCCAAAAGAAGAGCTACGCAGACATCGACGCGGCTCCGGAAGAACGTGAGCGCGGTATCACGATCAACACCGCTCACGTGGAATACGAAACTCTCAAGCGCCACTACGCTCACGTGGACTGCCCCGGTCACGCCGACTATGTGAAAAACATGATCACTGGAGCTGCCCAGATGGACGGTGGTATCCTCGTCGTTTCCGCTGCGGACGGCCCAATGCCACAAACCCGCGAGCACATCCTACTGGCCCGTCAGGTTGGCGTGCCTGCCCTCGTGGTATTCATGAACAAGGTTGACCTTGTGGACGATGCCGAACTCCTCGAACTCGTCGAAATGGAAGTCCGTGACCTCCTTTCCATGTATGAATTCCCAGGTGACGACATCCCGATCGTCATGGGCTCTGCCAAGCTTGCCCTTGACGGCGACCCAGCCCAGATGGAAAACGTCATGAAACTCATGGACGCAGTGGATTCTTACATCCCTGAGCCTGAGCGTCCGATTGACAAAACCTTCCTCATGCCGATTGAAGACGTGTTCTCGATTGAAGGCCGGGGCACGGTTTGCACCGGTCGGGTTGAGCGCGGAATCGTGAAGAAGATGGAGGAGGTCGAGATCGTCGGTATCCGCGACACGCAGAAAACCACCGTCACGGACATTGAAATGTTTCGCAAGCTGCTCGACGAAGGTCGTGCAGGTGATAACGTCGGACTCCTCATTCGTGGTCTCAAAAAGGACCAAGTTGAGCGTGGCCAAGTCATCGCCAAGCCCGGCACTGTCAAAGGTCACACGATCTTCAAGTCTGAGATCTATGTGCTTTCGAAAGAAGAAGGTGGCCGTCACACGCCGTTCTTCTCGAACTATCGTCCTCAGTTCTACTTCCGCACCACCGACGTGACCGGCAGTATCAAGCTCCCGGAAGGCGTTGAAATGGTGATGCCGGGCGACAACATTAATCTCGAAGTCGAGCTCATCACCCCCATCGCCATGGAGCAAACCATGCGCTTCGCCATCCGCGAGGGTGGTCGCACCGTCGGTGCTGGCCGCGTGGGAGAGATCATCAAGTAGAAAATTAAGGGCTTTGATTTCCGCCCACAAGCGGGAAGCCAAAGCTAGAATCAGGGGCATCCCGGTCAACCACGGGCTGCCCTCGATTCGCCTCAAAACGGCAGTAGTTCAATTGGTAGAGCATCGGTCTCCAAAACCGAGTGTTGGGGGTTCAAGTCCCTCCTGCCGTGCCACTTTCCATTCCAGTTTCATCGTCAAGCGACATCATGTTTTCCAAAATTTCAAATTTCCTGGGCGAGGTAAAAGGCGAGCTCCGTAAAGCAAGCTGGCCGTGGGAATCAGACCCGAAAATCAAGGGGCTAAAGAAATATAAGGAACTGGTGGACTCGACCGTCGTCGTCCTGATTGCAGTGATCCTGCTTGCGGGCTTCGTCCAATTCTGGGATTTCTTCCACGTCCAAATCGTTGGCTTCCTCAATGTTTTGGCGGATTACCTATTCACTCGTGGCAACGGCTAAACCGTTGACCTCTTCGTTTCACTCCATCTCCGACCGACCTGTCATGTCAGAAACCAGCACATTCCGCGACCAGTGGTACGTTGTCCAAGTCCTTTCCGGGCAGGAGGGTAAGGTCCGTGACCGTATCGCTCGCACGGCCGAGGCGGAAGGCATGACCGAATACATCCGCGAGGTGCTCGTACCGACTGAAATGGTCTCCGAGATCCGCCGTGGCAAGAAGACGGAAACGAAGAAGAAATTTTTCCCCGGCTACATCATCGTCAACATGAACCTCGCCACCGAGGACAATCAACTCGTCGAGAAGACCTGGTTTTTCATCAAGGAAATGGAAGGCGTGATCGGCTTCGCAGGGACGAAAGACCGCCCCGCGCCAATGCGGCCACGCGAAGTGGAGGCGATGCTCTCGCAGATCAAGGAACGCCAAGAAAGCGTGCGTCCCGCCATCAGTTTCGAAGTCGGAGACACCGTAAAGGTGGCCGATGGTCCCTTCCAGAGTCAGAACGGCGTGGTTGAAGAAATCGACCCGGAACGCGGCAAACTCCGCGTCTCGGTCACGATCTTCGGACGCAGCACGCCGGTCGAACTCGAGTATTGGCAGGTCGAAAGAGCATAAAGAACATTAAGATCATAATTGTCTCGACGAACCGTCCCGAATATACAACCACCCCTCTCCCGCAAGAATAACCGCACAATTTTATGGCCAAGGAAGTCGTCAAACTCATCAAGCTCCAGATCAAAGCAGGAGCCGCCAATCCATCACCTCCCGTCGGCCCGGCCCTCGGTCAGGCGGGTGTCAACATCATGGCGTTCTGTAAAGAATTCAACGCCAACACACAGTCCCAAGTCGGCGATGTGTTGCCGGTCGTGATTTCGGTTTACAAGGACAAGTCATTCTCCTTCATCACCAAGAAGCCCCCCGCCGGGAATTTGCTCAAGAAGATCGCGGGACTCGCTTCAGGTTCGAAGGAGGCGAACAAGATCAAGGTTGGCAAGATCACCAAGGCGCAACTCATGGAGGTCGTCAAAATCAAGATGCCCGACTTGAACACGAAGGATCCGGAAGCCGCCTGCCGCATCCTCGCGGGCACCGCACGTCAGATGGGACTCGAAATCGAAGGCTATTAATTCAAGGAGCGTTGGCGTCTCGCCAACATCTTCTCTTCAAAATTCTCCGCCTACGGCCTAACCGCTCAAAGCACAAGCAGGAGGGAAACGCAACCCGCAATTTCCGCCCGAACTGCAACCTACTAACAAAATGGCAAAACACCGCAGCAAACGCTACAAAAAAGCCGTCGCCCTTGTCCAAGTTGGCAAGAGCTACTCGCTCACCGATGCAATCAGCACCGTGAAGGAATTCCCGGCGCCGAAGTTCACCCCCACCGTCACCCTCTCGTTCCACCTCGGCGTGGACCCTCGGAAGAGTGACCAAATGGTCCGTGGTTCTGTCTCGTTGCCACACGGCACCGGCAGAAACGTCCGTGTCGTCGTCTTCGCATCCGGCGCGGCTGCTGAGGCTGCTATTGCCGCTGGCGCTGAACACGTTGGGTACGAAGATCTCATCAAGAGAGTCCAGGAAGGTTTCACGGATTTCGATTCCGCGATTGCCACGCCTGACGCGATGACCGAAGTGCGTAAAATCGCTCGGATCCTCGGTCCTCGTGGTCTGATGCCAAACCCGAAGACCGGCACCGTCACCGACGACACTGCAAAAGCGGTCCGCGAGGTGAAGGCCGGACGCGTGGATTTCAAACTCGATAAAAACGGCAACGTCTCGGGTTCGATCGGCAAGTCCTCCTTCGAACCAGCCCAATTGGAAGAAAACGCCCGTGCTTTCGTGGACAGCGTGGTTCGCGCCAAACCGGCTTCCGCCAAAGGCAACTACATCCAAGCGGTGACGCTCGCCGCCTCGATGCTCCCGGGCATTCCTCTGGAAGCCGCCACCTACACCAAAGCCTCCACCTAAGCCACGGTCCGCCAACGCATATGAATCCCGATAAGAAAATCATCATCAACGGCCTGTTGGATCGCGTCAACGCGTCGCCCTACCTGATCGTCATCGACTACACCGGCCTCACGGTGCAGCAATTCACGGAACTCCGCAACCGTCTCGGCGCGGGTGGTGCTAACTGCACCGTCGCTAAGAACAGCTACATGCGCAAAGCCCTCGCCGAGGCCGGAATGCCTGACATCGGTGCCGACCTCACCGGTCAAATGGCCTACGTGATGGGTGAAGCCGAAGTATTCTCCGCCGCGAAGGTCATCAAGAATTTTGAAAAGGAATTCAAGAAGCCCGAGATGAAGGTGGGTATCCTTGGCAATGCGGTGCTCGACGCCGACAAGCTCAAGGCCATCGCCGACATTCCGTCCCGCGAAGCCGTGCTGTCCCAACTTTTGGCCACAATCCTCGAGCCTGCTTCCCGCATCGCCCGCATCGTGCAAACCAAATTCAACCCGGATGGCGGCAGTTCATCCGAAGAATCCCCAGTCGCAGAAGCTGTTGCCGAAGAGGCACCAGCCGCTGAAGTCGTGGCAGAAGCGGCTCCCGTCGCCGAAGCACCTGCTGAAACCGAAGCCCCCGCTGCTGAATAAACAACAATCTGAAGTGATGGTGGTCGCGACTCTTGTTGCCACCTGAACCCACAATGGTTCCTCGTCGGAGCGGCGGCTGCCGTTCTGAAATCCCCGGAGGCTCCGGGGGCGACGATACCGAACAAGGAGAACAAAAAAATGGCTAATATTGATACACTCGTAGAAGAACTCGGCAAGCTCACCGTTTTGGAAGCTGTCGATCTCGTGAAAAAACTTGAAGAACATTGGGGCGTTTCCGCCGCTGCTCCAGTCGCCGCGGCTGGTCCTGCTGCCGTCGCCGAAGCTGTCGAGGAGAAGACCGAATTCGACGTGGTCCTAACGGATTGCGGCCCGAACAAGATTGCCGTCATCAAGGCAGTCCGCGAAGTCGCTCCTGGTCTGGGCCTTGCAGACGCGAAGAAGCTCGTCGAGAGCGCGCCTGCCAAGATCCTCGAAGGCGTTGCCAAAGACGCCGGCGAAACTGCCAAGAAGAAGCTCGAAGAGGCTGGTGCCAAAATCGAGCTCAAGTAACACTATCAGATTTTTCCCGGGGCGGAGGAATCCGCTCCGGGATTTTCTGTCGTGACCGGCGGGAGATTCTAAATGCTAACCGAGACTTTCCCGCCGATTCCGACAAAACTTTTCAACGCTTGATCCACCCTGCCTGAGACCGCTAGCGGCTCGGGCTCAATTTGTAAGAAGAATACCACTAAACGCCATGGCTGAACGTCTCTATTTCGGAAAATTCGAAGAAGTTATTGAGCCGCCTAACCTCATTGAGGTTCAGAGCCGGTCCTACGATGAATTCCTCCAGAAGGAAGTGCTCCCCAGTGAGCGCGCGGATGCGGGTCTCCAAGCGGTTTTCCGCGAGGTTTTCCCGATCAAAAGCTACGACGAGGCGATCGAACTCGATTTCGTCACTTACGACATCGAAGATCCGAAGATCACCTCACTCGACTCGCTGCGCAACAGCGAGAGTTTCAGCGCGGCACTCTATGTGACGTTTAAGTTGAAAGACGAGACTGGCACCAAAAAAGAACGGGTTTATATGGGCGAATTGCCGATGATGACCCGCCGCGGCACGTTCATCATTAATGGTGCCGAGCGCGTCATCGTTTCCCAGCTTCACCGTTCGCCGGGAATTTGCTTTGAAACCTCGCAGCATTTGAATGGCAAGCTGCTCCATTCGTTCCGGATCATTCCTGACCGCGGTTCGTGGTTGGAAGTGCAGTTCGACACCAACGATCTGTTATACGTCTATCTCGACCGCCGCCGCCGTCGCCGCAAGTTCCTGGCCACCACGTTCCTGCGCGTGCTCGGCTACCCGACGGACCGCGACATCGTCAGCCATTTCTATTCCCCTGAATCGCTGGCTCTCAGCGAGGCGATGGACGAAGGCGAACTCGGCCATAAGGTGCCTTTCGAGGACATTCTCGATGGCGAACTAACAGTTGCGAAGGCCTACGAGCCGCTCACCATCGGCATCGTTCGCCAACTCTTGGCGCTTGGTCACAAGAGTTGCGAAGTCATTGACGGACGTGAAGACGAAATTCTCCTCAAATCGCTGCGCAAAGATCCGGCCAAGGATGAAGAATCCGCGCTCAAAGATATTTACCGCAAGTTGCGTCCGGGAGATCCACCGACGGCAGCGAATGCCCGGGCCTTGCTCAAGCGGCTATTTTTCGATGCGAAAAAGTATGACCTCACCCGCGTGGGGCGTTACAAAATCAATCAAAAGCTCGGCATCCAAGTGGATTCCGACCAACGGATCATGGTCCCCGAGGATTTCATGGCCGCCGTTCGCTACATCCTGAAGCTGAAAAAAGGCGACGGCGTCATCGACGACATCGATCACCTTGGTTCGCGCCGCGTGCGTGCGGTGGGTGAGCTGCTTGCCAACCAGTGCCGCGTCGGGCTTGCCCGGACCGAGCGTTTGGTGAAGGAGCGCATGACGCTGTTCGACGTGAACATCGAAGGCATGATGCCGCAGAAATTGATCAATCCGAAGGCGCTCTCCGCCGTCGTGCGTGATTTCTTCGGCCGTTCGCAGCTCTCGCAGTTCATGGACCAAACGAACCCGCTCGCCGAGCTCACCCACAAACGCCGTCTCTCGGCGCTTGGACCAGGTGGTCTCAATCGCGACCGCGCCGGCTTCGAAGTCCGCGACGTGCATCCGTCCCACTACGGCCGGATCTGCCCGATCGAAACTCCCGAAGGCCCGAACATCGGTCTCATCAACTCGATGTGTACCTACGCACGGATCAACGAGTTCGGTTTCATCGAAACTCCTTACCGCCGTGTGGTGAACTCCCGCGTCACCAACGAGATCGAGTATCTAACTGCCGACCAGGAGGAAAATTTCCTCATCGCTCAAGCGAACAACCCAATCGATAAAAAAGGCAATTTCCAAACCGAACGCATCACCGCCCGTGAAAAGGGTGGCGAGTTTATCGAAGCGCTGCCGAGCGACGTGAATTACATGGACGTCTCGCCGAAGCAACTCGTTTCGGTGGCCGCTGGTCTGATTCCGTTCCTCGAACACGATGACGCGAACCGCGCGCTGATGGGTTCCAACATGCAACGCCAAGGCGTGCCGCTGCTCGTTTCCGAGTCGCCGCTCGTCGGCACTGGCCTCGAAGGCAAGGCCGCCCGCGATTCCCGCGCAGTGGTGGTTTCTGAAGCCGACGGCATCGTTGCCGCCGCGACTGCGGAAATCATCGTCACCACCCCGGATGGCAAGCTGCCAGTCTCCGAGGAAAAATTCCTCAGCGATGCCGACTCGGTGAAATCTAACGTCGCGAAGGGCATCATGGCCTATCCGCTGCGGAAATTCATGCGTTCCAACGCCGGCACCTGCATCAATCAGAAGCCCATCGTCAAGCTCGGCCAGAAAATCAAAAAGGGCCAAGTGCTCGCCGACGGACCGAACACGGAAGACGGCGAACTCGCCATCGGCCGTAATGTTCTCGTCGCGTTCATGCCATGGAACGGCTACAACTTCGAAGATGCCATCGTCATCTCCGAGCGCGTGGTGAAGGACGACGTTTATACCTCGATCCACATTTCGGAATTCGATGTCGCCGCTCGTGACACCAAGCTCGGACCTGAAGAAATCACCCGCGATATCCCGAACGTCGGTGAGGACGCCCTCCGCAATCTCGACCACGACGGCATCATCCGCATCGGCGCGGAAGTAAAACCCGGCGACATCCTCGTCGGTAAGATCACGCCGAAGTCCGAAACCGAACTCGCCCCTGAAGAACGCCTCCTCCGCGCGATCTTCGGTGAAAAGGCCGCCGACGTCAAAGACACCTCTCTCCGCGTGCCATCCGGCTGCATGGGCATCGTCCAGGACGTCCGCGTTTCCCAAAGCGGCTTCGCCAAGAAACGCCAGGAGAAAGTCGATCCCACCGAGCTGAAAAAGACGCTCAAGAAAATCAACGACGAGCACAAAAAGAAGGCAGATAAACTCACGGACGACCTCACCGAACGTCTCTCTGATATTTTGTTAGGCGAGAAAATCCCGCTCGATGTGGTCAATGCGCAAACCGGAGAAATTATCATCCCGGCCAACCGCAAGATCACCAAAACGCTACTTCGCAAACTCGCTTCGGTCCACGACCACATCGAAATCGATCCATCCCCGATCCGTAACAAGATCTTGGAAATCATCGGTTCCTTCGAAGGCCGCTTCCAGGAACTCGACACCGAGCGCGAGCGCAAACTTGACTCGCTAGAGTCCGGTGATGAAGTCGATCCCGGTGTCATCAAGGAAGTTAAGGTCTTCATTGCTGCCAAGCGAAAGCTTTCGGTCGGTGACAAAATGGCCGGTCGTCACGGTAACAAGGGAGTTGTCGCGACCATCGTTCCCGAGGAAGACATGCCATTCCTTCACGACGGGACACCAGTCGATATCTGCCTCAACCCGCTCGGCGTGCCGTCGCGGATGAACGTCGGTCAGGTGCTTGAAACCCACCTCGGCGTCGCGGCCAAGGCCCTCGGCTTTAAAGTTGCCACCCCGATTTTCGACGGCATCAAGGAAGAGGTCATCTGGGATTTCATGTCCAAGGCCAAGAAGGTCGATGGAGTCAAATTTATCGGCGACAACGGCGAACTCCGCGCCCGTAAGCCCGGCGAACCGGAAGGACGCGGCTATACATGGATCGGTGACGGCAAGGACGGCACCACGGGTGGTAAATCGACCCTCTATGACGGTCGCACTGGCGAGGCTTTTCACAACCCGGTCGTGGTCGGCATGATCTACATCCTTAAACTCGGTCACTTGGTTGCCGACAAGATCCACGCCCGTGCCGTCGGTCCCTACTCGCTCGTCACCCAGCAGCCGCTCGGTGGTAAGGCGCAATACGGTGGCCAGCGTTTCGGGGAAATGGAAGTGTGGGCGCTCGAAGCTTATGGTGCCGCTTACACCCTCCAGGAACTCCTCACCGTCAAGTCGGACGACGTGCAAGGCCGCACCCGGATTTACGAGGCGATTGTCAAAGGCGACAACAACCTCGAAGCCGGAACGCCCGAGTCGTTCAACGTTCTCATCAAGGAAATGCAATCCCTCGGACTCGACGTCCGTCCGGGTCGCAAGGGCTCCACCCACGGCTCCGGCATGACCGGTGGCTTGGATGATTACTCCCTCGATGATCTTACCCTGTAATTTAAATACGCGAACCCCTAACCTGACCTAAAACGTTACTAACAACATGAGTGTCGATAACAACCTTCGCGAATTATTCGGCGTGGACGAACGCCCTGAAGCATTTGACCAAGTCTCCATCACCGTTGCCTCTCCGGAAATCATCCGCTCTTGGTCCAAGGGCGAGGTGAAAAATCCGGAAACCATCAACTACCGGACCTTCAAACCCGAAAAAGGCGGTCTCTTCTGCGAGCGGATCTTCGGACCCACTCGTGACTGGGAGTGTGCCTGCGGCAAATACAAGCGGATCAAGCACAAGGGCGTGATCTGCGACCGCTGCGGTGTGGAAGTCACCCAGAGCCGCGTCCGTCGTGAGCGCATGGGCCACATCGAACTGGCGGTGCCGGTTTCCCACATTTGGTTCTACAAGTGCATGCCCTCCCGCATCGGTCTGATGCTGGACATGAGCGCCCGCCAACTCGAGCGCGTCATTTACTATGAAGACTACGTGGTCACCGAACAGGGCAACACTGCCCTCGAAGTCGGCCAACTCCTCACCGAAAATGAACTCCGCGAGGCGGAAGACACCTATGGCGACGGCTCATTCAAGGCGATGATGGGTGCCGCTGCCATTCAAGAGTTGCTCCGCCAGTGCGACCTTCCTTCCCTGATCGTTTCTCTCGAAGAAGAACTCGGAACCACCCGTTCCAAGCAAAACAAGAAGAAGCTCTCGAAGCGTCTCAAAATCACTCAAGGCTTCCTTCAGTCGAAGTCACGCCCCGAGTGGATGGTCCAGACTGTCCTGCCCGTGATCCCGCCGGACCTGCGTCCGCTGGTGCCGCTCGAAGGCGGGCGTTTCGCCACTTCCGACCTGAACGACCTCTATCGCCGCGTTATCAACCGCAACAACCGTCTCAAAAACCTCCTGCTCCTCAAAACGCCGGAAGTCATCATCCGCAACGAAAAGCGGATGCTGCAAGAGGCTGTCGATGCGCTCTTCGACAACGGTCGTCATGGCCGCGCCGTGACGGGTGCTGGAAATCGTCCGCTCAAATCCCTCAGCGATATGCTCAAGGGCAAGGGTGGTCGTTTCCGTCAGAACCTGCTCGGCAAGCGCGTCGATTACTCCGGTCGTTCCGTCATCGTCGTCGGACCAGACCTCAAGCTCGGTCAGTGCGGTCTTCCGAAAAAAATGGCTCTAACATTGTTCGAGCCCTTCATCATTCGCCGCCTCAAGGAGCTTGGCTATTGCCACACCGTGCGCTCGGCCAAGAAGATGATCGACCGCAAAACCACCGAAGTCTGGGACATCCTCGCGGAAGTCACCAAGGGGCATCCGATCCTTCTCAACCGTGCGCCGACGCTCCACCGTCTCTCGATCCAGGCCTTCGAGCCGAAGCTCATCGAGGGTGAGGCCATCCGCGTTCACCCGCTCGTTTGTACCGCTTACAATGCGGACTTCGATGGTGACCAAATGGCCGTCCACGTTCCGCTTTCGATCGAGGCCCAGATGGAGTGCCGCCAACTCATGCTGGCGCCTAACAATATCTTCTCGCCCGCATCCGGTCGTCCAGTAACGGTGCCAACGCAGGACATCATTCTTGGAACCTACTATCTAACATGGGCCGGCATCCGCACCCAGAAGGATCGGGAAAAAGAGGAGCACATGCCACTTTTTGGCAGCGCTTCGGAAGTCGAATTCGCCCTCGCCGCAGAGAAAATCGAGTATCACCAGTGGATCCGGTTTCGTAACCCCGACCACGGCAAAGACAGCGTCTTCGGCTATAAGGGTGAGGAACTCACCGCCAAGGATCGCAAGGAACTTACCCCGATCCAGCAAGCGCTCCGCCAAGGAAAGATTATCGAAACCACTCCGGGCCGCGTTCGCTTCAATGAAATCTGGCCGGAAGGCGTCGGTTTCATCAACCACAACGTAGGCAAGAAACAGATCGGCGACATCATTTGGCGCTGCTATCAAGTCGCTGGCAAACCGAAGACCGTCGAGGTTCTCGATGAACTGAAAACTCTCGGTTTCCGCGAAGCGACCCGCTCGGGCACTTCCATCGGGATCGTTGACATGGTCATCCCAGAGGAGAAGCCCGCAGTCATCAAGGACGCCTATGAACAGGTGGACAAGGTGACCAAACAATACCGCAATGGCGTCATCACCGACGGCGAGCGCTATCAGAAAGTCGTGGACGTCTGGACCCACGCCACCGACACCATCGCCAACGCGCTCTATCGCAAGATCGAGCATAATGAAGGCAAGAAAAAGGCCTCACCACTCTTCATGATGGTCGATTCCGGTGCGCGGGGTAACAAGTCCCAGATCAAACAGCTCGGCGGGATGCGCGGTCTGATGGCCAAGCCTTCCGGCGAAATCATCGAACGCCCGATCATCTCGAATTTCCGCGAAGGTCTCTCGGTGCTCGAGTATTTCATCTCCACCCACGGTGCCCGCAAAGGTCTATCCGATACCGCTCTGAAAACTGCGGACTCCGGTTACATGACCCGCAAGCTGGTGGACGTGGCGCAGGATGTCATCGTCTTCAAACAAGACTGCGGCACCGCCAACGGCATCACCGTCGCCGCCATTTTCGATGGTGACGAGGAATCCGCTTCGCTGGCCACCCGGATCTACGGGCGCGTTTCCTGTGAGCAAATCAAGGATCCTGTTAGCGGGAAAATCCTAGTCGAAGTGGACGATGTCATCAACGAGGTTCAAGCCAAAGGCATCGAGTCGATCGGTGTGCTCAAGCTGAAGATCCGTTCGGTCCTCACCTGCGAAGCCGAGCGCGGCTGCTGTGCGAATTGCTACGGCCTCAACCTTGCCACCGGCCTCCCCGTGAAAATCGGTGAAGCCGTCGGCATCATCGCCGCTCAATCCATCGGCGAACCCGGCACCCAGCTCACCATGCGGACCTTCCACGTTGGTGGTGTTGCCGCCGCCACGTTCAAACAGCCGATCATCAAGGCCAAGAACAGCGGTCGCCTCGTTTATAAGGAAATGCGCACGGTGCAGGACGTCGATGGCCACTGGGTCGTGCTCAACAAGAACAGCACGATTTCCATCCGCGACAAGGAAGGCCTCGAACTGGAAAGCCACAACATCGTCATCGGCTCGGTCATTTCTGTAAAGGATGGCGAGGACGTGAAAAAGGGCGACACGGTCGTCACTTGGGATCCTTACAACGTGCCGATCCTCACCGAGAAAAACGGTAAGGTCGAACTCCGCGACATGATTTCCGGCATCACCGTCACTAACGAGGTCGATAAAGAAACCGGCAAAAAAGGCATGGTCGTCACCGAACACAAGGAGGACCTTCACCCGCAAGTCGTCATCATCGACGAGAAGACCAAGGAAATCAAAGCGAGCTACTCCATCCCGGTCGGTGCCCACCTTTCCGTCAAGGAAGGCCAGATCATCACCGCCGGCACGCAAATCGCCAAGACTCCGCGGAAAGTGGCGCGCACCAAGGACATCACCGGTGGTCTGCCACGGGTGGCCGAGCTTTTCGAAGCCCGCAAGCCCAAGGACTCCTGCGTCATCGCTAAGATCGATGGTGCGGTTTCCTTCGGCGGCAATGTTCGCGGCAAGAAAAAGGTCATCGTCACCGACGCCGAGTCCGGCGAGCAAGTCGATCACTTGGTCCCGATGGGCAAACACGTGGTCGTCACCGATGGCGATATCGTGAAACGCGGCGATCAGATCACCGAAGGCCCCGTGTCGCCGGAAGATTTGCTCGAAGCTTGCGGCGCTCAGGAGTTGCAAGAGCACTTGGTCAATGAAGTTCAATCCGTCTATCGCGTCCAAGGTGTGGAAATCAATGACAAGCACATCGAGGTCATCGTTCGTCAAATGCTCCGCAAGGTGAAAATCACCGATCCGGGCGATGCCGACCAATTCCTCTGGGGTGACCAAGTTGACCGCTCGAACTTCAAGCGCATCAACGCGGAAATCGTCGCCAACGGCGGTAAGCCTGCCGAAGGCGAACCAGTCCTGTTAGGAATCACCAAAGCCTCGTTGGAAACCGACTCGTTCATCTCCGCCGCTTCCTTCCAAGACACCACCCGTGTCCTAACCGAAGCCGCGACCCTCGGCCGCGTCGATTACCTCAGCGGCTTCAAGGAAAACGTCATCATGGGTCACCTGATCCCCGCCGGCACTGGCTTCCATCACCACCGTGAGGCGGAGTTCGAGTTCACCGTCGAGGAGCCAGAGCCCATCGTCATTCCGAAGGAAACCTTCGAGGATGACGAGGACGCCGCAACCGCGTAAATCCTAACAACCCACCCTCGGCCCCGGCCCGCATCAGCGCGCCGGGGCTTTTTTGCTTCGATTCCATTTCGAACTCTGATTGATTTCGGCAAATGAAACATCCAATCCCCGTAGGGCTACTCATGTTGTGTATTGGCATCGCCATCGGCTGGAATGCCAAGCCCATGCCAACACCGAGCGTCTCTCCGGTGGCCAGCGGCTTAACCCCGCCGCCCTCAAAGCCTGTCGTCGCCGTAGCAAGTAGCGAGGATCCTCCTCCGGGCAAGCACGCCCTGCGTGATTCCGTCGTCAAGAAGCCGTCGAACATGATGCCCACTGAGGCAGAGATGGATCAGGCAAAAAAGATGCAGGCGGAAATGTCAAAGGCCATGGTCAAACACCAGCGGGCGAAATTTGAACAACAGATCGACCGTCTCACAGAAAGCCTGAGCCTTACCGCAGATCAGAAAGCCAAGCTCACCAACTGGCTTGATGACGGGATGAAAAAACTCGAAGGTCTGGATTTCACCGATCCCAAGGCCATGACCGAGCTTCCCGAGTTGTCAAAACTCCTGACGCCCAAGGCGCTCGAAGACCAACTCGCCTCCTCTCTATCAGCCGAGCAGCAAACCGCCTTCACAGACTATAAAGAGCGTGAGCATCACGATCAGGTCGATGCCGCCGCGCTCAAGAGTCTCTCAAAATTGCAGGGCGTCATCCAGTTTGAGGACGGCCAGCGCGATGAGGTCTATCAGGTTCTAACGAAATCAGCGGAGGCCAGCTTGCTTGCGAAAAACGAGAATCCAGACATTGCCGCGATGTTCACCGAAGGCATGGGTATCGAAATGGACCCCTACGACCTCGGCCTCCAACAAGCGATGACCGAGTCCATGGGCGACCCTGCCAAGTTGCAGGAAAACGCCGGTGACCAAAAACAAATTTTGGGGAAACTGCGCGAGGTCATCGACAAGCGTATCGACGCGAAAGTGGAACTACTCCGCCCCGTGCTCAACGACAAGCAGCTTGAACAATACAGAACCGAGCTCAAGACCAAGGGCATGGGGGTTTATGGCACCGTCCTCTCTGGCTTAGATGCCCAGGACGCGACCCCCAGCAAGTGATTTTCAAACCAAAAGAATCCATAGTCATGGACCAAAATGTAACCATACTTCGCCTCACTCATTATCTGTGTTTATCCCAATAGAGTTTCTTGGCCTCCTTGTCATAAGGATGATTTCCATGTCTGATCGATGTAGGTGATAATCGCGGGGATCGCGAGGTCGAACATTTCCGCGACTTCTTCATAGGCCCGACGGCCCATGCCGATGGGGTCGGGAATGTCAGCACCGATGCCCTCACCAGGGATTTCCACAAATTCACAGACGAGGTAAAATTTATCCGCATGGTCGGGAAAACGGGCTTCGAGCGACTGCAAGTGGCCGGAGGTCATAGCGAAAACATGAGTGGCCTCCGAGAGACGGGTGTTCGAGACTGATCGGCTGGCAAACCCGTCCAGCGCCAGGTCACGCTTTTTCAACAGCGCGGCGGTTTCCGGATTTGCCGGAGTCCCTTTAGAAGCGGCCAGCCCGGCGGAACTCACCGTGTAATCCTCGCGCCCAGCCACCGCCTTGCGGAACAGCCCCTCGGCCATCGGACTGCGGCAGGTATTGCCAGTGCAAACGAATAGCACATGCTTCTTGTCGGACATCGCGCGGGACGATGACGGGTGCCGCCCGCTTCGTCAAATCGGAATGACCAAGGGCTTGCACTGGCGGGCTGATTTGCTACGGTCCCAAGAAGTAACGTGAAAGAATTGCAGGACGAAATTGGCGAGCGCTTGCTAGCGGCACGCAACATGGCGGGACTGACCTTGGAGGATGTCATCTTCCGAGTTCGCATCCCGCGTTCGGTGATCGAGGCCTTGGAAGCGGGGGATTTCTCGGTGTTTGCAGGGCCGACTTATGCCAAGAGTTTCCTCTCCCAATACAGTGATTTTCTCAATGTGGATGCCACTGCTTGGCTGGACGCGCTGCAGCCGGCTCCCTTCGTCGTGGGGGAAATCGCCCGGCCAATCGTGGTGGATGCCGGAGCGAAAAGCGAGAGCAGCATTTCTGAACAGGGGGTCGCTAACGGTTGGTTGGCCGGCGTCGGAGTGTTGATCCTTTCGTGTGGACTGGTTTACTTGGCGATCCGGGGTTACGATTATTTTGAAGCTCGCTTGGGCGGAGCCACGAATGTCGTGAACGCCATCAATCCCGGCGTTAAGCCGCTGGGGTCGGTGAAATCCGCCTCAACTCAAGCCGCGCCCAATTCCGTGGCGGCGCAGGCTGTGCCCAAAAAACCGGATGACGATTTTTCCGCCCCACCGCCCCGTGCCATAATTGTTAGATAACTGCCGCAGCCGGTCGCTTTCTGATCTTGATTAACGGGAAAACGTCGTTTGAATCAATGTCACCAGCGGTGCGAAAGATGCCCGCTGCAAATCGAGTAGAAATTCACCCCATGAAAAAATCCATCGCCGCCTTAGGCCTCACGCTTGTCGCCACTGTCTTACCCGCCTTTTCGGAATCTGGAATCGGCTGGGTTTCCTATCCGGGCGGAACAGGTCCGGGCATGGGGAAACACCTTGTGCTGTTAGCTGGCGACGAGGAATACCGCTCGGAGGAAGCCCTGCCCATGCTGGCGAAAATTCTCAGCACCCGCTTTGGCTTCGAGTGCACGGTGTTGTTTTCGGTGGACCCCGATGGCACGATCAATCCGAACAAGGGCGAAAGTCTTGGCAAGCCCGAGGCTTTGGACTCCGCCGACGCCATCGTCACCTCACTGCGTTTCCGCAAATGGCCGGACGAGGCGATGAAACACTTCGATGCGGCGATCCAGCGTGGGGTTCCCATTGTGGGTCTCAGGACCAGCACTCATTCCTTCCAGTTGCCCGACTCCAGCGGCTTCAAACAATATAACAAATATGGCAAGACCGTCCTTGGCGAGGGCTGGGTCAATCACTGGGGCAAGCACAAGTCGGAGGCCACCCGCGCCGTGATGGAGGCCACCGCAAGCCAAGATCCGATCCTGCGCGGGGTGGAGGATGTTTTTGTCGATACCGATGTTTATGAAGCCTATCCGCCAGCCGACGCGGCGATCTTGTTCAGGGGGCAAGTCCTCAAGGGCATGGATGCCAAGGACCCTGCGGCAGCCTATGAAAAAACCCGTGCCGACAAGCAGAAGCAGGACATCAACACCCCGATGATGCCCATCGCTTGGCACCGCGAGGTCAAGAACGCCGCCGGCAACACCAACAGAGTCCTTTGCACCACCATGGGCGCGGCCACGGATCTAACGAACGAAGGCCTCCGCCGCATGGTCGTGAATGGCGTGCTTTGGGGACTGGGTATCGAAATCCCTGCGAAGTCCAATGTCACCTTGGTGGGCGACTATCAGCCTAACAAATACGAGTTCAACGGCTACAAGAAAAACCTGAAAGCTGCAGATTTCGAGCTCGCTAAATAAGGCGATCACGAGCACCGCATAGCCTGACTTAGGTTCGACTTGCTTGGCCCTCGCGGTCACGGGTCGATGCGTTCGTTCTGGCAGTCCGTCTCCGTGGTGCTTAGCTTCCGGTCATGGACGCCTTGATTCACCATTTGGAAGCCAAGCAAGAGCTGTCGCCGCGCGAAGTGGAGGTGGCGGCGGCGTTGTTGTTAGATCCGGCCATGGCGGATGAAAAAAAGGCCAGGCTGTTGGCGGCCTTGGCTCTCAAGGGTGAAACTCCGGGCGAGATCGCAGGCTTCGTGGAGGCATTTCTCGAACACGCGATCAATCCGCATCTCGGCCTGCTGGATCTCGACGGCCCCACCCTCGATGTCTGCGGCACGGGCGGCGATCAGCTAGATTTGTTCAACATTTCCACCACCGCCATGTTCATCGCCGCCGCTGCCGGGGCCGTGGTCGTGAAGCATGGCAACCGCGGCATCACTTCGAAAAGTGGTGGCGCGGACGTGCTGGAGGCGCTCGGCATCCGCATTGATCTGCCTGCAGATGAGTTCCGCAACTGTGTCGAAAAAGCGGGCATCGGCTTCATGTTTGCACCGCTCTATCACCCGGCCTTCAAGGCGGTCGTTGCGGTTAGAAAATCGCTGGCGGCTCAAGGTGTGAAGACCATTTTCAACCTGATCGGCCCGCTGCTCAATCCGGCCCGCCCGCAGTGCCAGCTCATCGGAGTTTTCAATCGCGACCTCTGCCCGGCCTTCGCAGAAATTCTGCAACGCCTCGGCCGCGACAGCGCTTGGGTCGTTCACGGCACCACGGGTGATGGCCGCGCCGTCGATGAAGTCAGCCTTATGGGGTCCACGCGGATTATTAAATCCGGTCTCTATCAGGACTTGGCGGACGAGGAGGTCCATCCGCGCGATTTCGGGATGAAACCCGTGGAGGTGGCGGAACTCCAAGGCGGCGATGCCAGGGCGAATGCGGTAATCCTCGAAGCGATTCTAGCCGGTCGTGAAACCGGCCCGAAGCGCGACATGGTCCTGATGAACGCCGGAGCCGCCCTCGCCTGCGCCGGTCTAGCAGATGACATGGGCGATGGCATCGAAATTTCGCGTGAGATGATCACGAGTGGAGCCGCGCTTGAAAAACTACGATTGCTGCAAAAAGCCTCGCTGGGCTAAATCACCGGTCAGCGAACCAGTTCGTGATCAGGCGGGCGAGTGCCAGACCGCCGACAATCCCGCAGATCACGATCGTAAGGGTTAGTAAATGGAGCATATGTCGGTTTCGTCGCGGATGGGCATCGGGTCAAGGGATGTAGTCGGATTCTGAGGACTTTTTCGCATCGCCAAGCGGACGGGGCCGGGGCATGATTTCCACCGAGCAACCCATGAAAATCGTTTTTCGTCTGAATTATCACACCGTCCCCGGCCAGTCGCTGTGGCTGAAATACTCGACCGTGCTGGATGCGAACGGCGTTCGATTCGATCAGGTCGTACCGTTGCATTGGCTCAATAACGAACAGTGGGAAGCCAGTGTGTTTGTCCGGGGCGCGGGGTGTTTCCGCATCGAATACAACTATCAACTCCGTCAGACCAATGGCGTTGAACTGGACGAGTGGCACGGACCACGAATCGCGGAGGTCGATCTCACGGCGCATGAGGCACTGTTGCTGCTAGATGGCTGGTGCTCGGCGGGGACTGCGGACTATGCGTTTGAAACCAATGCTTTTCGTGCGGTGCTGCCGGTGCGCGGAAAATTTGTTAGTTTGGCGGAACCCGAGAACGCGAACCACTCCTTCCAACTCCGCATGGCTGCCGTCCCTGCCGGCCAAGTGCCGTGCTTGCTAGGAAGTGTGAGCGAGCTTGGCGATTGGGGCTGGCATTCCGCCGTGCCGTTGCACGAAACGGCACCGAATGTTTGGCAGGTAAATCTCTATCTCCCGGCGGATTGGAACATCGACTATAAATATGGTTTGTTTGATCTCAAGTTGAACTGCGTCGTGAGTCTGGAACTTGGCGAGAACCGCAGGCTACCCGTCCGCCAGATGGCTGCACGTCAGCGGACGAAGATTAGTGATGAATGTTTCCGCCGGGACACCAGCGGGCTATTCCGTGGGGCCGGGGTGGCCTTGCCGGTGTTCTCACTGCGTGGGGAGCAAAGCCTCGGGGTGGGGGAGTTCGCCGATCTCAAACCGCTGGCGGAATGGGCCAGCGGCATCGGCTTGAAACTGATCCAAATCTTGCCGATCAATGACACCACCTCCTCTCATGATTGGACAGACTCGTATCCGTATTCCGCGATTAGCGTGTTTGCATTGCATCCGCTCTATCTGCGGATCGATGATTTGAGTTATACCATGCCGCCGGGTTTCATTGCAGATAGAGACACCGCACGGGCCACCCTTAACGCGCTGGAACAAGTGGACTATGAGGCAGTGATGCAGGTGAAAATGAAACTCACCCGGCGGATCTATGACCAACATCGTCGTGAAATAACTAGCCATGCCGCATTCCGGGAATTTCTAAAAAACAATGCCGATTGGGTGATTCCCTATGCGGTATTTTGTGTGAAACGCGATCACTATGGCACGGCGGATTTTTCTCAATGGGAAGAGTGGGCCACCTATGATCGGGAAAAAGCATTGGATCTAACATCACCTGGCCATACCGAGTGGCCTGAGCTTGCCTATCACATTTGGCTGCAATGCGAACTCGATCGCCAACTCGCGGATGCGGTCCACCATTTGCATGATCGTGGCCTCGCGCTCAAGGGCGACCTGCCGATTGGTATCGACCGCCAATCGGTGGATGCTTGGTCGTTGCCGCACTTATTCAAGATGGACGCGCAGGCCGGTGCGCCGCCGGACGCCTTCGCGGTGAAGGGCCAGAATTGGGGGTTTCCGACGTATTGTTGGGACGTCATGCAACACGATGACTACGCTTGGTGGCGGTCGCGATTTGCTCAACTGAGCCGCTATTTTGATGCCTACCGGATCGACCATATCCTCGGGTTTTTCCGAATCTGGCAGGTGCCTTACGCCCATATCGAGGGCATCATGGGCTACTTCGATCCGGCCATGCCGATCCATATTGATGAAATCCGCAGGCGCGGCATCGACTTTGATTACAATCGGTATTGCCGTCCATACATCCGCTGGAATGCGCTAATGGAACGCTTCGGTGATGCGGCGGAATATGTGAAAAACCATTTTCTCCACGATTGTGAAAACGGCTATTTCCAACTCCGCGAGCAAGTCCTCACCCAGCGGCGGATCGAAGATTATTTGTCAGAAAATCCACACGCTGAATTCATCCGTCAGGGTTTGCTTGATTGTGCGAGCGATGTGTTGTTCCTTGAGGTGCCGAAATCGAATGGCACGTTGTTCCATCCGCGTATGTCGATGCAGGCGACCTATTCCTACCGCGATCTTTCTCACGACAGCCGGTGGCGAATCGAGGAGCTATACAACGACTATTTCTATCAGCGGCAGGAGAGTTTCTGGCAGGCGAGCGGTTATGGGAAACTGCCAGCAATGCGGCAGGCCAGCCCGATGCTGCTGTGTGGCGAGGATCTTGGCATGGTGCCAGCCTGCGTGCCGGGCGTGCTCAAGGAGCTGGGTATTCTTTCGTTAGAAATCCAGCGGATGCCAAAGACCTCGGACCGGGAGTTTTACAATCCTTTGGACGCGCCTTACATGAGTGTGGTGAGTCCCTCCACCCACGATATGCCGACCTTACGGGCTTGGTGGCAAGAGGATGCCCAAGCGACCATTCGGTTTGCTCGGCAGATGTTTGGCCTGGAAAATCCCGATGCGGAACTATCGGGCGAGGTCGCTGCTTGCATCATTAGGCAACACCTGCAAGCCCCCGCAATGTGGGCGATTTTTCCGCTACAAGACCTGCTAGCTATTGATGAAACACTCCGCCATCCGAACCCGGACGCCGAGCGAATTAACGTCCCAGCGATCATGCCCTATTACTGGCGCTACCGAATGCACCTCGGGCTTGGTGAACTCGCCGCAGCCAGAGGATTTAACCGCAAGCTGGCTAGACTGATTCAAGCTGCCGGGCGCTGATAGCTCGGAGCTGCTTCAGACTGTCGGAGGCAAAAAATGGCCAGTTAAGGAGTGGCGACCTTATTGTCGCCTCTGTCAGCCAGGTTGTGGCGTCACATTGAATTTTACACAAGGCTAAAACGCCGCGCCGATGGCGAAGTGGAGGGTGCCGATGGGTTCGCCGGGGCCGCGGGTAAGGTTGTAACCGTATTCCAATCTAACCGGACCGATGGGGAGATCGAGCCTGAGACCAAGGCCGGGGGCGATCTCAATATCACTGGAACCGAGTTGATCGTAATGGCGAGCGATCGAGCCAGCATCGACGAAGGCGACTGCCTTCAGCGTGCCGCCGAGCTTGCGAATGAGTTCGGCATTGGCATTCCACATGGCCTCGCCACCGGTCGGGTAGCCATTCACGGAAGGGCCGAGATCGCGCTCTTGAAAACTACGGACACTGCGGGCACCGCCGTTGAAAAGGCGGAGGTCGATGGGGAGATCCTGACCGCCGCCGGAGGGAATGAGGACGCCCCATTCCCCGCCGAGGCCGAGCTGATAGAGAGAATTGAGCTGATGATACCAGCCGCCCGTTAGTCCGGCCTTGGCGTAGGTAGTGGATAAATTGCCGACTGCGGCCCCGATTTCAAAGGGCGTTTCCAGATGCCAGCCGCTGGTGGGCAGGATCGGGCTGTCGCGGAAATCGAGCGTCTGGGTGAGGCGGAGGTGGGGCTGGGTGTAAACGGTTTCCCCGAGTTCGGATGACGGCAGACCATCTTCAGTTAGGTTCACCAAGGCATACCCTGCAAGCAGTTCCAGCGAGTAGTGATCACCGAATTTGCAGATAGCCTTGCCCTCCAGCCCGGTTTCAAACGAGGTGTATCCTTCGCGGCCATAGATCAGCGCATAGACGCGGGCGGTGGCGGAAACATCCGAGCCGAAGACCCAGGGATCAGTGAGTTTGGTTTCGCCTAACACCCCGCGCCCGCTGAACTCGAAGCCGGTACTGAAGCCGAGCAACTGGCCTAGCAGATTACGGTCGGCGTAGGCGGCGCGTAAAATGGGACCCTGATAGGAATCTCCGCCTGCGGCAAGTGTGACCTCGCGTGCGCGGGCTTCATCGAGGTGGAGTGTGGCATCGATGTGGTCGGGCGCAACATCCTCTGTCTCGACCCGGACGGAGGAAAACGCACCGGTGGCAAGCAGGCCGCGCAGACGTTTGTTCATGGCAGCCTCGTCATACCAATCGCCTTCGAGGGATTTCATGCGAGCGGCGATGCGGGCGGGCTTGGTGCGTTCGAGACCCTCAATGTGGATGTGGTCGAGGCGGACGCGCTTGCCGATGTCGATGTGGAACTCCGGGATGAAAAAGCGCTCATCCACCGTGCGAGTCATGGAAATTTCCGCATCGGGATAGCCCTCGCTGCGGAAGACATCTTCCACCGCCAGGCGCATGGCGTTTAGATTGCCAGTGGTAGCGAAGCGACCAGCAAATGGATCTGTGGCGAGCTTGGTTTCTGACATGCCTCGGCCATCCTGGCTGGTAATTTTGGCGCTGGCAATAGGGTGACGGACTCCTGGATGGACCTCAATGGTGAGCGCGACAATGCCAGTGACGGGATCCGTGGTGCGCGACGTGAGGGTGGCTTGTGCGAGCCAATAACCCTCGGCATTGAGTTCCTGCCGCAGATAGGCTAGGCCGGTTTCCACATCCTCCTCGCGGAACGGCGGTGAGCTGGAACCGAAATTTTGATCTTTCGCGGCGGGACGGGAAAAGAGCTTCGCGAGTTTTTTCGCCTCATCGGTCGGCACTCCGGTGATGGTAACGGTACCGAGTGCGAGTCGCTGGCCGGCACGGACGCTCAGCATGATTTCCGTGCTGCTGATGATTTTCCAATCTACCTGAACCTCGCCGTAGCCGTCCTTGCGCAATACCTGGCGGACGAGAAAAGCGGCGTCATCGGCGCGGGAAGGAGAGGCCGCGGAGGTGCTGACTTGCGCCAGTCGTCCGCCCATTTCCTCAAGAATCTGCGCCTCGCTCCTACCGCTCAGGCCGGTGATCCGGACGCGGGTTTCCGCACCAGCGACCAGCGCCGTTAGAAAAATTACCAGAGCCGTGCGGAGTGTGTCCATCAATGGAAGGAAATGCGCCAGATCGCCAGCGCTCGGGAATCGCCCGTCGCGCTAACACCTGCGGAAAGGAACCAGCGGTCGCTGATTTTGAGCGTGGCGGTGGAGTAGGAATCGCTGGAGTAGGGATCGGCCTCGGCCAGGCTGAAATCGACCCGGTCGAGCAGACCTAACAGCGGTCTGAGTTGCTTACCGAAACGGAAGCGACCGCGCCGCAATTCCTCGGCGAGCAATTGCAGGGCGCGGGAGGAGGCGGCTTGCGGATCTTCCAGCCCGGAGGTGGTGGTGCCGGTGGCGAGCAGGGTCATGATTTCATTTTCCGGCAGCGGTGGATTGGAGGTGAGCACGAGTTGCGGGTTCGAGGCGCGGCCATAAACATAGACGCCGATCTGGTAGGGACGCGGCTCGGCGGTGCCATGGATTTCCAAAATCGGATCGAAGCCGGTGGCAGGGGTGAACGACACAGTGCCGGCTCTAACGGAGAGCGTGCTGAATGGCAGGGCGGCGGCAAAGTCCCGGATCTGCACGACGCCATCCGGGGCCGGATTGCCAAGCGTGCCGCCAATTTTGATGTTGCCGGAAACCTCCCCGGTGGCGAGATTCCCCCGGATCAGGAAGGGTTCGGCGGTGCGGACGGTTAGATCAAGCGCCCAATTCCGGAATGGCTCGGGCAGCGCACTGGTCTGGTTTTTCGGCGCGTCGATTTTCGGCAAGGCCGCTGCGGCAGGACCAGTGAAAGGCGTGCCGATGGGCAGGAGCTCGATGTCCCGATAGAAAATGCTATCGACACTGGCGACGGTGCCGGAAAGCGCCGCCCGCTCGCACGGGCCTAGCAGGCGGAGGTCGGCATTCGCACGGAGGATCAGGAAATCATTGCGGACCAGCGGCAGGTGATCGCCCCGAAGGCGTAGGTCGATGACGCCCAACTTGCCATCGGTGATCGCGAGTGAGCCATCGCCTGTTAGCGTGCCGCCCGCGACGGTGCTCTTCAGATTTTTCAGGATGACGCGGTCAAGCGTTAGATCGACTGCGGCGGAGACGCCTTGGATGGCGGGATAGCGATCGTTCTTGAAGCGGAGGCCGACGGAATTCAGCTCTATGCCGCCCTTGAACTCGGGCTTGTCGATTTTTCCAGAGACGACGACATTTCCAGTTAGAACTCCGGAAACCTGCTCGGCCATCGGCACCAGTGAGCTGAACCGTGAGAGATCGAGCCGCGGTAGATCGACGCGGGCGGTGATCGCCTCAGCCTGCACGGCCGCAGGTGTTTCCGCCCAAACAGCGGGGCGGAAAGGCATGGTGGCTTTCAAGATTGCGGGCGGGAAATCGGGTGCGGTTGCGCTGCCATCCAGCGTGAGGCGGCCATCGCGACCGCTAAGTTCGATTTTTAAATCGGCGGGCGGCAGCTTCGGCTGAGTGGGTGAGCGGAGATCGCGGGCCTCCAATTTCGCCTGCACGGTTGGCTCGGCATAGGTGCCGGAAATTTGAATGGCGAGTTGGCCAGTCGAGCGCGGATCGAGTTTTTCAAGCGCCGGAACCCACTGTTTGAGCAGGCCTAACGAGAGCACGCGGGAGTCGATGGCAAGCGCCAGCGAGCGGGTGTCCTTGGCGAGCGTGTCGCGCCACTTTGCAAAGTCCGCCGGGACAGGCAGGCTGGCGGTGCCGGTGGCGAGTTCCACCGCGCCATCGGTCCAGAGGAAACGCCGCAGCTCTAACATTCCGTTAGCGAGAGCTGCTTCGAGGGCGACGGATTGGTCGTTCATGCGCACGCGCAGATCTTGGGTTTCGAAGCTGCCCGGCCAGTCGTAATGGATGCCACCGGTGGCACTGACGGGAACCATCGCCTCACGCGACCAAGTGGCTTTGGTGAGTTCAAACGTGCCATGATGCCTGCCGGTTTTCAGCTCGCCGCCGCCAGACCATTTCCCGGATAGATCGGCAATCCCGCTGGGCTTCACCCTCACAATCGCCAGCCATGAATCGAGGCGGCGGCTGGTGAATTCGCTCAACGCCAGCTTCGCCTGATAGGTTGCGGGTTGCGGCTGATAGGTGGCGGCGGCGGTCAAACCATCGAGTGTGAGATCGGCGGAAACCGGTTCGTCGGGCGCCCAACGGGCGTTGAGCTTGATGGGCGTAGCGAGCTTCATGTCGTGCGGATTCAGCACCACGCTGGCAGTGGCTGATAGAGGCTGATTCTCGCGGAAAGGGATGCTGAAATTTCCATCCACCGCAACAGGCGGAACAGGCGCTGCGGGATCAATCTCAGGGAAGCGGGCGGCAAGTTCGTGCAGCAGTTTCGGCAAGTCCGCGAAGTTGAATTTTCCCTCAGCGGTGCCGAGCTTGAAATGATTTCCGGCGCGGGTGATAGGCGCGGCGGCATCCAGTGAAAAGGCGGATCCCAGCAGGGTGCCGTGGGCGGCGATGGTCGCACCGTCGCCTGTCAGAGCGGCATCCACATCCAGTGCGGGCGCTTTCCAATCCTGCCACGCGAGTTCTGTCAGCGCTATTCTAACGGTGCCGACGGCTGCCGTGGGATCAGGCATGATATTTTCTAACGTGATCGCCAGTGCGTTCACAGTTGCGGTTGCAGGGATAACCACGCCAAAACGTTTTGCAACCTCCGCAACCGGGATTTTCCCCGAGCGGAGAGCGACCTTGGCGCTGGCGAATCCAGAATTGCTGGTGATGGCGAAAACCGCGTCGTCCACGAGAACCTGCGTCTCCAGCGAGGGCCCGCCGCTGGCTGGGAGATGCATAACAAAGTCGCGCAGGCCGATGCCCGGATAGGGATCGAGTCGCTTGATGGTGAGATCGTCAGGCTGCCAGAGAAGCGTGGTCCTCTGGGCAGGCCATTGTTTCCCAGTGGGATCGGTGAAGGCTCCGATTTCCACGGCGATTTCCCCGCTGCCGGATGGGTGTGAAAGACTGGTGGAAGCAAGATTTAGGGCGGGCTTTCCGTCGCGCGTGGCGCTTAGGCTGAGGTTTTTCAAATCGAGGGCTAACGGAACCACCTGCGACCTAACCGAGCGGATGGTTTCAACCAATTCCCCCAAATCTAACGGTGGACTCGCGGGAGCAATTTCGTTTTTCAGACCGAGTCGCAGATCCACATGCAGGCCGTCGATGGTGAGGCCATCGATTTTCCCTTTGAGCAATCTGCCGAGTTGGTAAGCCGGTACCAGCTTGTCCACGGTGAGGCCCGCGAGACCCCTGTCGCCACTGAGATGGAGCGCGGAAACTGACAAGCCGCCGGTCAGGCTGCCTGACAATTTGAAGCTGCCACGGAGGCCTGATTTCTCCAGGTAATGTGCGGCAATTTGAGGCGCGATCCACCGCAGGCCGGGACCATTCAGCCAGACTCCCCCCATCAGCAACAGGGCGAGCAACATCCATCGTCGGTATTTCCTGCGCCGAGGGGGATGCGCGGTGGCGGGTGCGGGGGCTGCTTCCGAGTCTGTCAAATCGTGGCAAACTTAGCCGCAACTGCCAGCCGGGTCAACAGTTGGCTTTTTCTGCAATTGCCGAATGACCTCTGGACGCGTATCTGACGCCCGCATGGAACCAATCACCTTCCACCCGATCTACATGGAACGCGTCTGGGGTGGACGCGAACTCGAGCACGTTTACGGCCGGACCCTGCCCGACCCGGACCGCCCCTACGGCGAGTCGTGGGAAATTGTGGACCGGGAACATGAACAGTCGGTGGTGAGTGAAGGCCGCTATGCCGGCTGCACGTTGCACGAGCTGTGGATGGAGCACCGCGAGGAAATTTTCGGTTGCGAATTTCACGCTCACCCTCGATTTCCGATCCTCATCAAAATCCTCGACGCCCGTGACGACCTCTCGATCCAAGTCCATCCACCGGCCCATCTCGCTGATGTTCTGGGCGGTGAACCGAAGACTGAAATGTGGTATATCGCGGACTGCGATGCCGACGCCAAGCTTTACGTCGGCCTGAAAAAAGATGTCACGCGCGACGAGTTCGAGCACGCCATCACTGCGGGCACGGTGGCGGATTGCGTTCACGCCATCGTCCCTCTGCCCGGCACGTCGATCTTCATTCCCTCGGGCCGCCTCCATGCCATCGGCGCGGGATTTTTGATCCATGAAATCCAACAAAACTCGGATACCACCTACCGCGTGTTCGACTGGAACCGACTCGGACTGGATGGTAAGCCGCGCGAACTCCACGTCGGCGAATCCTTGGCGAGCATCGACTTCCAAGACTATGAACCGACGATGGCCACACCGCTGGGCGATAATTTGGCTAGCTGTGAGTATTTCAAAACGGACCTGAAAATTTTAGCAACTGGCGAATCTATCAGCAATCCGCACGCCGGACAATTTTCGATTTTGTCGGTGGTGGAGGGATTGTTAGAAAGCAAGGACGAGCGGAATTTTGAAAAAGGCCGCTTCATTCTGCTCCCCCGGGAGGCCGCGCCGCTAACCGCCCTGGCGAATTCCACGGTGTTGCAAATCACTCTGCCGATGCGGTGAGTCGCCATGCTTGTCTATCTGCCGCCGCGTGCCGGTAACAACCCGATGCCACCTCTTACTCATCCCTATCCGTTTGATCCGGCCTACGGCTACACGCTGGAGGAACTGCTACGGGTGGGTGCGCCGGAAGCGCCTGCGGACTTCGCGTCATTCTGGATGAAGCGATACGCGCAGGCGTTGGAGGTGACTCCAAAGCCCGCGCTCCATGCGAATGGCCCGGTGGAGTCCGGCTGGCAGGTGCATGATCTAACTTATCAATCGACCGGCGGGGTGAAAATCGGTGGCTGGTGTCTAAGTCCGGAATCGGGAAAAGTGGAACGGGTGTTAGTGATTCTGCATGGCTACGGCGGGCGCGATGGGCCGGATTTTCATTGGCGCATGGAAAATACGGCCTTGTTGTTTCCGTGTGCGCGGGGACTCGGTCGCAGTCCGTTGCCGCCTATTTCCGCGAACCCGCTGCGGCATGTGCTGCATGACATTCAGGACCGCGATGGTTATGTGTTAGGCGGCTGCGTGGAGGATGTGTGGCTGGCGGTGAGCACCGCGTTGGCACTGTTTCCGCAGGCGGTGGGACGCGTCGGTTTGATTGGCGCGAGCTTCGGCGGCGGGATCGGGGCGATGGCGCTGGCGTGGGACCGGCGGATCGCCCGGGCGCATTTCAGTGTGCCAAGTTTTGGCAATCAACTGCTGCGGCTGACCTTGCCGACGACTGGCAGCGGCGCGGCGGTGCAGGCGCTGCATCGACGGAAACCGGAGGCGGTAGAGTGGACGCTGGCCTACTATGATGCGGCGGTGGCCGCGCGGTGGATCACGGTGCCGACGCATTTCGGCTGTGCCTTGTTCGATCCGGTAGTCGCGCCGCCGGGGCAGTTTGCGGTTTACCATGCGGTGTCGGGGGAAAAGTCGCTGTATGCGCTGCGGGCCGGGCATTTCGCCTATGCGGAACAGGCGGCGGAGGAGCAGGCGATGTTACAAGAAGTTCACCAATTTTTTGCACCACTTTAGCATGAATTCCGCTTCATCAGTGCTGCCTGCATATCTGATGAACCGCGAGTATCACAAATGGTGGAGTCCCCGGCTGAAGCGGGACATGGAGTTGTTAGTGTTCGGTCACGCGGGCGCGAAGGTGCTGGTTTTTCCCACCCGCGATGGACGGTTCTTCGAGTACGAGGACATGCGAATGACCGAGGTGCTGAGGGAGAAGGTAGAGGCCGGCCACCTTCAACTCTATTGTCTCGATGGAATTAACAGCGAGAGTTTCTATTGCTGGTGGGCGCACCCGCATGGCCGGATGCAGCGGCATGGGGAATTCGAGTCGTATATTCTCGAAGAGGTATTTCCCTTCATGCAGGGGAAAAATCCGCATCCCTGTGTGATCTCGCACGGGTGCAGCATGGGAGCCTATCACGCGGCGAACATCGCCTTCCGCCACCCGGATCGCTTCGCCAAGCTGGTAGCATTTTCCGGGCGCTATGATCTGACGAAACCGGTGGATAGCTTCGGCGATCTGTTGGATTCGCACTATGACGAGACGGTATATTTCAACATGCCAACGCATTTTCTAGGCAATCTGGAATGCGCGGAAACTCTGGAGAATCTGCGACGGATGGACATCGTTTTGGTGATCGGCGAGGAGGATCCGTTTCGTGCAAACAACGAGTGCCTGAGCCGCATCTTGCACGACAAGAACATCCCACACCGCCTGCATTACTGGAGCGAACGCGCACACTGCGGCCACTACTGGCGGCAGATGGCTCCGCATTTTGTTTGAAGCGGGATATCGAGGTAAAGCGAACTTCAACCCTCGCGAATCCGTACTTGGCACCCGCCGCGAATCCTACGAAACTCCATGCATGACCACTGCCTCATTTCTCAAAGACCTCTTCGATCTCTCCGGCAAAACCGCTGTCATCATCGGCGGCACCGGCGAACTCTGCGGCACCATGGCCGTCGGCCTCGCCCGCGCTGGGGCGGAAGTGGTGCTCGGCGGCCGCATCCCGGAAAAGGCGGAAAAACGCCTGCACGAGATCGAGTCCTACGGCGGCAAGGGTTACTTCGTCCCGGTCGATGTCACGTCGCGCGAATCGCTGCACCATCTGCTAGAAGTCGTCCTCGACCGCTCCGGCCAGGTCGATATCCTCATCAACGGCGCAGGCACCAACTCCCCCACTCCATTTCTCGAAATCACCGAGGAGGAGTATCAGAAAATCATCGACACCAACCTCTCCGCGATCTTCCGCGCCTGCCAAGTTTTTGGCCAGTATTTCGTCGATGAATCCCGGACGGCCTCGATCATCAATCTCGGCTCGATTTCCGGGCTCAATCCACTTTCCCGCGTCTTCACCTACTCCGCCTCCAAGGCCGCCGTCCACAATCTCACCCGCAACCTCGCCCGCGAGTGGGCGGACAAGGACATCCGCGTGAACACGCTGGTCCCCGGCTTTTTCCCCGCCGAGCAAAACCGCAAGGTGCTTGATGAATCCCGCGTCCTCGACATCCTCCGCCAGACCCCGGCCTCGCGCTTTGGCAATGCGGAAGAACTCATCGGCGCAACCCTGCTCCTCGCCTCCACCAAGGCAGGCTCATTCATCACCGGCATGGAAATGATCGTCGATGGCGGCTTCCATGCGATGACGATCTGAGCGCTCATTTTTCGTCGTTTAAGACACGGCTATCAAGCCAGGGAAAAATGGGAGCTTACGCGCCCGCTCTTTTCACCCGCCCCGGCCTCTCGCCGCTGCGGCAACGGGCCATGCGGCGGCGGTTGGATTCTGATAGTCCGGGCGCAGCCAGCGGATGAGGCCGCGCTTTTCCTCGGCGGCGCGCTCGTGGTTGAGGGCGACGAGGCGGGTGAGGAGTGCTTCACAAGGAGTGTGGGCGTCTCGCCCACATGGATTCTCTTCACTTGTGGGCGAGACACCCACACTCCTTGATCGATCCCCCCAACCATACGCTTCTAACACGGCATCATCCAGCTCGTCGTGGATCTGGCGCAGCACGGTGACGAGGCCTTGGTCGTGGATTTGCTTTTCCTTGGCGGTGAGCGGCTCGCCGCTGCGGAGTTTTTCTAACACGTTGTAAATCCCGGTGAGCGTGAGGCCGGGATGCTGCTCCTGCTGACGCTTGCGGACCGTGACCGCCAAATGAAGTGACGGAGTTTTTGATGCGGAGTCTCGCCCTGTCAAGCCCGGCGCTTGACGCCCGTTGTTGTTTCTTTGACAATCTTAGATGAAGGGGCTTTATAAGATCGTTCCTTAAACCAATTCCACGCCAAATGATCGTCCCACAACCCTTCCAATATCAGGGTAGTAAACGTGCGCTTGCGCCGTTGATTTTGAACTATTTGCCGATGAAGTATCGCAGACTGGTTGACCCGTTTGCGGGATCGGCGGCGATGACCTTGGCCTGTGCCGCACGGATGCGGGCTGAGCGCTATTGGCTTAACGACCTGAACAAGCCGTTGGCGGAATTGCTAAACCTCATGATCAACCGTCCGGAAGAGTTGGCAGACGCATATGCTGAACTTTGGAAGGGCGAAGCTGAGGATGCTTTGGAACATTTTTACGTAGTGCGGGAAAAGTTCAACAGGACTCAGGAGCCGAGACTCTTTTTGTATCTGCTAGTGCGGTGCATCAAAGGAGCGGTCCGCTACAATAGCGATGGCATGTTCAACCAAAGCCCCGACAAACGACGATTGGGCACACGACCTGAGACCATGCGGCGGAATATCATGGCGGTCTCCATGTTGTTGCGGGGTAGAACGCTTGTGACTTCGCATGATTTCCGCGATGTACTAGCGGCCGCGGAGACCGAGGATGTGATTTACATGGACCCTCCGTATCAAGGGACGTCGGGCGAGAGGGATACCCGTTATCTTGCGGGATTGTCGGTCGATGATTTTGTGGTGACTCTGGATGGACTGAATGCAAGGGGACTACGCTATGCGATCAGCTACGACGGAAGGACGGGAGACAAATCATACGGTGAGCCACTTCCTTCCTATTTAAGATTAACACATGTCGAATTAGAAGCCGGACGGTCAACCCAATCGACTCTCCTTGGCCGCGAAGAACACACCGTCGAGTCCCTTTATATTTCGCCAGCACTCGCTTCGGAAATCGGGGTAGTGCCACAAAAGGCGAGTCGCAGACTGGTGAAACATCCCGAACTTTTTTGAAGCCAACACCGGAATGTCGAAAAAACAATACTCAAAGGAGTTTCTGGCCCTTTGCCATTCGGTGACCGCCAAGCGTCCCAAAACCGTAATCACCCACATTCTAGAATACGGGCAAATTACGACGGAGGAACTGAAAAGCCTCTACGGCTACAACCATCCGCCAAGAGCCGCTTGTGATGTCAAAGAGCATGGAATCCCAATCGAACGCGTAACTGTGACTGGTAGCGACGGAAGAAAGATTGCGGCCTATCGTTTTGGAATCCCCACAAATCTGAAGGTGCGTCGGTTCCATGGACGCACCGGCTTGTCCAAGCAGATCAAGGAATCGCTCATCGTAAAGTATGGCTGCCGATGTTTCATCTATTTGGAAGAGATGCCCGAAGCAAAATTGCAAATCGACCACCGCGTACCGTTTGAAGTTGCAGGTGAATCGGAGACGATGTCACCGGACGAGTTCATGTTACTGTGTGGCTCAGCCAACCGGGCGAAAAGTTGGTCGTGTGAACATTGCGAAAACTGGACCAAGCTCAAGAAGCGGGAAGTCTGCTTGAGTTGCTATTGGGCGTATCCAGAAAATCACTCACACGTCGCCATGCAGCAGTTGAGACGGGTTGACCTACTCTGGCAGGGTGAAGAAACGAAGGAATATGAACGACTGAAAGCGGACGCTGCTGAAGCCGGGCTGGCGATTCCTGATTTCGTAAAAGACGTGCTGCGTAAGGCGCTTGAAGGTGGGAGTTGAATTGTAGTTTTCCTAAACTCCGCTCTAACGAGTGCGCGGGTGAGGAGGGTGCCGAAGATGGATGGCTCGACGGTGGACCAATCGGTGCCGGCGGCATCCGTTAGCATGGCGAGCTGGGCGGCGGAGAGCGGGAGGGCGGTGGTGTTTTCAAACAGCCCGCCATTGAAACAGGCGATTTCCTTGAAAAGCAGGGCGCTGTAGGCGGTGCCGGTGGCCATTTCCTTCCACAGGCCGGAAACGAGCACGGGGAAGCCGTGGGGAGAGGCTTGGACTTTTTCCAACAGGTTCCTGAATCCGTCCTCGGGCAGCAGGCTGATGTCTTCGGCGAACATGGTGAAGAGGCAGCGCTGGAGGAATCCGGCGATGACTTGCGCGTCGTGGCCATCGGCTTGGAGGGAGGTGGCGAGCTTGGCTAGGCGGTCGGCGATGTCGCGGGTGACTTCGGCGGCTTTCTTGGAAGGGTCTAACGAGTAGGGATCGGTCCAGATGGCGCGGAGGGTGGCGCGGTGTTTTTCCTGGCGGAGATCGGTGAGGAGGATGCGGTGGTTTTTCGGGTCCGGGAAGCGCTCGTAATGGCCGCCGGTGCCAGAGAACTCGGCGTAGAGGTCGATGCTGTGGCCCACGTCGCAAACGAGGAGAAACGGCGGGCGACCCTCGGCGACGGGGAGCGAGGTGATGTAGCCGCGGCCTTGGTGGAAGGCGCGTTCGAGGGCTTTGTCGAAGGCGGCGGTGCCGCGCTTGCCGTGGCCGGATTTGGTGGGAAGAGAGGGCGGCGACGGGTTGTCACCGCCACTTTCGCTGACGCCTTGCTTGGTTTCGCAGACGAAGTGGCGGGCCTTGTAGAGGTCGATGTAGTTGGTGACGGAGGTGCCGTCGGGGTTCACGCGGGTGATGGCGCGGTCGAAGACGTAGAGGTTTTTCGCGGGATCGGGCGAGGTGGGATCGGGGCGGGGAACTTCGAGGATGTCGCAGAGTTCGGAGAGGAACATCTGGTAGTTGGCACGCTCGGCGGCACCGGAGTTTTCCCAACGGGTGATGAAGGATTCGATGGCATCCGGCGGCATGGGCCGGAGTCTATCAGTGAGAGGTGGGGTGTGAAGCTGGATTTTCCGAGAATGATCCACACGTTGACGGGGCTTGGTGACGAGGACGTCGAAAGCCACACGCATGGGCGCGTGTGGTCCACTTGGCGCGATCGTCGTGTCGATTTTGACTGAAATCACGAAACACGAGACCGGGCTTTCCTTTCCGAAAAGTGGGCCTATGTTCCCCGCCCGGAAACGACCCTCTTGAACCCACCACCCACCAGGCGCATCTCGGGACTCACCGCGACTTCAATCGTGGTTGCTAACATTGTCGGCACCGGTATCTTCACCAGTCTTGGATTCCAAGTCGGCGTTCTGCCCAGCGGTTTTGCAATCCTGATGCTGTGGCTGGTCGGTGGGATTTGCGCGATGTGCGGGGCGTTCTGTTATGCGGAACTGGCCGCCGCGATGCCACGCTCCGGTGGCGAGTATCATTTTCTCGGCAGGATCTATCATCCGGCGCTGGGTTTCATGGCGGGATGGATTTCCGCGACTGCGGGATTCGCGGCTCCGGTGGCTCTAGCAGCAATGGCCTTCGGCGAATACCTTAAAGGAGTCTTCCCGCAGGTGAGTCCGGTGGTCGCCTCGCTAGCGGTGGTATGCATCGTGACGCCACTGCTGTTAGGTGATGCGAAGTTCGGCAGTCGTTTTCAAGATGCCTCCACACTGCTGAAGGTGGCGCTGATCCTTGGCGTGATCGTGGCGGGTTGCCTCGGCGGCAATTCCCAATCGGTGTCCTTCATGCCGCATCTTGGCGACGGTAAACTCATTGCCAGCGCGCCCTTCGCGGTGAGTCTCATTTATGTCATGTTCGCCTACTCGGGTTGGAACGCCTCGACTTACATCGCGGGCGAGGTCCGCAATCCATCGCGTATGATTCCGCTGTCAGTAGGCGTCGGAACGCTGGTGGTGGTGGTGCTGTATCTCGCGGTCAATGCGGTTTTCCTTCGGAGTACTCCGATGGCGGAAATGGACGGCAAGGTTCAAGTCGCGCTCACGGCAGGGCCTCACCTTTTCGGCGAAGCAGGGACGCGGATCATGTCCGGCTTGATCTGCCTTGGGCTCGTCTCGACGATCAGCGCGATGATGTGGATCGGGCCGCGGGTCACGGTGGCCATGGGCGAGGATCTGCATGGCTTGCGCTGGTTCGCAGGGAAAAACCCCGGCGGCACTCCGGTGAGGGCGACGCTGGTGCAGTTCGGACTCGTTTGTGTTTTCCTGCTAAGTGCCCGTTTTGACCAAGTGCTGACTTGTGCGCAGTTCGTGCTCCAGCTTTGTTCTTTTCTAACTGTCATGGGGGTGTTCGTGCTGCGCATGAAACAACCGGAATTGGAGCGGCCTTATCGGACATGGGGCTACCCCATCACACCGCTGATCTTCCTTGCGGTGACCGTGTGGATGCTCTGGCACCTTGTCAGCTCGAAGCCCATGGAGTCCCTCATCGGCCTGGGGACCGCCGCATCCGGGCTTCTGCTTTACTTGATTTCATCAAACAAACCGACATCCTCCGCCACCCATCATGAAACCCGTTGAAATTTCCGCCGCCGCCATCGTCTGCTCATGCCTGATGATGGCGGAGAACGCGCCCGCGCAGACCCCGGAAGCAACACCTGCTTCTAACACACTAAACGATACCGCAAGATTCCTCGCAGGTATGGCTCCGCTCTCCGATCCGGCCTTGAAGGGTCTCGCCCAGAATGAGGCATGGAAGCATCATGCGAAGTTCTTCGACACCGCATGGGCGGATCTCGACAAGCGGCAGCTAGCCAAAGTCCGTGACTGGGCCGCGACCAACACTCCCGAAGCTTACTCCAGCAAGAGCACGCTGTTCTATATGTTCAGCGGGCCGGATTTCCTCTACGCCGATACTTTCTTTCCGCAGGCCACCACTTATGTCCTCTGCGGCATCGAACCGATCGGCCCAATACCGGACTTGTCGAAACTCTCGCAGGGCGCGCTGGACGGCGAACTGCGCTCCCTTCAATCCTCGCTCAATTCGGTCCTGAGCTTCAGTTTCTTCCGCACCAAGGACATGAAGGACGATTTCAAAAACCACGCCCTGAGTGGCACGCTGCCGGTGCTATATATTTTCCTTGAGCGTTCCGGCATGACCATCAGCGATGTCAGCCATGTGAGCGTGGATGATAACGGAACACTCGGCCCGCAGCCCGATCCAACCCACCCCAAGTCCAATGCTCCGGGAGTGCGCATCACATTTACCGCGAATGGATCCGATGCGCCACGGACGCTGTACTATTTCAGCACGGACATTTCTAACGACGGATTAAAACACAGTGGTTTTCTACAGTATTGCAAAGCACAGAATGGAGGCAATGGCTTCGTGAAATCCGCCTCCTACCTGATGCACGAGAACTATTTCTCCTCAGTGCGCAGCTTCCTGCTAGAAAATGCCAACACTTTGATTCAGGATGATTCGGGCATTCCCGTTTCATTTTTCAAACCCGAGGAATGGACCATGAAATTCTACGGCAGCTATCCCGGACCCATCGAGCTTTTCAAAAACTGCGGCCAACCGAAACTCACCGAATACTATAAGACCACCAAGCCCGCAGCATTGAATTTCGGTATCGGCTACCGCCACCACGCGAGTGAGTCCACACTGATGGTAATGAGCCGCAAGTCTAACACTCCGGATGCACCGCAGCAGCCCCCCGTCCCCCCAGCGGCTCCTCTGCGCGCGCTTCCGCTGCAAGCCCTGCCTGTTCCCGAATAAATCCGTTACCATGATCTTCGTGGCGGGACTCACCTCAGCATGAGGCGCAGGAACTCCGCGTCCGAAAACGGCGCGTCTGCACCCTGCCGCACGATCACGAGATCCATCGAGGGGACCACGAACAATCGCTGATACCCGGAACCCACCGCAGCCACCAAGTCACGCGGCGCACTCTGGCAAATGCACCGCTTGTGCCAGTCCTGCTGCTGCCACTTTTTCTCCAGCATTTTTTCGATGTCGCACTCGCTGGCTCCGCTGCCGGCCGTGTGGTTCGTCCAGAAACCCAGTCCGAACATCGGGTTCACGCTGGTGCCTTGGAAACACTGAGGCATCCAATCCTGTTTCACGATCGTCCGTTGATCGAACTTCCCGTTGCCGAGGATCAGCAGTCCGAACCTCGACCATTGCCGGGCGGTGAGTTTAAAGCCACTCGCCACGAGCGGATTACCCAATGCATCAGCGCGATAGGGCACGGCCCCCAGTCCCAGCGGATCGAGAACCTTGCGTTTCAGATAGCCATACGGTGTCTCGCCGTGCGTGGCCAGTTTCCGGTGCAATACTTCGCAAAGCACCTGGCCATGGCTCGGCCCGTAAGTGAAGGAGCTACCCTTGCGCGCTACAACCGGCGTGCGCACTGCCAGCGAATTGCGATCCGTGACCTGATCGGAGTGAAGATGAAATGCGGGATCCAGCCCGTCGCTGAAATTCATGAGATCCCTGACCGTGATTTTCTCCTTGCTGTCATCGCCGCGCCATTCCCCGATTGTTTTCCAAACAGGATCATCCAAGCGCAGCAAGCCCTCCTGTGCCGCCACTAGCGCGGCCATCGTGAAAAAAGTCTTCGTGCCACTATAAATTTTCTGCGGCGTGCCTGCATTTCCTCCATTCGGATATTCCTCGATCAGCGGCTTGCCATGCTGAATGACCAACAGCGAGCAACCACGGCGTTTCGCGGAATAATCCGCCGCTTCCCGCAGGGCCTGCTTGGAAAGCTCCGCTCGTGCCGGTGAAACCACCCATGCCAGTGCCAGCAAAATGACGATCCGGAAAGGCACACCGAAACCGTTCGCGTGCTGACCGGAAAAGTTGGATTTCATGGACGGAGTGGGGGTTCAATGACTGCTGCCGGATGCCATCCTAATCCATAAAGATTTGGCAACAAGTGCGAAGTCTAGCGCTTGCACCCGCACAAATGCCAGTGTATCGCGTCCGGCGCGGCGGGTGAACCCGCCCTCTACCCCATCTCATATGATCAAGTGGATTCTCCAAAAAATCGTCGGCAGCAAGAACCAGCGCGAGGTGCGTCGCATCCGCCCGACGGTGGCTCGTATCAATGAAATCGAAGAAGCACTCCAGCGCGAACCCGTCGAGAAACTCTTGGAATTCACCGCGAAATGGAAGTCCCACCTTGCCCGCTATCACGCCCTCGAAGCCCCGGCGAAACCGCTGGTCGAGCGCATGACCGAGGCCGAACTCCGCACCACCGCCACCGATCTCGACGCCCGGTTGGCCGAGCTCCGGGAGGAATTCCCCTCGCTCCCCTCCACCGTCCTCGCCACCCCCGAGTCAATCGAAGCGGCGAAATCCGCGTTCCATGAAATCGAAAGCGAATTCGGAAAATCCCGCGCCAAGTATCTGGAGAAAATCCTGCCCGAGGCCTACGCCGTGGTGAAAAACGGTGCCCGCCGCCTCTATGGTCAGGAAATCGTCGTCAACGATCATCCGCTCGTCTGGGAGATGATCCATTTCGACGTCCAACTCGTCGGCGGCATCGCCCTCCATCGCGGGATGATCGCGGAAATGCAGACCGGTGAGGGAAAAACCCTGGTCGCCACTTTGCCCGTCTATCTGAACGCCCTAACCGGCCTTGGCGTTCACGTCGTCACGGTCAATGACTACCTCGCCAAGCGCGACTCGGAGTGGATGGGGTCGCTCTTCCGTTTCCTCGGCCTAACTGTTGGCACGATTCAGAACCAGATGCCGCCATGGGAACGCCGCGCCGAGTATGCCTGCGACATCACCTACGGCACTAACGCCGAGTTCGGCTTCGATTACCTCCGCGACAACGGCATGGCCTCCACCAAGGACGAGCAGGTCCAGCGCGGTCACTACCTCGCGATCATCGACGAGGTGGACTCGATCCTCATCGACGAGGCCCGCACACCACTCATCATTTCCGGCCCGTCCAGCCAGTCTTCTCATCAATTTGATAAATACAAGCCGCTCGTCGATCAGCTCGTGCGGCGACAGACCGAACTCTGCAACAATCTAGCAGCCGAGGCGAAGCAGTTGCTGGAAGTCGGTGATTCCGTCAATGCCGGTCGCGCCTTGTTCAAGGTAAAACTCGGGATGCCCCGCAACCGCCAGCTCATGCGTTTCATGGAAGACCCGGAAATGCGCAAGCTGTTGGAAAAATCCGAACTGTCCTTCCACCAAGACGCACAGAAAAAAGAACTCTTCGAACTCAAGGAAGAACTCTATTTCATCATCGACGAAAAAGGCCACGACTCGGACCTGATGGAGATGGGCCGCGAATATCTATCACCCGGCGATCCTGACTCCTTCACCCTGCCCGACCTCGGCACGCTCTATGCCGACATCGACACCAACCGCACTCTCACCGACGAAGAAAAATCCGCCGCCAAGGACGCACTTCAGGTTCGCATGGATTTACAGGCCGAGAAGATCCATAACATCTCCCAACTGCTCAAGGCATACTGCGTCTTTGAAAAGGATGTTCAATACGTCGTTAAGGACGACAAGGTCATCATCGTTGACGAAAACACCGGTCGCGAGATGGCAGGCCGCCGTTGGTCCGATGGTCTGCACCAAGCGGTCGAGGCCAAGGAGGGTGTCTCCATCGAGAAAGAGACCCAGACCTTCGCGACCATCACCATTCAGAACTATTTCCGCCTTTACGAAAAACTCGCAGGCATGACCGGCACCGCCGAAACGGAGGCCGCCGAGTTTCATGACATCTATCGGCTCGACGTGCTGCCCATTCCCACCAACACGTCAAACATCCGCATCGACGAGAACGATCAAGTTTTCAAAACCCGCCGCGAAAAGTTCAATGCCGTCATCGCGAAAATCGAGGAAGCCCACGCCAAGGGCCAGCCGGTTCTCGTCGGCACCGCCTCTGTCGAGTCCTCGGAAACCCTCGCCCGGATGCTCAAGCGGGCGAAGATCCCTCACTCGGTCCTCAACGCCAAGTTCCACGCCCAAGAGGCCGACATCATTTCCCGTGCCGGCCATCTCGGCGCTGTCACCGTCTCTACGAACATGGCCGGTCGTGGCACCGACATCAAGCTCGCCACCGGCGTCCCCGAGGCGGGCGGATTGTTCGTCATTGGCACCGAGCGCCACCAGTCGCGCCGGATCGACCGCCAGCTCCGTGGCCGTTGCTCGCGCCAGGGCGATCCGGGCCGCTCGCAATTTTTCATCTCCTTCGAGGACGACCTGATGCGGAATTTCGCCGCCGCCGACCGCATGACCGCCATGATGGAACGCTTCGGCATGAAGGAAGGCGAAGCGCTCGAACACTCGTGGCTGAACAAGTCCGTGGAGACGGCCCAAAAGCGCGTCGAGCAGCGCGACTACACCGGCCGCAAGCGCGTCCTCGACTTCGACGACGTGATGAACATGCAGCGCGAGGTCGTTTACGGCTACCGCAACGAGGTCCTCACCACCGAAGTCCCCCGCGATCTCGTCAATGAAATCATCGACGAAACCATCCCCGCCAAGGTTCACGAATTCCTCGCCGACCGCGATGAAAAGCAGCCGGACTACAACGAGCTGCTGCATTGGGTGAACGCCACCCTGCCGGTGAGCGTAACGGCGGAAGATTTCCACGAAAACCAGAACGAGGAAGCCATTTCCGCAATGCTCGTGGATAAGGTGAAAGCCGCCTATGAAGCCCGCACCGGTGATCTGCCGATGGAAGTGCTCGACCAAGAAGAGCGCCGCATGGTCCTCGTCGCCATCGACAAGCAATGGCAGGCCCACCTCTACAACATGGATGCCCTGCGCGAAGGCGTCGGCCTCCGCGCCCAAGGCCAGAAGGACCCGCTCATCGAGTATAAGAACGAGGCTTACAACCTCTTCGTCACCCTGATGGATTCGATCAAACAGGAAGCCCTGCAAAACCTCTTCCGCTCCGCCGCGAATCTCGAAGCCTTCCTCCAACAGCTCCACAGCGCCCCGCAACAACTCCACGGTGGCGAGTCCGCCCTGACCGAAGACAACATGGCCATGTCCGGCAGTTCCTCGAATCTCAATGTGGAGGCCCTGCCCTCCCCGGAAGGCACCACGCTCAAGCTCAATCTGCCCAAACGCAAACCCAGCTTCGCCATCGAAACCACCGGCCGCAACGCCCCCTGCCCCTGTGGCTCGGGGAAGAAATTCAAGCAATGCTGCGGACGGGAAGCGTGAGCTTTTAATCGCGGGCTTTTTCTGATGAGAGAAGGCAGGCCGATGTCGTCGAGAAACACCCGTTGCAGATAGCGCTCGCTGCATTCCAGCAAGCCGCAGATCTCACCCATCCGGTAGCCACTGCGGAGCGCCATCCGTTCGAGACAGGCCGTTCTCCCAGCGCTCACAAACAGGATTTTCCAAATCCCCTCCGACCTCACGATTCTCATTTGAAAGTCCGCTAACAAAATTCTCTATCACCCGCAAGAATAAGCTAGGACGGCAATCCCCACGGCGATCAAGCGAGGGGGAGCACACGCGCCCTCGCGTGTAGTTTTCGACGCCCTCGTCGAAAACCTAGTTCCCAGTCATTGGATCCATCTCTTATCTCAATCGAAATGCGTTCCAAACCTCAAAGGAAACTCAGCCAG
>JANXMQ010000250.1 GCA_025354565.1 Akkermansiaceae bacterium
CAGCGAGCAGATCGAAAAATCCGGCACCACCGAAACCGCGCATTATTACTACCTTTACGACGGCATCCAACGCATCGCCCGTTTCAACGGCGGCACGGCCACGTCTAACATCGACCGCAACTATTTCCCTGAAGGCGAGCAACGCAAAATTTCCGCTAACTGGCAAAGCTATTACTACAACCGCGACCACCTCGGCAGTAACCGCGAGGTGATGAACAGCGACGGTACCCTCGCCGCCCGCTATGATTACGATCCTTATGGGAAACGCAGCACGCAATACCAATCCAGCAACTATCAAGACGGTTGCGACCTCGCCTACACCGGCCACTACATCCAGCAAAGTCCGGTGGCAGGACAGACTGAGTTGGAGCTGACATTTTACCGGGCGTATGATCCAGAATTGGGAAGATGGCTATCTGCCGATCCGATTGAGGAAGAAGGTGGGGTGAACCTCTATGCCTATGTGGCAAACAATCCCATAAACGCCATTGATCCAACAGGACTTGATCTCATTCTCCTATCGACTAAAGTAAGCGGTGACGAGGCGAGTGATTATATTTTTGCCGATATGATGATAAGGAAGAGGAATATTGGAGGTGACCTTACGTTTGATGTGCATGCTCATGGCTGCAGTGTGGGGCTCTACGATGACAGGAAGGCAATCCCCGCTCAATTGCCGGGAGGTGTGCGGTCGGTGCGTCATCAAGACGCGAAAGGTAGGGAGTTTATTACAGCGGATAAATTGGCGACAATAATTCAAACTTCTGGCAGCTGGAAGCCGGGTATGCCGATTGTTTTATTTGTATGCAACGGTGCCGCGTCTATGAAAGACGGTGAAGATAATTTGGCATCATCGCTTGCCCAAATCTTGGCGAATCGAACACATGTGGCGCAAGAGGTATCCGGACCCAATGCTAGTTGTTCTATTGATAGGGATTTGAATTATAGATTGGACAAGTCAACAGATTTCCCTCCGATGCGGCCACCTGCATTTTATAGTGTAATAAAAACTCCTAAATAGAAGCCAGATGAATAAAAATATGAAGTTTGTAATTATGGTTGTCATTTCTGTTCTTGTCGCGTTTGGTGCCGCGGGTTGTGGGCGCAAACGAGGTGATGGGCCGGATTCGGGTATTCTTGAAAAACATCATGGGGCTTTTCCTATCGAGGTGACTGTGATGCGTGACGGCAGAAGTAGTGTCATCAAATATGGAGTTCGTCCTGATGGCGAACTTAAGGAATTGTGGCTTGTCTATGGTCGGTCTCCTGGAATTCAGGGGGAGGTGTATCTTAATGAGTCTTGGGATCATCCGGGAGCGAAGCCCCTGGTTCGTGACGAGGCATTGAAGTGTTTGGATGAAGTGGAAGATCATCTGAGGAAATATTTTGGTAATGTCGAGTTGGAAAAGATCGTCAAAAATACGGAGCGTTTTAATAAAATGACTATGGATGAGTTGAAACGAAGCATGGAAGATCCCATAATTGGAAATCGAATTGAGGCGAGTAATGCAATGACGCTTGTTGCACTATTTCGTGGGTATATCAAGAATGGTTAAAAAAAATGGGGTCATAAAAAAATCGGGTCAGGTCTCGCATTTCAACAAAACACCCACCCGAAGATCGTCGCTCCGCCCCGCCAAACATCCCGCTGCGTGCTGTCACGTGTGCTGCTCGCCTACGGGTCCATGTGACGTCTCTGGTAACAGTTTAGCTGAGGAACGGGGTCGGGCCTAGATTTTTCAAATTTGAATAGGTGCGGATGTTTCCAAGGACTATGCCAAGTATTTTTCGAAGGTGCTCTGTTCACCAACATCCATGACAAGTGCCAGTGCTTGCGGATTCCGCCCAGGGTTCGCGATCCGATTCGATCATGGCTCGCAGTCCTTTACGCCCTTGTATGCTAGCGCAGGCTGGTGGCGATGTTGGCGGCGAGGCGCTGGAGGAGGATCGATTGGGCGGCGACGCTGGCGTTGAAGCCGTCTGACTTGAGGGGTTCGCGGTCGGTGAAGGTTTTGGAGGCTTTTAAATGGCGGTCGGGGAGGGAGTAGGCGCGCCAGCCGCATTCGATGACGGCGAAGCCATCGGTCTCGCTGTGGAGTTGGCGGACGTCGAGGGTGACTTGGTAGGCGATTTCGCTGTCGGTCTGCCAAGGGTAGGTGCGGACGTTGCCGGTGTGGAGTTGGCGGCCGAGGTTGGCGGCGGTGACACGGGCGATGGAGGCGGAGAGTTCGCCCGCCCAGCGGTGGTCCTCGGAGACGCCGAGTTGGTTGGGGGCTTCTTGGGTGACAAGGTTGGGGCGGTCGAGGTACTCGGCAAGGGTGATGGGGCCGACGCCGATGCCGATGCCGCCTCCGGAGGGGACGGGGCCGCTGGCGGTGAGGACGTAGTAGGTTTTGTCGGGCTGGGCGCAGCCGCCGAGGAGGAGAAGGGCGGCGAGGAGAATGAGGAGGCGGTGCATGGCGGATGGGGTGGGTCAGCGGTGGGCCTTGGGGGCTTTGGGCGTGGGATTACCGGAGGAGTCGCGGCCGAAGAGGAGGGAGTTTGGCTTATCGTCGATGGTGGAGCTGAGGGATTTGAGGGAGCGGAGGGCGGCGCGGAGCTCGTCGAGGGTGCGGAGGAGGTCGCCCTGGATGGCGCCGTCCGGGCCGACGCTGGAGACGGATTTGTCGAGGGCACTGAGGGTGGTGCGGAGGTCGGTGGGGAGTTTGGCGAACTCGGGGGAGTCGAGGGTCTTGCGGGCGGCGGCGGCGGTGGCTTGGAGTTCCTTAAGGGTGCCACGGGCTTCGGCGATGGTGGTGGCGGCTTCATCGGCAGCGGTGCCGATTTTTTTCATGGTCTCGTCGATGGGGAGGGCTTGGAGCTTGTCGAGGATGGCGGTGAGCTTGGTTTCTAACTGGGCGAAGCCAGAGGACATGGTGGGGATGGAGGAAAGGTCGCCGATTTTGATGAGTTCGGCAGGGAGGGGGTCTTTGTAGTAGTCGAAGTCCACGAAGAGGGCGCCGGTGAGGAGGCTGCCGGTTTTGAGTGTGGCGCGGAGGCCGTGCTTGACGGCGTCTTTGATGAATTCCTCGTCGGGGCGGGTGATTTTCTCCGCTGTTTCTCGGCGAAATAGCGAGGGGTCGATTTCGATGAGAACTGGGATGCGTGCGTCATCGGCGGCTTGGAGGTAGTTGAATGAAACATCGGCGACGCGGCCGATGGGGATGCCACGGAACTCGACGGGGGCGGCTTTGACGAGGCCACGGACGGATTGGTCGAAGAGGAGGAGGAATTTCATGGTCGGCATGAAGGTGGAGCTTTCCGCCGCATCCGCGTTCTCAAAGAGGGGGAAGACTGCGCCGTCCGCGACGGGTGCGCCGGGAGATACGCCTGTCGGCACGCCGAAGGTGGCTCCGCCAGCGACTAGGGCCTGGAGCGAGGGGGTGCGGATCTTGAAGCCACTGGCACCGGCACTGATGTCGATGCCACTGGTATTCCAGAAGTGGACGTTCTGGGTGACGAGGCGGCTGTATGCGTCGGTGATGAAGACATCGTAGGTGACCCGCTGGTTTTTTGGCTCAAGGTTGCGGCTCTCAACCCGCCCGACCTCGAAGCCGCGGTAATAAATGGGCGAACCGGCCGTGAGGGAGCCGGCCTCGTCGGCGGTGAGGACGAGGCGGCGACCGGGGATGTCGCGGCTGGTTGCGGGAGGGGTTTCGAGGCCGGTGAAGTGAATTTCCTTCTCGGCATCGGGCGGACCGGGATCGAGCTCGATGTAGTTTCCGGCGAGCAGGGTGCCGAGGCCGGAGACATCCGAGGAGGAAACGCGGAATTTCACCACCCAGAAGCGGGTGCCTTTGCGGAGCAGGACGTCATAATCGGGATCGAGGTCGAGGTAGATGAGGACGGATTTCAGGTCACCGGCGAGTTTCACGTCACTGACATAACCGACGTGAACGGAGCGGCAGCGGACTTCGGTTTTCTTGCCAGCGATGCCATCCGCAGTCTCGAAGCGGACCTCGGCGATGGGGCCTTGGGTGGTGAAGTTCCGATAAAGCATCCAGCCGCCGAGCAGGAGCGCGAGGACGGGGACCACCCAGACGATGTTCCAACGTTGGGCCGCGCGGACGACCGGGGTCGCCGCAGGAGGTGAGGTGGATTCCGAGTCGCTCAAGTGTCCGGGTGTTTTAAAGTTGAAGGATCAATGTGGAGGATTTCAAGGCGATCCCATAGTAATCGGGGGTCGAAGGTCATCGCTGCGAACATGGTAAGCACAACCACCCCGGCAAATGCAAGCGCGCCGGGACCCGGTGTGATGGTCATGTAGTTGCCGAGTTGGCAAAGGGCGACCAAAATCCCGACAACGAAGATGTCAATCATCGACCAGCGGCCGAGCAACTCGGTGAACCAGTAAATTTTCCCCAGCATTCCGGGGGATGGATTCAGTTTCCCGGTAGCCGCCAAGCAGAGCCAGGTGAGGGCGATGATTTTCAGCAGGGGAATGAGGATGGAGGCCGTGAAAATGACGAGAGCGATGGGGTAGGCACCTTGTCGCCAAAAGGTTCTCATGCCGCCCATGATGGTGTTTTCGGTGACTTCTCCCATCTCGACCACGGTCATGATCGGGAGCAAATGGGCCGGAATATAAAGTGCGGTGGCGGCGAGCATGAGGGCGACGGTGCGCTGGATGCTGTGCGGTTTCCGCAGGTGCAGTGGCGTGCCGCAGCGGGGGCATTTTCCTCGGGCGACGGGTGCGACCTTGCCGCAGGTATGACAACCGGCGAGTCCCCAATTGGCGGCGCGTGGCAGGGGCGTGCTCATGATTTCGCCACCTCCAACCGGTCCCAGAGTTCGTCGCGGTCGATGGATGCAACCGCTGCCGCCATGGAAATCATCAACATACTGAAGGCCCAGAAACCCGTGCCGAAATGCACGTCAGCCACTTTATTCAGCTTCAACAAACTGACAAGCACTCCCAATAAAAACACCTCGATCATGTTCCACGGCTCCATTTTGTTCAGCAGCTTGGCCACATGGACCGCCCCCGGCGCGATCCGTCCGAATAACAGCGGGCCACACACGTAGATCAACCCGCTTGCCAGTGAAATCGGCGCAACAATGGTGAATAGCGCCAAGGCCACGCCAATGATCGGACTGCCGTGTTGGATGAGCGCACTCGCCGCCGAGGTGAGATTCAATGTCGTCCGCAGAGTCGAGGCATCCATGACCAGGAATGGAAACGAATGCACCACGACCATGAGAATCAACGCCGTCATGGAAAAGGCCGTTGCCCTTGCCAACGAGGCGGGGCGATTCTGATAGAGCACCGCGCCGCAGCCTTGGCAACGGGCAGCCATGCCTTCCGGCAGCGGATCGGCCACATGCAGGGTATCGCAAAAATGACAGACCGAACCATGAGGCCCGCCTGCGGGTTTCGGCCACGGGAGCATGGCCCGGCGGGTTCTGGAGAACGGCTTTTTCATGCTACCGATGGACGACGACGCGCTGTGCAAGTTCTCCTAGGCCTTCGACTCCACATTCCACGAAATCGCCCGCCTGCAAGTAGCGCGGCGGAATCATGCCCATCGCCACGCCGCTGGGCGTGCCTGTGGCAAGCACATCGCCCGGCAACAAGGTCATGAAGCGACTGACGTAGCTGACCAACTGTCTCACGGAAAATGACATGTCGCCGGTCCAACTGTTCTGCCGCAGTTCGCCATTCACCTTGCACCAGAGACGCAGGCCCTGAGGGTCCGCGACCTCGTCCGGCGTCACCAGCCATGGCCCCATCGGCGCAAAGCTGTCGGCACTTTTTCCCTTCGTCCACTGCCCGCCCATTTCCTTTTGAAAAGCCCGTTCGGAAAAATCGCAGAATGTCGCATACCCGGCCACAAAATCCAACGACTCCCGCTCATCGACGTAGGACGCCGTGCGCCCGATCACCACCGCGAGTTCGACCTCGTAGTCGAGCTTCGTCGAGCCACGCGGAATGATCACGTCGTCAGTGGGTCCGCTCCAAGCGCTGGTGGCTTTCATGAAAATGGTCGGTTCGGTCGGGATTCCCTCGCCCAACTCCTTTGCGTGTTCGAGATAGTTTTTCCCAATGCAGACCAATTTCGATGGCCGCTCGACCGGCGGTCCCAGACGTGCCAGCGGATCTACCTCATGGCCTCCGTAACAACCGTCCGCCACCCATTGCGCGAGCGACTCAAGTCCGCCCATTGCAAAGAAACCCTCGTCGTAGTCGTCGAACTCCCCACTGGCGTCGATCCGGCGACCGTCCGGCAGCAGGATTCCCGGCTCTTCACGTCCTTCATCACCAAATCGGATCAATTTCATGCACGCGATGTAGCAAACCCGCCGCTTTTGAGGAAACCGAATCTCATGAAACTCACGCTAAGGCGCATAACCATTAGATCGGTAAAAATGGGCAAAAAAGAAGCGGCCCGGCTGATCATCCCCCTAGGAAAAACCCATTAACCCGGGAGGCATCTCAGTCGGACCGCCTTGTCTTGCGACGCGGAAGAATTACCACGCTGAATCCCGGCTGGCAAGAAATAAGTTCCGAAAAAATAAAAAACTTCGCCACCACCTGTTTCAAGCGTCCGACTGACGGCTGTCCGCTACTGCATTTAACAGGATTCGCAGGGCTCCACCGGAAATCCAGATTTCGTAAATCAGGCAGCCCAGTGACAATGCCATGAGCACCAGAGCGGACAAAAAGGTCACCATGGCCAACATTCGAAACGCCCCGATCACGCTCAGCATCGATACGACGCACAAGAATAAGCTCAGCGCACCGAACAACTGCATGGTCCGGATGAGAGTCAGACGCCGCCGGAGATTGTCGATTTGCGCTCGCAGCACCGCGTCACCTTTTTCCAACCAATCGCTGTGCAAACTCCGGATCAGTGCCGAGAGATGCAGAAACCGGTTGGTATAGGAGAGGAATAACAGGCTGATCGCCGGAAACAAAAGCGCGGGGGTATTGACTTCGAGCGTCATACGGGTGAGTGGAATAACCCTGAAACCGCCAAACTCCAAGCCGGAAAATCGCACCAAATCTGTGCGGCAGGCGGCGCGGCTGTTGGCGGCACCTACGGCAATGCCAGGGACCAGGAGAAATACGGTGGCTATCAGAACGGTTACTAAAATCCACTTCATTTCCGCGCCGGGGCGTCCAGCATTCGGGCGTCCCGTTTTTTATTTGGATGAATTGTCACCTCCGCGCCTCTAAACATAGAATGCTTATGCAACGCCACCTCCTTTTCCTAGTCCTCGCCAGCTTCACCACCCTCACGACGAAAGCCGAATTAGACCCGAGCCGCACCGCATCGGTCGCGACTTTGGCATCCGAGGAAAAGGCCATCGCCCCGGAAAAATCATTCACCGTGGCCCTGCAACTCGCGCATCCGGAGGGTTGGCACAGTTACTATCAAAACTCCGGTGGGGTCGAAGAATCACCGTCTATCGAGTGGCAATTGCCCGCTGGCTTCACCGCCGGACCTATCCAGTGGCCGGTGCCGGAAGTGAAGGACGGCTATTTTGGCAAAAGCTTCGCCTATTTAGGTAGCCCGGTTTTCCTCGTGGAAATCACCGCCCCGAAGTCGCTGCATACGGGCGGGTCCGTCACTCTAACTGCGAACGCGAAATGGCAAATCTGCAAGGACAGTTGCATCGGCGAAGCCAAATCGCTTTCCCTAACGATACCCGTAGCCGCCACCGCTGAAAAGGATGGCGCTCTCACTGGATTGTTTGAAACAGCTCGGAAAAAAATACCCGTTAGGTCACCCGCCGCGAAAATCACCGCCCAGTCGGTTGGCGATGACATCCAGCTTCGCATAACCCCTGACACCGCATTCACCGGCACTCCCACCGATTTCATCCCAAACCAGCATTTCCTCCAACCCGCCAGCGCCGGTGGCACCATTCAGCGCGATGGCGATGCCTGGCAGGTCACCTTGAAGCGGATCAAAAAAGACCTGATCGACGAAACCAAGCTAGTCCCTCAGGGCAAATCGCTATCAGGCATCCTCGTCGGACCCGTCTCTATCGAAATTCCCGACACCACCATCGCCAGTCCGCCCGCGCAATCCTTGCCTTTTTCCAAATATCTCCCGATCCTCGGCGGCATGTTGTTAGGCGGGTTGATCCTCAATCTCATGCCCTGCGTTTTCCCCGTGATCGGTCTGAAAATCATGGGTTTTGTCCAACAGGCTGGATCGGATCGCCGGAAAATCGTCTTACACGGCATCACCTTCGCCCTCGGCGTGCTCGCGTCCTTCGGCGCACTCAGCGGCATTCTCTTTGCCGCCCGCGAGGCAGCAGGCGGCGGCGGGCAGATCGGCTGGGGCTATCAACTCCAAAATCCGTGGGTCGTCCTCACGCTCATGCTGCTCATGTTCGTGCTCGCGCTTAACATGTTCGGCGTCTTTGAAATGGGTACCACAGCCACCTCCGTCGGTGGTTCGCTCCAATCGAAGCAAGGTCTCTCCGGTTCCTTCTTCTCCGGCGTGCTTGCCACCGTCGTCGCCACGCCATGCTCCGCGCCGTTCCTTGGTGCGGCCATCGGCGCAGCCATCGCCCTGCCCGCCTTCCAGTTCTTCGCCGCCTTCGGAGCCATGGCCGTCGGGTTGGCGCTGCCCTATCTGGTTCTATCAATTTTCCCGAAGCTCATCGACTTGCTTCCCCGCCCCGGCGTTTGGATGGAGAGTTTCAAGCAAGCGATGTCCTTCCTGCTCTTCGCCACCGCCGGTTACCTGTCATGGGTCTATGCCGGCATCATCGACTTCGATAACATGCTCGGCCCTATCTTCGGCCTCAGCACCATCGCCGTGGCCTGCTGGATTCATGGCCGCTGGAACCTCCCCCACCTCAAGCAAAGCACCCGCCTCACCGCGCTCGTCCTCACCCTGCTGTTCGCCGCCGGTGGCTTCTATCTGGCGAAACCTCCCGGAGCCGCCGCCATCGAATGGGAACACTGGTCCGAAGAACGCGTCCAATCCCTCCTCGCCGAAGGCAAACCCGTTTACATCGACTTCACCGCCAAGTGGTGCGCCACCTGCCAAGTGAATAAAAAACGCGCATACACCCCAGAAGTCATCGCGCTCATGAAGCAAAAAGGCGTGGTCCTGCTCAAGGGCGATAAGACCAAGCCCGACCCGAAAATCGAAGAAGCCATCCAGAAACTCGGTCGCGCCGCCATCCCGGTGAACATCCTGTTAGCCCCAGGCAAGGAGCCAATCATCCTGCCAGAATTGCTCTCGCCAGCGGATGTTATGGAGGCTTTGAAGAAGTTGTAATGATGCAAAATGGCTTGGCGGGTTTCCACCCGTCCGGCTATTGACGTAAATCGGCCGGGCAGCAAGTGGGGCTGCTAAGCTCCGGATTTATCTGACAATCCCGCTTGCTACTCATCCGTGCGGCCCTATCCATAGGCGCTTTGAAACTTCCGGAAACCGCATCATGAAACCAGCCACCCTGCCCCTGCTCGCCGCCGCCACTCTTACCTTCGGCCTCGGCAGTTGCGGTTTGGAAAAATCAGCCACCCGTCCGGAGCCGACGCAGTTTCTCAAAGCTACCGGCACCGACACCTCGCAGCGCGTCGCTCGCCTGCCCTTCGAACACTCATGGCGGAATCCAAAGGTGGACATGACGAAATACAAATACATCGTCGTCCGCCCCGTCACCACGGCGTTTCTCCGCAGCGAACAGTGGGAGGAAAGCCAGAGCGCCACCATCCCTAACAAACGCGCCTATCTCAAGCGTTGCGCTGCGCTGGCAAAGCACTGGGACAAGTCGCTCAACAAAGCGCTATCCTCGCCACTCTGCATGTTCTATCGGACCACCGACACCAGCAAATCCGGCACGCTGATCTTCGAGGTCGCGCTGACGGAGGTCCGCTTCGACCGCCCGGAAACGGCGACCGGCGCACCCGCAGCCCCGGCCGGTAGCTTGGTAAGTGCGGTGACCGGCCCGCCGTCCTGCGCCTTCGAGTCTCGCTCACGGGATGCCGCCACGGGCACCCTGATCACCACCGCTGCGGATCGACGGGGACCGGAAATCAAGGTGGTCGATGGCGCGAAACATAACCTCGCGAAACCCAATGAAGACATCTGCGACGAGTGGTCACGACAGATGATGGAACGCTCTAACATCGATATTTACCCCACGGTGAAGCGCAGTTGGTTCAGCTTTTTCTAACAACAATGCCGTTCCCCCGTTACGCCGTCATTGCCGTTTGCCTCGTCGCTTCCTGCGGCCATGTCCTCCCGCCTGCGGAAAAAACCACAGCCGCCCTGCACGGCACCGATCTGGCGACTGCGGAAAACCTCCTCGCCTGGGCCAAGCTCGTCCACGATGACCCGATAACCCCGGCGGTCTATCAACTCCGCGCCGCCGAGATCGCTTGGACCGCGCTGGACACCGGCGGCGGCAACGTGAAGGACATGCGTGGACTAACTGAGAGTCAGCGACACGCGCTCCGCATCATCAACACTGCCACGGAAGATGTCGCGGTAAATTTAATCGGGCAAAATTATCAGCCCGAAAAGCAATTCAGTTATGCCGGTTTCAGCTACCGGGTCAGCGCTGGCATCGTACGGAAACCCGGCATCTATCCGCTTGCCTCACTGGCATCCGCCAGGCCCGCCCACGAGGTGAAACACACACTCTGCCGGGACTGGCATACCACGGAAGGCGTCGGCGTGCCCTGCGCACCACAGTGGAAACGCCCGACCGATCCGCAACTGCAACGCTTCGTGAGCAACCGCAGTTATATGGAGCCGATGACCGCCGTGCTAACCTTCGGTGCGCCAGCCAAACCCGGCGGCACCCGCACCGTCGCGCTCGACGGCTACGACCCGACGACGGTTTCCCGTGTGAATCTGGGCCACACTGAATACCCCTTAGCCGCAGATTTCACCGCACCCATCGTCGAGCAAGCCAGCGAGATCGAGGAATTCAAAATCGCCCTCACCGGCATGATCCATCCCGGCGTGCTGGATTCCAAGCTCATCCTGCTCCAGCCCTACGATCCACAGCGCATTCCCGTCGTGCTCATCCACGGCCTGAGCTCCCACCCAAGAATGTGGAAAAACGTCCTCAACGATCTAGGGGCCGATCCCAAACTACGCGGGCGCTATCAGTTCATGCTGTTCTACTACCCCACCGGTTGGCCCATCAGTTATTCCGCCATGCGCCTGCGCGAGGAACTCGCAGCCCTCACCAGCCTCGTCGGCCACCCGAAAAAGATGGTACTCATCGGCCACAGCATGGGCGGCCTGTTAGCGCAGATGCAAGTCACCACCCCGGGTCGGAAAATTTGGGACAACCAGCTCGGCCAAGACGCCGACCGACTCTATAGCAAACTTCCTGACAGCAGCCTCGTGAAACGCGTCTCGCTCTTCACCGCGAATCCCAACATCGGCCGGGAAATCTATATCTGCACCCCACACCGGGGCAGCGGCATCGCGGACCTGTCCATCATCGCCCTGGCCGTCAAGCTCCTCACCCTACCCACCACCATTACCAGCGCCTTCATCGACCTTCCCAGCAACCTCACCGAGCGCGGCCAGCTCACCGGCGTCGGCGGACTTTCCACTACCAACCCGCTCTACAAGGCCCTCGACGAGATTCCGATCCAAGTGCCTTACCACACCATCGTCGGCGACCGCGGTCGGGGTGACACGCCACACAGCAGCGACGGCATCGTGCCTTATTGGAGTTCCCACCTCGCCTCCGCCAAGTCCGAACTCATCGTCCCCGGAGACCATGGAGCCTTCGATCTGCCTCAGGCGATTCATGAAGTGCGCCGGATTTTATTACTCAACGCAGGTCTCAAGGACATTCCGTGAAACGGAGATGAAGAACGAGTGAAAAGGGTGTGAAGCGGCGGAATCGTCTCGCGGGACGGGGTCGTTCCAGAGCAGGATTGTTTATGCGAATTTCCAACAGAAAGCTGCGCCTCGCATGGCTTGCAGGAATAGTTCTCGCTGTGGGCTGTGGGCTGAGTCCGATCCACGGCAGGATCTGGCAGGCGGGTTGTTTCATCGGTCTGGCGACGGTATGGTTAGCCACGTGGAGGCTTTTGATAAAACACCGGCTGGGACGACAGATTCAATTAGGTTTACCGCTGCTGGCGGTGTTGCCCTTCATGCTACCTAGCAAGCGGATAGATCCCGACGCTCTGCGGGTGGATTATGTCACACGGCTTGCGGACTATGACGGAACCCGCTACGTCTGGGGTGGGGAAAGTCCGTTAGGTATCGACTGCTCGGGCCTGCCACGCCGCGCGCTGCGTGACGTGTTGTGGGCAGAGGGCGTGCGACATGTGAATGGAGCCGCCTTCCGCATGTGGCTCATGCAATGGTGGTTCGACGAGGGGGCGCTGGCGATGGGCCAAGGATACCGCGGCGAAACCAGGAACATTGGGGTTTCTGGACCCTTGTGGGAGATGTCCAGTGGGGCGCTGCTGCCGGGTGACCTCGCCGTCAAAGCCGATGTGGGACACGTGATTGTCTATCTTGGAGGTGGTGAATGGATCGAGGCGGATCCGACCCTAGGCAGAGTCCATCGCTGGGTTTCGAAACCCAGCGATGGACTCTGCCTAGGGTC
>JANXMQ010000007.1 GCA_025354565.1 Akkermansiaceae bacterium
CACGCGGGCCTTGAATTCGGGGTCGTGTCTTCTTCGTTTGCCTTTCATTTTTTTGTGTGTGTTCGGTTCGGTTTTAACGCCGCTCCCACACACCACAATCATAGCTTAGCCACTGGCCTGATTTTCTGGGGCCGCCTCAGAAGGCGTGATGGCCATCATCCTGCCGCACGGCGTGCTCTTCCGTGGCGGTGCCGAAGAACGCATCCGGACCAAGCTACTCAACGACGGCCACATCGACACCGTCATCGGCCTGCCCGCGAACCTGTTCTACTCCACCGGCATCCCCGTCTGCATCCTCGTCCTCAAGAAATGCAAGAAACCGGACGACGTCCTCTTCATCAACGCTGCCGAGCATTTCACCAAAGGCAAGCGCCAGAACCTACTGAGCGCGGAGCATATTTCAAAAATCATCGAGACCTATCAGTTTCGAAAAGAAGAAACCCGCTACTCCCGCCGGGTGGGCATGGCGGAGATTGAGAAGAACGACTTCAACCTGAACATCTCCCGCTACATAAGTACGGCCGTGGGCGAGGCGGAAATCAGTTTGGAGGAGACTAACAAGACTCTGCTGGACATCGAGAAAGCCGTGCGGGCGGCGACGCTCAAACACAATGCGTTCTTGAAAGAGCTGGGCTTGCCGTCATTGCCCACGGGCTGAAATCAGTAAATGCGTGCGGCTGCCCATGTCGCAGCGCGTGATGATTTGCGAATTTGCGGGATAAGGAGAGGCGACCTTATTGTCGCCTCTTCAGAGGTGCAGCATGGAAGAGAGGGACAATAAGGTCCCGCCTCCCTATTTAGTTCAGGCTCCGGGCAGCTCGATGAAGCCTTCGAGTTTTCGAATCCGCGTGGGGTGGCGCATTTTCCGCAGGGCCTTGGCTTCGATCTGACGAATCCGCTCACGAGTGACTTGGAACTGGCGACCGACTTCTTCGAGCGTGCGGCTGTAACCGTCCTTGAGGCCGAAGCGTTGTTCTAGCACCTCACGCTCGCGCTCAGTTAGAGTATCGAGTACGTCCTTGATTTTGTCCTTGAGCATCGAGAAGCCGGCTTCTTCCATCGGGTTGTCGGCAGCCTTGTCTTCGATGAAGTCACCGAAGGAAGTGTCGTCCGAATCTCCAACAGGCGCTTGCAGCGAAATCGGCTGTTGGGCCATTTTCAAGACCGCTCTAACACGTTCGACAGGCAAGTGGATTTCCTCGGCAATTTCTTCCGGTGATGGCTCGCGACCGTATTCTTGGACGAGCTGCTTTTGCACGCGCATCAGCTTGTTAATCGTCTCGATCATGTGGACCGGGATGCGAATAGTCCGCGCTTGGTCGGCGATGGAGCGGGTGATCGCTTGGCGAATCCACCACGTCGCGTAAGTGGAAAATTTATAACCCCGGCGGTATTCGAATTTCTCCACGGCCTTCATCAGCCCCATATTGCCTTCTTGAATGAGATCGAGGAATGAGAGGCCACGGTTGGTATATTTCTTGGCGATGGAAATGACCAGTCGGAGGTTAGCCTCGACCATTTCGGTTTTCGCCCGGAGCGCTTCTTTCAACCAGTGGCGAAGTTGCTTGTTAGCCTCCTCGAAGGTATCCAGTGTGTGCCAAGTGCGTTGTTGTATCTCACGCATCTTTGTTAGAAACTCCTTGTCATCCGGATCGGTTTGGAGCTTGCGACCATAGCGCCAGAATTTTTGCATGTAATCATCAACCTGCTCGCAGAAATCCTCGACGACTTTCTGTTTATAATAAAAGCGGGTATAGACACGGTTGAGAGTTTGGATGTTTCTTTGGAACTCCTCTTCTAACTTTTTCTTACTGCGCGGGTTCTTGGCGGAAAGTTGGCGGAACAGGTCGTCGTTCTCATGGTGAAGCTGCTTGAGTTGGTCACAGAGCTTTGGCAGGCCCTTCATATATCGCTCACGGGACTCGATTTTTTTATCGAGAATCACGCGGTCGAAGCGCTCTTTGCCTTTGTTGAGTTTATCGGCGAGCTCGATATAGGAATCCGTGACGAATCCGAACAGATGAAGATGGCGGGCGACTTCGATTTCCGCGTCCTCAATGCGTTTGGAAATTTCCACTTCCTGCTCGCGGGTAAGCAGCGGGACCTGGCCCATTTGCTTGAGATACATCCGGACCGGGTCGTCGAGGATATCGAGCTTCTGGTCGGCTTTGACGTCTTCCTCGTCGCCATCGCCCTCGTCGCGCTTCTTGTCTTTGTAGCGGTCCACCTCGGAGGCGTCGATGATGTCGAACTCCATGTTGCGGAGCCGCTCCATGATGGCTTCCACATCATCGGGATCTACCAAGTCGTTAGGTAGGATTTCGTTGATGTCATCGTAGGTTAGATAGTCCTGCTCTTTGGCGAGTTTGATGAGCTCGCGGATTTTCTCTTGGATTTCCGGGGTGTCGATGCGGCGCTTGGAGACTTCCGGCACTGCCTTGGCTTGCGGTTTGACTGCGACGGATTCCTTGGTGATCTTTTTCGACTTGGCGGGGGCGGAATCCTTGGCCGGAGCGGGAGGGACGACAGCCTTGGGCTTCGCAACGGCAGCCGGTTTCGCGGGCGCTGTAGTTGCTGTTTTAGCAAGCGGCTTGGCAGCGGCTGGCGGTGATGGTTTATCAGCAGGTTTAGCGGTGGGTTTTGGCGGCGGAACTACGACGGGTGGTTTGACCTTGGAGCTTTGCACCGGTGCGGCGACCTTTACCTTAGTTGCCTCTGTCTTGGGTGCCGCCGCTTTGGGAACCTTGACTTGAGGTTTTTCGGCGGGTTTCTTGGCAGAGGAGTTGGAAGAAGACATGGAGATGAATGCGCTTGAGTCAAAAAATAGGATACACCCCACCTATTCTAGGGGCACTGCGAAATTCGCGGGCGGGGCGGAATGAAGAGGGGGAACGGTGATGCGTCAAGACCTTTCTTGCGGATTAAAATAGCGGGAAACCCTTTTACCAGCGGCACTTCGGGTGCGGCGGATCGCCAGAGGCGGCGAAATTCTTTTGCCCTGAGAAATGATGGTGATTGAGCTTCTTCAGATTTCCAGTTTCAAATCCCCGCGCAGCACCTAAGTTGTCGCAACGGCCATGATCACCCTCACACCCAAAGCCATCACCGAACTCGGCAAGCTGCTCGCCAGCCGTGCGCAATCCCCGCAAGCGGGTCTCCGGCTGGCCGTGCGCCGTGGCGGTTGTGCCGGTTGGCAGTATGAAATGAACGTGGCCGAGCCCGTGGCCGGGGACGAGATCGTGGAAGCCGGAGCCGCCAGAGTGATCGTAGCGGCTGATAGTCTTGAGCGGTTGAATGGCTGTGAAGTCGATTACTCCGACGACCTCACCGACGCGGGGTTCAAGATCCACAATCCCCATGCCGCGCGGTCCTGTGGGTGCGGCACCTCCTTCGAGACTGCCGATGCGCCGCCGGTGGCGGATGGCGCAGCCTGTGGCACACCCTGAATCCCGAACCACTGTGCCCCGCACCCTTGAAGAGCCGCCACCGAGCCGTCCCGCCTATTTCTGGTGGCTATTGGCCAATGCTCTCGCGCTGTGCTTCGCGATCATCAGTTGGGTGGTCTGCCTGAATGTTTTCGGTCATCCGGAAAACCCGAGAAACTATGAGATTCTCAGGAAACTCAAGCGACTGCCGGTGTTGAAGCGATACACCGTGCTTGATGTCCCGAACGGCAACGCCCTCGCCTGCAAGGAACTCTACAAGAAATACTTCGGCTACACCGAGGCGCAGCGGGCCCGCGCGAACACGCTGCTGATGCGGAATTATCTAACTAATTTCGACCGCCCGCTGCTGCTCACCTACGTCGAGGGTGACTATCAGGTGGAGACCGTTAGGAAATTAAGTGATAAGGATTTTTTTGATCCCGGCATCGTCATGCGTGCGCAAGCGCTGGTGAAACCGGACGATTTCACCAACCCGCTGCCGTATCCGGTTTTCATCGAATATGTATTTCCCACGAATCAGGTCGAGGCGGCGGCTTCGTTCAAATCCGGTGATATCCTGTCGGTGAAAAAGAGTCCGAATTGTGCGGCGGTTGTCCATATTTCCAAAATCAAGACTGCGGGCGATGACGAACCGGCCTTGCTGCTAACCGTGATTCCAATCGCCTATGGTTCCTATCAGATCGGTGATGCCCATTCGTTCCAGATCGAGCCGCCCTTGCAACTCCGGCCTGCCGCCGGGTTTCCCGTCATCAAAAACTAAGGACTCGAAGGGCGTTCGAAGATCATGAAATGCTGCCACGGGAGCTCGCTATTGTTTGAGACAAAGCGATAGCCTGCGGCCTCGAATTCCAAACGGGCCTGTTCCAAGGTCATCTTGTGATGGGGCTTGATCTGCACTTCCGGATCCTCCGCCCGATACTCTAGCAGAAATACGCGACCGCTGGGTTTCAAAGAGACCAACAGCGAGGATAACATCTCGGCGGGCTGGGAAAATTCGTGATACGCATCCACCAGCAAGGCCGCATCCAGCGAAGCCGGTGGCAATTTAAGATCATCCTCCGCGCCCAAATGTGGGACCACATTGGTGATCTTCAACTCGGCGGCGCGTTTCCTCAAGAATTCTAACATCTCAGGTTGGATGTCAATGGCCATCACCTTGCCTTGCGGCACTTTGGGGGCAATGCGGAAGGAGTAGTAGCCGGAGCCAGCGCCGATGTCCGCGATCACGGCATTCGGGGCGAGATCGAGCAACGCAACCGCCCGGCTCGGGGCTTCCTCGCGCTCGCGCTCGTCGCGTTCCAGCCAGCCGATAGCGGGGTGGCCCATGACTTGCGCGATTTCACGGCCATGAAAAATTTTCCCGATCCCGTCTGCGGAAGCGGTCCCCGTTGTGTAGATCGGTTGGATGGGTTTGACGGCGGCGGTGACGGGTGCCGCGACTGGGGCAGCGACGGGAGCGGGTAAAGGTTTTACCGCTAACGGATAATACCAACTGCGGAGCAGCAATCCGATAGATAGACATAGGATTAGGGCTATCAGAAGTCGCTTGGAATAGGGAATCATGGTCGGGTGATTTTCAAATCCTTCGTTGCGATTTGTGCGTTGGCGAATTTCGCCCGGTGTGATTTGATATAAAAGAGGCGCTCGCTTTTCAGACTTATTTTAAGAGCGCCCAAATCGGTTGTGGGTAGAAGCCGATGACGAGTGTGGCGACAGTTAGAACCGCGATGCAGACCTTGCTGATAGGTGGCAGGACGATGGCTTCATCCTTGCTGGGCGAGGACCACCACATGGCGCGGATGACATTGAAGTAGTAGTAGAAACCGGCGGCTGCGGAGATGAAACCGATGCCGACGCCGACCCAAAGCTTTGAATCCACGGCGAGCGAGAAGACAAAGAATTTGCCCCAGAAACCTGCGGTGAGCGGGACACCGGCGAGAGCTGCCAGGAGCACTGTCAGAGCGAGTGCGAGCTGCGGGTTGGTTTTCCCGAGGCCGTTGAAATCGCTAATCATCTCGCCGTCACGCTGGATACGGACTTGGGCGAGGATGAAGAAGACGCCGAGGGTCATCAGCAGATAAGTGCCGAGGTAGAAGGAAACGACTTTTGCGGAACTGAGATCGACAACGGCGCTTTTTCCGGCGGCGAGTGCGAGCAGGAGAAAGCCTGCGTGGGCGATGGAGGAGTAGGCGAGCAGGCGTTTGAAATTCGTTTGCGGGATGGCGGCCAGATTTCCAAACAGCAGGGTGGCGCTGGCGAGGATCAGCAGGATCGTAAGCACCGGGCCGCGGGTGATTTCGCTGCTGAGGAATGGTTCGAGGAAACGGATGGTGAGGATGAAACCGGCGGCTTTGGAACCGACTGATAGAAACGCGGTTGTGGGGGTGGGTGCGCCCTGATAAACATCGGGAATCCAGACCTGCATCGGGACCGCGCCCATTTTGAAACCGAGACCGACCATGACGAGGGCGACGCCGAAGAGCAGGGGAGTAAGTTGAACCGTGGAGTAGATAACACTGTCTCCGACAATTGGAGTGAGTGTATGTGGGATCAACGTGAGGGCGATTTGGTCAAGATTCATCGTGCCCGTTGCGCCATAGACCCAGGCGATGCCATAGACAAGAAAGCCGGTGCTGAGGGCGCCGAGGATCAGGTATTTCACCCCGGCTTCGAGCGAGCCGACGTTGCGGCGCATGTAGGCGACGAGGATGTAGAAGGTTATGGTGACGAGTTCGAGGGCGACGAAGGCACCGGCGAGATCCTTGGCGGACGCGAGCCACATCATGCCAGCGCAGGCGAAGACCGGCAGCGCGTAGAATTCGCCGGTGCCGTTTTCCGAGTCTGGATGTTCGGTGAAACGGGAGAGGATTTTACGGTAATCGACGGCTAACAGCAGGACGAAGATGGTGCAGACGAGGGAGAAAATTTTATAGAATTTCGCGAGTCCATCGAATTGATAGAAGTTCCACAGCGGCCACTTCGCCCACTCGGAATCAGGTTTGGCTTCCGGCCCGATGGCAATGAATGTCAGGCATATAATGACCGCAAGGCCAACGGCGGCGCCGATGCCGACCCAGGCTTTGCTTTTGCATGAGCAAAATGCTTCGGCCATCAGCAAAAAGATGCCGAGGGTGACGGTGAGGGCTTCTAAGTAGTAGGCGGGCATAGTGGGGAAAGAATAGGTCTTATCGGTCCTATCGGACTTATTTCAGCAGGTTGAGCAATAGGTTCGGATAAAGGCCGACTGCGAACAGAACCAAGATCAGAAGCACCGCCGGGATGCGGTCGCAGCAGGTGAGGTCGGCGGCGGATTCGGTGAATTTCACGGACGGACCTTGGAAGATTTTCCGATAGGCGCGGAGCATGTAAACGGCGGAGAGGACCACGCCCCAGATCGAGAGGATGCAAGCGATCTGGACGGGGCCGAGGCCCGAGGTACCAGTGTAGCCTTTGAAGGCGGAGAGGAAGACGAGGACCTCGCCGGAGAAATTGGCAAGGCCGGGCAGACCGATGGATGCCATGGCCGCGATGCCGAAGATGAAGGCAAGTCCGGGGGCTGCTTTGGCGAGACCGCCGAGATCGGATAGATCAAGCGAGCCCGTATTGCGCTCGATGCGGTCGGCTAGGCAGAAGAGCAAGGCGATTGAAATGCCGTGGGCGAACATCAGGACGATGGCGGCGGAACGGGCGAGCGGGTTTTCCGGGAAGGCGATGAGCGCGGCGATGGCGAGGAAAATGTAGCCCATGTGCATTACCGAGGAATTGCCTAACATCAGGTCGAGACGTTTTTGGGAAATGGTCACCCAGCCGACCCACAGGATGTTGCCGAGCAGCATAACGAGGAGCGGGGTGAGCCAGAATTGCAGACCTTCCGGGACCAGCGGGATGGCGAGGCGCAGCAGCCCGTAGAGGCCGAATTTTTTCAACACCCCGGCATGCAGCATGGCGACCGGGGCGGGGGCGCTGGCATAGGCGGGGGCGGCCCAAGAGTGTAAGGGGAACAGCGAAACGAGCGTGCCAAAGCCAACAATCAACAGAGCGGCAATGCCTTTCTGTGCGTCATGAGAGACGAGCGCCTTGTTGGCGATCATCGTCGGGATGTCGTAGCTACCGGTTAGATTGGCGAGCCAGACGAGGCCTGCGAGTAGGACGATGGAGCCGAGTCCGAGGTAAATGGTGATTTTCCAGGCGGCTTGGCGGCGGTCACCACGGCCAAGGATGCCGATCATTAGGAAAGTCGGAACGAGGGCGAGTTCGTGAAAGGCGTAAAAGAAGAACAGGTCGGTGGCGGCGAAGGCTCCGAGGGCACCGGCTGAGATTAGTAACGAAGAGCCGTAGTAGAGTTTTTCCCGACCTTCGGGCGATTTGCCGGAAAGCACGGCGGCGAGGGTGACGATCACAGAGAGCAAAACCATGATCACGCTCATGCCATCAGGATATCCGAAGGCGAGATGGAGCGCGGGTTTTTCAAGGACCGGTAGGGAAATAGCCCAGCAGGTGCATTTCCAAGAAACCGCAGCGCAGATGCCGAGCGCGAGATTGATCGCGGAAGCGCCGATAGCAGTTAGTCGGGCGGGTGCGCCGAGGAGGATCGCGATGAAGGCGGCGATCGGGAGGAAGACGAGGAGGGCGAGCATGTTGTTTACTATTTATTAAAAAGCAGTGAAGTAGATGACGAGGATGACGCCGAGGCCGAAGACGAAGGCGTAACCTTGGAGACTGCCGGATTGGACCTTGCGGAAAATGTTGCCGGTCGATTCGGCAGCGCGGCTGAGTCCGCCAACGAGCAAGCCGTTAATGATGAACTCGTCGAAGAAGGCAACGATGGCGGCGAAGGCATCTTGGTAATAACGGACGATGAAATTGTCGTAGATGCCGTCGATGTAGAACCGGTTCTGAAGCAGCGGGATGGAAACGGGATCCTTTTCCTTTCCGGAGTAGAGGACGAAACCGGAAACCACGCCGATGATGACGGCGGTAATTGAAATGTAGGTGATCGTACCCAATTCAAACAAATGCTCAGTGGGATGATAGGCCGGAGCAAATTTGCTGGCGATGAATGGATAACCGGCAATGAGTCCTAACACCGCAAGAAGGACGAGCGGCACAAACATCAGCGGGCCGACTTCGTGCGCGTGATCGGCATTTTCCGACTTTGTTTTACCCAAGAATGCGACAACGAAAAGCCGGGTCATGTAAAATGGTGTTAGGACAGCGACGATCACGGCGATCCAGAAAAGAATCGGTTCTTTCTCGTTCGCGGCTTCGAGGATTTGTTCCTTGGAGAAGAACCCCGAAGTGCCGGGAACTGCGATGAGGGCGAGGAAACCGACGAGGAAAGTGAATCCGGTGATTGGCATTTTTTTCAACAGGCCACCCATTTTCCAAATGTCCTGCTCGTGGTGGCAGGCGTGGATGACTGCGCCGGAGCCGAGGAAGAGCAGCGCCTTGAACCATGCGTGGGTGAACAGGTGGAACATGCCAGCTTCGCCTGCAACAAGCCCGACCGCCATTACCATATAGCCGAGTTGGGAGAGGGTGGAGTAGGCAAGCACGCGTTTGATGTCGTTCTGCTGGGTGGCCATTAGCGCGGCGACGAGTGCGGTGATGCCGCCGGTCCAAGCGATGATCTGGCTGGCTAGCAGGCCTTCGAAGTTTTCAAAACCGAGCGTGAATTGGAGGCGGAAAAGCATGTAAACCCCGGCGGCGACCATGGTGGCAGCGTGGATCAGCGCGGACACCGGAGTGGGGCCTTCCATGGCGTCGGGCAGCCAGACGTGAAGCGGAAGTTGCGCGGATTTTCCAACAGCCCCGCAGAAGATGCAGAGCACGGCGGCGGATAGGACACCGGAGAAGATCGCTGGATTTGCAGCTTGGAAGGTTTCGAGACCGCCTTTCATTCCATCGAATGTGAGATGGCCGGTGATACCCCACAGCATCAAAATGCCGACCATGAAACCGAAGTCGCCGACACGGTTGCAGAGGAAGGCTTTCTTTGCGGCATCGGCGGCGGAGTCTTTTTGATACCAGTGACCGATGAGTAGGTAGGAGCTGAGTCCGACCAATTCCCAGAAGATGAAGGTCATGATGAAATTGTTAGCCAACACGATGCCTGTCATCGAAAACATGAAAAGCGAGAGTCCTGTGAAGTAGCGGGCCTTTGCACTGTCGTCCTTCATGTAAGCTAGCGAGAAAATGTGGACGAGCATGCCGACGCCGGTGACAACGATCATCATACCGGTGGATAGTTGATCGAGTTTGATGCCGATATCGATTGAGAAATCCCCAATGGTCGCCCAAGCAAATGAGGCGGTGCCGGATTGACCCAAGATCATGAATGCGATGACGAAAGTTGCTCCCGCCGATGCGGTCGAGAAGATCGGAACAAGCCAGGATTTTTTCAGCACGAGCTGGTTGATTGCCGCAACGACGAGGGGGAGAAAGAGGAGGATCCAGGCGAGGTTCATGAGAGCTTAGGAGAAGAAGAAATTTTGACTACGGATTTCACGGATTTACGGATTTTGTAGATAGATGTTGGCGACTCTTTTGAAAGTGAGAGAGGCGGTTTTGAAGTTGAGAATCAGGCAGACCTGGAGTCCAGAAATGCTCAGGTAGCTAAGGGCTTGGGCGGTGTGGACATCGTTGATCGCTAATGCGACTTTGGTTTCGATAATGACTTTATTTTCAACGATGAGATCCGTGATGAGTTTGCCGACGCTCCGTTCACGGTAAAAGACGGGGAATTGTTGCTGCTGAGTGAATGCTAAAGATTGAGCGGCTATCTCGATAGCTAGGGCATTTTCGTAAATTTTCTCATCGAGACCGGGACCGAGAGCACGATGCACCGCCATGGCAGCCCCAATTATTTTTTGGGTAAGATCCATGTGAGGAGGTGAAGTTCTCTCAGTTTCCATTAAACAGTTTCTTTAATCCGTAAATCCGTGAAATCCGTAGTTAAAATATCTTCCTCAGCCCTTCAAGCTTGTCAGTTCGTCGGTGTGGATGGTTTGGCGGGCGCGGTAGAGGGCGACGATGATGGCGAGGCCAACGGCGACTTCCGCAGCGGCGACGGTGATGACGAAAAAGACGAGCATCTGGCCGTTGTAATCGGGAAGTCCGTTAGGCGCGGGATGGAAGCGGGAAAATGCCACCAGCGTGAGGTTCGCCGCGCTGAGCATGAGTTCGAGGCACATGAACACGATGATGATATTCCGGCGCAACACCACGCCCGCAAGGCCGATGGCGAAAAGGAGGCCGGAGACGAGGAGGTAGTCGTTTAATGAAGCCATGATTTTGAAGTAATAAATTCTAAATATTAAATTCTAAACGAAGAGGAAGAGAGGAGGTTGGGAACCGTTGGATTCTTTGTTTAGAATTTCGTGCTTATGATTTAAGATTTTTTATTCAGTCCGCCTGTTTTTTCGAGAGGACGACGACGCCGACGGTGGCGACGAGGAGGAGGACACCGAGTATTTGGAGTGGCAGGTTATACTGGGTGAAGAGGGTGTGGCCGATGAGGTGAACATCGGGGAGCTTGCCTTCGTTGAGGGTGATGGCGATTTTGCTCTTTGCTGGGAAACCTGTGGCGGCGGAAGCAAGGGTTTGCGCGTCGAGGGCCGGGGCCTTCACGTCGGGCGAGCGGGAAAGGATGCCGAAGAGTTGCACAACAAATGCGATGAACAATCCGAGGCCGGCAGCGACCGGGAGCAGGGATTTGGAGCGTTTTTCCTCATCCTTGAGATCAAGCAGCATAATGATGAACAGGAACAATACCATCACTGCACCGGTATAGACGAGAATCTGGATGACACCGACGAAGAAGGCGCTGAGACCGATGAAGAGGCCCGCCAGACCAACGAAGCAGGTGACGACGGAGAGTGCGCTGGAAACCGGATTGCGGAAAGCGATCACGGTGGTGCCACCGATGAGCATCAGGGTGGAGAAGAGCCAGAAGAGGTAGGAGGGCATGGGAAGAGGTGGAAAGTGATCAGTTAGCAGTGATCATGAGTGGAAATTCCGAGTGATTGGTCCGCGAGTGCTTTTATCTTCGCGAGATTGATCGCACCACCGCCACGGAGGTAGAAACGGGTGATGTTTTCCCTAATTTCGCGGTATAAGGCCGGATCGGTAGAGCCCAGTTCCACGGGAGCATCCGCTTGGGCGAATGAGACTGCCAAAGCGACGTCGCCCCAGCGTTTATCGATGATTGCTTGGGTCAGCAAATCTGGCTTCGCGAGGTAAGTCCGCGCCAGTAGTTCTTGATTTCTTGTGAAGTTTGAAGTCATATTTAGGTCGCGGGAGGTTCGTCCCTCCATGCCGCCGAAAAGACATGCCGCCGAACCAATCAGGCAAATATGAACAGGCAGTCCATCCACTCCGAGACTTTTTGCAATCTCCTCAAGCGCCCGCAACCAATGGTCGCGGTCGTAGCTGGGAGGTTGGGAGTTCGGGGGCATTGGGAAAATTATCTCTTAGAGTTTGATTTGTAACTCACCCATGCTCGTATCAGAGTGCTGAAAACAACGAACATAAAAAGGGTGATCCATTCGATGATTTGATTGTGGCCCCAAAACACTTGAACTCCATACAGAAGCAGTGACCCAATGATTAGGATTAACACTGCGTATTGGATTTGCATGGATGTTGGCTCGAAGCTTCATTGCTAACATGCTATTTCAGTTCATTCCACTTGTTGACCAAGCCCACGCGGGTGCCGCCGATTTCGTAGAGCTTCTTTTTATCGTGAACCATGTCGGCGCGTTTGAGGCCGGTGATGAGATAGTCCTTGCGGAGATAGATCGCTTGTTCGGGGCAGACTTCCTCGCACATGCCGCAGTAAATGCAGCGGATCATGTCGATATCGAACTCGAGCGGGCGTTTTTCCACCTTGGCCCATGGGTCGGTGGAGGGGATTTCGGAAGGCGTGATTTTGATCGCTTTCGGTGGGCAGATGAATTCGCAGAGTTGGCAGGAAACACAGCGTTCGCGACCTAGTTCGTCGGTGACGAGGGTGGGGGCACCACGGTAGTATTCGGGGAGATGCTCATCCCAGCGTTGTTCGGGAAACTGCATGGTGATCCCAAGGCCGGACGAGGCGAGTTCCTTGGCTCCCACAGATTTACCACGCAGCGTTTTTACGGCGTGGGTCATGGTGAGGAAGAAGCCTTTGATGAGGGCTCCGAAATATATTTTCTCACCGAAATTGAGCTTCGGGCGTTGGAGTTTGACGACGGCCATTTGGGGTGATTTGAGATTTGAAATTTTTGATTTAAAATCGACGGTCAGGCGCGGAGAATTTTCGGCGTTTCTTCGGAAACTTTCGCGACCCAGATCACGGCGGCGGTGATGACAATAAGGAGGACTCCGCCGATGCCAATGATGACACCTGCGAGTTGGGGCGCGGCGATGATGAGCGCGGCGAGGAAAACATTGATGAGCGCGGCTTCAAAGAATACGACCCAGCCGAGTTTCATGAGTTGGTCGTAACGGAACCGCGGCACCGTCCAGCGGACGAGGATGAAGAAGAGGATGAAGCCGATTAGTTTGGTTAGGAAACAACCGATATGGATGAGGCCGCCGAAGTGGAAGCCGCGAATGTGGAGTTTGGCGACCCATGCATCCGCGCCGAAGCCGATTGACCAGCCACCGAGGAAGAGCGTAATGATGAGGGCCGAGCCGATGACCATGGCGGCGTATTCGCCCATGAAAAACATGGCGAATTTCATCGAGGAATATTCCGTGTGATAGCCGCCGACGAGCTCGGTTTCGCACTCGGGGAGGTCGAAGGGCATGCGGTTGGTTTCCGCGAAAATGGAGATGGTGAAGATGAGGAAGGCGATCGCACCGGGGAACCAGAAGAGCAGCTTGCTAACAAGCGTGTGGTCGGCGTCGTGACCCCAGAGTGGAAGCAGCAGCCAGCCGTGATCTGCTTGGTATTGGACGATTTTGCTGAGGTTGAGATCGCCATAATACATGAGCACCGGAATGATCGAGAGACCGAGGGCGATTTCGTAGGAAATCATCTGGGCGGTGGAGCGCACGCCGCCGATAAATGGGAATTTCGAGTTCGAGGCCCAACCTGCTAGAGTGATGCCATAGACTGATAGAGAGGCGACGGAGAAAATGAACAAGGGGCCGATATCGAGATCCGCAATGACGAGTTTTTCGGTGTGTCCGAAAATGCTGATCGGCGAGCCGAAGGGGACGACGCAAACAGTAATCAGCGCTGGGACCACCGTGAGCGCGGGAGCCATCCAGTAGAAAACTTTACGAACGTGGTTGGGCGTGAAATCCTCCTTGAGGAAAAGCTTCAGACCATCGGCGATTGGT
>JANXMQ010000037.1 GCA_025354565.1 Akkermansiaceae bacterium
GGGCCTCAACCTGCGGATCAACCTGTGTATGAGAAAAGCCTACGGTTACCGCAGTTTCCATCTGCTACAAACCTCTCTCTATCACACACTTGGAGATCTACCCGAGCCAAAGTTCACCCACAGATTTTGCTGAAGAGCCGAATATTTTAGGTATTCACCCAAAGGATGAGTTCGGCGTCTTTCGTAACTCTTTTCTTATCCGTGTCTTCTGTGCAATCCGTGGTTCCCATCTTCCTTTGTAGGCTTACATCAGGGAGGGCGACATGAGCGAGTCAGCACGAATGGAAAGATTTTGAACCGCCAAGACGCCAAAAGCGCCAAGGAAACCCCAAATGTGTGCACTTGAATCCGTAACTGTGCCTCAAAGACGCTCTTTTTCATCTCTTAGCTTGGCGCTCTTGGCGGTTCAAATTTCGAATTTTGCCGCGACTCATCCCTAGTGTAGGTGCCCTGGGGTGCTGGCGTGAGAGATGGCGCTTGCATGTTCCGGCCCGCCGTCCTAGTTCGGTGGTCGCATGGATTCGATGCACCCTTACCAACAACTGCCGCTGTTCACCACCGGGCTGGTGCTAGCCTTTTGGCTGATCGCTGTTCACGCGTTGATGCTGGCGAAACCGGCGGCGTTGAAGGCGTTTCTGGTCAAATTTCCCCGGAATCAAACCCTTGGCCAAGTTTTGTTAGGAGTCGGCCTCGCGTGGTTCTGGTTGCTAATCGCGCCCTCCGGCTTCGGAACCTTCAGCGCCTTGGCGATGGATCTCGGCGAGTTCAATAATGCGAAGGGCATACTGCAAGTGCTGGTCCCCATCTCGCTCGTGCTCGTCTGCATGAGCGTGCGGGATTTCCTGGCGGTCAGGGCGCTCGGGTTGGTCGGTTTGATGGCTGCCGCGCCGTTATTGGGTGCGGCTTTTCTCAAAGATCCGTCCACGCGCCTGCTGGTGCCGATTTTCGCCTACGCGCTGCTCACCGCTTCAATGTTCTGTGTCGGGATGCCCTATTTGTTCCGCGACGCGGTGACTTGGGTGACCGCGGATGGCAAGCGCTGGACGCTGTGCGCTGTGGCCGGTCTCGGCTACGGCATCGCGACGGCGGTTTGCGCCTTCACGTTTTGGCGGGGTTATTGATGCTCTCAGTAAACCGGTGCGCCGGAGGTATCGGCGGTGGTGGTGCTCTTGCCGGTGGCCTTGTTTGCGCTGTTTTCAAGACCCTCGCCGCCCATCCGCAAGTCACGACCGAGACCGATCATGGTGTTGCATGAGCTGAAGAGCATGGTCGCCGCTGCTGCGATGCTGAGAAGGAGAAATGATTTCATCGACATCTGGGATAGCGCAATTTCAAGCGCCTGCAAGCGGATATTGTAAACATTGCTTAAATTTCATCCTGGGCGCATAGCTCGCCTTCCGTTCTACCACCCGCCGAGATCGTCCGCGCAATCTTCCGCTCATAGCTGGACGACGCCGTGCGACTGGTCGAAATCCTCACTTTTTAAAAGGTCCGGACACTCGATTTTTCAAGCCACCAGCGCCTTCAATCTCCGGCAGACTTCCTCGACATTCGCGCGCGCGTTGAAGGCGGAAATTCGGAAATAGCCTTCACCCGCCGAGCCGAAGCCGGAGCCGGGCGTGATGACGACCTGGGCTTCACCTAACATTCTATCAAACATGTCCCATGAGCTCAGCCCCGCCGGGCAGCCGACCCAGACGTAGGGCGCGTTTTCCCCACCGAAGACGGGCAACCCGGCGGATAGCGCGGCTTCGCGGAGGAGTTTGGCGTTGCCCATGTAATGCTCGATGAGGGCGCTGACTTGTTGTTTTCCCTCAGTGGAAAAAACAGCGGCGGCGGCCTTTTGGACCGGGTAGCTGGCACCGTTGAACTTGGTGCTGTGGCGGCGCGACCAGAGCTGATGGAGCGGGATGCGCTCGCCGGTGTCGGACTTGCCACTAACAGTTTTCGGGATGACGATGTAGGCGCAACGAACGCCGGTGAAGCCGCCGTTTTTCGAGAAGCTGCGGAACTCGATGCAACAATCCAACGCGCCTTCGATTTCAAAAATCGAGCGTGGGATTTCCGGGTCTTGGATAAAGGCTTCGTAGGCGGCGTCGAAGAGGATGATGGCGTCGTTTTGCTTCGCGTATTTGACCCAGGCTTCAAGTTGCGCGCGGGTGGCGACGGCTCCGGTCGGGTTGTTCGGGAAACAGAGATAGATGAGGTCGGTTTTTTCGTTAGGAACGGCGGCGACGAAGTTGTTAGCGGCGTTGCAGGGGAGATAGAGCAGTCCCGCGTAGGCCCCTTTTTCATCGGCGTCGCCAGTGTTACCAGCCATCACATTGGTATCGACATAGACCGGATAGACTGGGTCGGTGATGGCGATAACGTTGCCCTTGCCGAAGATGTCGAGGATGTTGCCGGTGTCGCATTTCGAGCCGTCCGAGATGAAGACCTCGTCCGCAGAGATCCCGAGATTGGCGAACTGGTGGTCCACGATGGCTTGGCGGAGAAATTCATAGCCCTGCTCCGGGCCGTAGCCCTTGAAGGTGCTGCGGTCGGCCATTTCATCCACGCCTTCGTGCATCGCGCTGACCACTGCGGCAGGCAACGGCTCGGTCACGTCGCCGATGCCGCAACGGATAATGCGAGCGGCTTTGTCTGGGTTTTGCTCGGTGTAAACGCGGACGCGGCGGGCGATTTCGGGAAACAGGTAACCGGCTTTGAGTTTGAGAAAATTGGAATTGATCGTGGCCATGCGGGCGGACGTTTAGCGATGGACGGGCCAGCGTGCAAGGGCGTAGGTAGGCGCGGATGGAAATCAGAAAAATCAAAAATCAAAGTTCCTCAATCATCAATCGGCAATCAAAAGGAACGCCTCTGAGTCAGCTCCCACAAGAGGATTGATGAATGACAATGGTTGATTGCTGAATTTTGATTGGAAGACCCGGCAATTTTTTCAGGGTTCCGGCTTGCCACTGCGGGGTCCGGGGCATTGGTTCGTCCCGCGATATGGCGGAATCCCTGATGCGACCCCTGACGAGGCCGGCCCGACTGGATGGTCTGTCTCCGGTTGAAGTCGCGGGCCGATTGCGGCATCTCGAGGGCTTGGTGTTTTTCGATACTGCGGGAAATCTACCCTCTGGCGCATCCCGGCCCATCTCGGTGATTGCCGCTGGCCCCCGGCAGATCCTGCGGGGCAGCATCTATTGCCCGTCGGATCGGGAAATCCTCCGCGCCGCCCTCGCCGCCGGCCCCAAGCTCGCGGGCGACCACGGTTTTCCCGTCGGCGGACTTTGCGGCTGGGTCACCTATGAGGGCGATTTCACCTTCGGCGATTACCCGGAAATGCTCATCTACAGCCACCGCGAGCAAACTTGGTGGGAAACCGGCCAACTCTCCAGCCAACTCCGCACCACCCACGGCACGGCGAAAATCTCCCCCTTCACCCCCACCGCAAGCCGGGAGAAATTCACCACCAGCGTGGCCCGCATCAAGGCCTGGATCGCCGCCGGTCACATTTACCAAGCGAATCTCTCGCAGTCCTTCACCGCTACGGTCAGCGGCGATCTCTTCCCGCTTTATGCCACTCTCCGCGACGCCTCGCCCGCGCCGATGGCGGCTTATCTCAAGCTCGGTGACCGCGAAATCCTCAGCTCCTCCCCGGAGACTTTCCTGAAAATTTCCGGCCGCGGCATCGAGACCCGCCCCATCAAAGGCACCCGCCCCCGTTTCCAAGATCCCGACGAAGACCGCCGCTCCGCCTACGAACTCCAGACATCTAACAAGGAAATCGCCGAGCTCGTCATGATCACCGACCTGCTGCGCAACGACCTCGGGCAAGTCTGTGAATTCGGCAGCGTCGAGGTCGCGGCCATGCTCCAGTTAGAGACTCTCGCGCAGGTCCACCACCTGGTTTCCACCGTCACTGGCACCCTTCGCGCGGAAATCGACGCCCCCGCCGCCCTTGCCGCCTGTTTTCCCGGTGGCAGCATCACCGGCGCACCCAAGAAACGCGCCATGGAAATCATCCGTGAGCTCGAACAAGCCCCGCGCGGCGTCTATTGCGGGGCCATGGGTTGGCTCGGTTACAACGGCGAATCCTCTCTGAACATCGCCATCCGCACCCTCGTCCGCAGCGGCAACCAGTTAGTCTATCAAGTCGGGGCCGGCATCGTCGCCGATTCCGATCCAGAAAAAGAATACGAAGAAACCCTCCACAAAGCCGCCGGCATCCGACTGGCCATCGAGCGTTGGCAATCATGAAGCCAATCCGGATTTTTTCAAAGCTTCCTATTTCCGCATCCTGAGCTAATCTGGATTCAATGAAACAGGTCAACGTCATCAACCTCGACGATCCCGCCGGCAAGACCGTGGGTCGGCGCAGGCGTCCGATCAACCCGCTCGCCACAGCCGATGGCCTTCAGGAATTTATCAACGAGCAATTCAAGGAAAGCGGACACCGCCTGACGCCCAGGGGAGTCTTCCGTTTTCATTCCCACGAGGAGGCGGACGCATGGATGAGGAATTCGATACGACCGAAGAAGGACTAACATCGCGCGCCCCACGGCAGAAAGATCTTGCCGCACTCGCTATGGAGTTAAATCGGTTAGGTGCCGATTATATCGTCATCGGTGGCTTTGCGATCATCCTCTCTGGCTACGCAAGATCCACCATGGACCTCGATCTCGTCGTCGCAACGGATCCTGAAAATGAGGCCAAGGTCTATAAAGCCCTCGAATCCCTCCCAGACAAGGCCGTCCTCGAACTCGAACCCGGCGAAATCGCGAAATACACCGTCGTCCGTGTTGGCGATGAAATCTGCGTGGACCTCATGGCCTCCGCCAGCGGCATCAATTACGAAGAAGCCGCAAAAGACCAGATTATCCGCATGGTCGATGGTGTCCCAATCCCCTTCGCCTCCCCCCGCCTACTCTATCGGATGAAGGAAAAAACCCACCGCGAAAAAGACCGCGCCGATCTCCAGTTCCTCCGCGAGAACTACGCTGAAGAGATTTTCGGCAAGGATCAACAAGGATAGGTTGCGTAAGAAAGCCATTGGATACGAACACAAGCCCAAAGCCCCAGCCCGATTCAAATGATTCAGAACGATGCGCCCCGAAGACCCAATGACCATCCGCTATTCCTCGCCTTACCCACAACAATCTCCGGACTTGTGCTCGTTTACCGGGACTGACCCTATCGACTGACCCTATCGAGAGTAACAGTTTAGCTGATTTCGGCAGATTCTTTCCCACTCAATCAACGATTTTTTGAATTTCCTTACATTATTTGCTTTTCAATTATCAATTACAGGCGCATCTATACGCCCGTAACTTTCCATTTAAAATCCATGGCAAT
>JANXMQ010000027.1 GCA_025354565.1 Akkermansiaceae bacterium
GAACGAGTTGGATAAGATGATGACGCGCTTCAAAACAACGGAGCCGGAGTTTTACAAGGCCTACTTCGCCGCACGGGTGATCGTGGACCGCGCCGCGACTCATGCGAAGCCGAAGGTTGTGGTGACGCCGCCGGTGCCGTGATCGCTGGCGGGCCGCTATCCACGCCCGTTCTGTTGCGCCGATATGGAGGGCGATTTCTTCGCCGAAAAAACTAAGGCTTACCAACTATTCGCCACTCGGATGTCTTCGAGTTCAGGGTCGTAGATGTTGAACTCGATGCGGCTGAAGGCGGATATTTTGAAGACGGCGGTGCCGAAGTTCTGGCTGTAGCCGGTCATGGTCCCCTCGCCCACGGCTTCGAGTCGGAAGACGATGGATGAGCCGTCGGGAAACCAGGCGCGGACGTCGCCGTTCTCGCGTTTGCAGCGTTCTAAATCGACGGGTTTCAGCGCCAGGCTGCGTAGGGTTTCGACCGGAAGTTTCACCTCACGGAACGGAGTCTTCACGGTGATCATGCCATCGGTGATCGATACGACCTCCCCGGCGAGGCTGTCGCCATTTCTTAGTTCCATGCGACCCGGCCGCGGTTTTTCTGGAGGAGGGGCGGGTTCGGCCTCGTCTTGATCGGGTATCCCGTTGAAGCGAATGCCGCCGCGCATGCCGAAGGGTGGCATGCCGCCGGGAAACTGTGGCTCGGGGAGCTTATCCACCTCTCCATCCCAGGCGCTGACCTCGATGTGGGAAATTTGCACGGGCGAGGTATTCTGGGAGATGAAATGAAGGCCATGCCCGAGACCAACGCGAGTGACATCGGGATCGGTCCACACGTCGATGATGTGACCGTCGATGAAGAGGCAGATTTTCCCGGATTTCAGACTGGCGCGGATTTCGATGCGGGCCTTTTCATTTTCCTGGAGCGCCACCGCGCTCTGGGTGTGACCGATGATTTGCTGGGTCTTGCAGTTGCGGAGATAAACCGAGCGCGGCTGGAAGGTCACGTCGTAGCCGGCTGCAGGACGCTCGCTGGCGAGGTTGTCCGAGAACAGGACTAGGCGGAAACTGAGTTGGCCGTGCCAAGCCGCGTCGAAGGCGATGGAGCACTCGTCCGGAAGGTCCACGTTGCGGGCAATGCTGCCGGCGGCGGTGGAACGGAAGGCGCTATTCTGATAGATCCAGGCGGGTTTATCACCCGCGAGCTTCCAGCCATCGAGGCCGGTGGGGCCGCGATAGAAAAACTGCGAGCGCTCGCTGATGCGGATGTCTGCAATATTGACGCGGTTAAACTTCAGGCGACCGGCATACCAAGTGTCGAGTTCGACGAATTTGTCCGACACGGAGGCCAGTTGCCCGCGGATGAGATCGCCGTTGACCAGCGTGATCGCGGCCTCGTGTTTGGCGGTGATTTCCGGCTGGGTTGCGTCCAGTGTTAGATCGAGCACGCCCTTGAGGAAGAAGGGCGTTGGTTTTTCCAAGACTGGGGAATTCCACACCAAACGCTCGGGGGTGAGCGATTCCAGCGAACCAGTGAGACGGTCGTTATTTGAAAATCTAACGGTGGACTTCACCTCATCGGCGGCAGCGGCAGCGAGGGCGGTTGCGAAAACGGCGGTGGCCAGGGAGCGTTTCATTCTTCTGGTTCCGGTTTGGCGGTGGGTTGGGCGGGCGGCTTGAGATCCGGTCGTTCGATGGCCATGACGCCTGCACGGCTGATTTTCAACGGACCTAACAGCGGATGCACGGCGGTGATGCCCGCCTCGGAAAACTCGCAAGAAGAAACGCGGAGCAGGCCCTCACCACGCAGGCGGAGGGCGAGAGGGTTGGCAGTTTCCGCAGGCTTATTTTCCTGCGCCACTTGGGCGAAAAAGATCGTGGAAACGTCAGTCTCGGGGATTTCCAGCGGCGCTTGTTGGAAATCGCTCTTGAAGGTGAATAGCGCGCCATCAGGCCCCTTGCGGATGCCGGTTAGACGTCCGCCCCAACGGTCCTCGTCGCGGCTAATGAGGCTATCGGTTTTGGGGTCGCCACGGTCCTCGGCATGATGCCGCGAGCTTGCGTTGTCGAGTTCAAGAATCTCGATGCCGCTGATTTCCTGCGTGATGCCGGCGGGCGAGTTGCTGCGGAGTGTCACGCCACTGCCCACCGGTGCCGCGCCGGAGGGATCGACGCCGGCGGCCTCGGGTTCACCATTGAGCAGCAGATGGAGGCGCGAGGTCCGGCGATCCACACGGATCTCCACATCTAACTGGTTGTTAGGAAACTGGTCCGGGCTGCGGGCGAGTAGGATCACGGTTTGGTAGCGGTTGCCGGTGGTGGACTCACGTTTGATTTCCAGGCCCGCCCCGTTGTAGGTCATGTAATAACGATCCACGGCCTTGGCACCGGGGGTTAAAGGATCGGCGAAGTAGATTTGAAACATCGGATTCGCCTGCCATTTCAGAGTGAATCTGAAGATGAATTGTTGAGGCGTGGCAAGGTTCTGGCGGGCGGTAGTCGGGCCGTTCGACGTGAGGGTCTTGTTGGCAAAAGTCCAGTTTTTCGAGGTTTCCGGCTCGAAAATCCATTCATCAAGACTCTTCGGTCCAGCATAGATAACCTTGCTGCGATGGACGCCGAGTTGGATGGATTTCAAGGCCGTGCGCGGGATCGTCAAGCGCCCGGCATCCGGCGTGACAACGCTGAGGCTGTGGTCGTCCAAGCTCTCGATGGTGGCAGGCAGGAGATCGCCATTCGCCAGTTCGACCAGCGTAGCGGGCAGCGCGGCCGGGGGCTCGGCAGCGGTGAATTCCACTTTGCCAACCGCCGCGCCCTTGAGCATTATCCGTTCTGGGGCCAGCGCCGATGAGAGTTCGACTACTCCGTTGCCGGAGATCGAGCGGACTGTGCCGCTGAGCCGGGCACCGTCTGTTAGCGTTAGATCATCCGCGTGCAAGAGTTGCGGCAGGCCGCAGGCAAGGACGAGGCAGCATCGCCAATAGTGATTAGAATCCGGCATCCCAGTCATCGCCAATATTGTTGGAAGGTTGGAAATCGAGCATGACTGCGGATTCCAGATTGAAGTTCATTTCTCCGCAGACCGGGCTGAGGATCCGGATCGCGGAAGCGTCGCCGGAGAGAGGTTTTCCGGTCACCTGCCCAAGCGGGCTAAGGCGGACGATTAGGTCATTCGCCGCAGCGGCGGTTTCCTTGGCCAGACGATTGCGGGCGAAGCGGACCTCGGCGAGGTCGTCGAGTTGGAATTGGAAGCGGCCGTATTTCCCTTCCATCTGGAGTTTGCCATCGCGCAGTGATTCGACTTTTCCAGAGAAGCGGTCGGTGCCATTGGCTAACAGAACGATATCTTGTTCATCCACCTGCAAGCTGCGGGCGGCGTCCGGCATTCCGTTCCATTCGGCAACCATGATGTCGGTGATTTTCACGGGCGAGTCTTCGGTCTGGACGACGAAACCGAAACCACTGCCCTTTTTGGCAACGCTGGCGGGATCGCGTGGGCCGGATACGATTTCACTCCACTGGGTGACGAACTCGTCGTTGACGAAAAATGAAATTTCGCCAGTTAGGCGGTTGCTGCGGATTTCCATCGTCGCCTTTCCACTATCGCCCAAGCGCAGGGCGCTGCCACTGATTTGGACACGCTCCACGCTCGGAACGCCCTCCTCGCTGACGAAGGTGCGGAAGAGCATCAGGTGGGATGAGAAAATTTGGAGGATGTAACTGTTACCAAACAACAGTGGCAGAATCGCGGAATCGCCGGGCGAAAACCCACCCGCAAAGCCACGCCTGACAGGATTGAGCTTATCTTCGCCATCCGGTGGTTTCGGTTTGGCGAAATCCGAGTGAAAACCGATGGCGAGGGAGAGCCGGTTTTTCCATGACATATCGAACCTCAGGATGGCGCGGTCCGGGATGGAGTTTTCACGCAGCAGGGCAGTGCCGGAGGACTTACCGGGCCAATACCAAGCGGAGCCGGAAAATACCCAGCGACCGGGCTGGTCTTGCGCCGGCTTGTCTTTCTCATTGCCCTTGCCCACGGCGGCGGGCGCATCCGACGGCAGCCCGGCGGGAAACGCGGAGGTGGTCATTTTCCATTCATCGGCGGTGAAGGGACCATGATAATTGAGCCTGCCACCCAAGGGGCTGGGCGCGAGCATCGTCACCTGATCGCGGGGAATCCGCAGGAGACCGGCATAGGCCGTTTCCAACATCATCGCGGTCTCGTCCAACGAGATGATTTTACCAGGGATGCGGTCACCATTGACGAGCGCGACGTTGGACAATGAGGTCAGAGACTTCACGGGTCGCCCGCCATGGAGGATGATGTGGCGGACTTGGGAGATGTTGAAATCGACCGGGGCGGAAACATCATCGCGCAGCCAAACCGCCTTGGGTCCGTCCTTGAGTCCTTGGAAGGTGCCGTGGAGTTGGTCGCCGTTGACGAAGCGCAACAGGTCGGGCGCTTCGGCGGCGGTTAGAGCCATCGCAGCGGCAAGCCATGGGATGAGGATAACGCGGGTCATTTTTCGTAAATGGGTAGGAAACGGTAATTCAGAGCGAGTGAGAGCAAGGCCCCCGCCGTATTGAACGACTGGCCTTGGTTTCCGGGAAAGGATCCATCCGGCGTTTGCAGCACGGCGAGGTAGCGGATGTTGCGGGCGTTCCAATCCCGCCACGTCGCCTCATCCGCGTGGAAGAGGGCTTGGGACATGTAGTATTCGTAATAATACGGATAGTAGCGATCGCGGAAATCGAGGTTCTTTTTCAGAAATGCCAGACTCGCCTGATAGCCCTTCGAGTCCGTCTCCTTGGCGAGGGATAGACACAACGAGCCGATGGCTGTCAGCGTGGGTTTCCCGCCGGAGGCCGAGGTGTAGCCGTAGTCCCCATCGTGTCCGCGGTTGAACGCGAGGTAGGCCAGCCCCTTGTTGATCGCTTCGTCCGGTACCGCAATACCCGCATTTCTAACAGCAAATAGCGTTACCATCTGGCTACCGGTCACGGTGGTGTCCGCGTCCCGGCTTTCCGGGGTGTAGCGCCAAGCCCCGAAGCGGTTTCTTTTTTGTGAACTCACGATCAGCTCGACGGCCAGCTTGAGGGCCGGGGCGATCTTCGGGTTGTCCACCACCCCGTAAGACTCCGCGAGTGCCTTCGTGGCGAAGGCGTGGTTATACATGCTGGAGCCGATGTAGCCGTTTTTCTCGTTTTGTTGGGAAAGGATGTAGTCGATCCCGCGATGGATGACTTTTGCGTACGGGCCGTTGTTAGGATCCTCGCCGTGGGCGAGAAACGAGGCGACGCACAAACCGACCACGCCGGGTTCCGAGCCGACACCGTCACTCCATAAGCCTTTTTCGGTCTGTGTTTTCGCGAGGTATTGCAGGCCGCGCGTGTAGATCAGCTCGGCTTGTGCCGGAATGGAATCGTCCGGGCGAGTCGGCAGATCCTGCGCACAGGCGAGCGGGAAAACCCCGAAGACCGCGAGCGCAAGACCCACGGATAATTTAACAGAAATGCGGTGCAAGCTGGCCTTTTTCATTTCACTTTTTTCTCTGCGCCCCGGTTGTAGGCATCGAGGGCTTTCTTGAATTCCTCCGGCAGCGCGTGGCCGGTGTTGCCGCTGGCTTTCGGTACGCGGCGGGCTTCGCTTTTGCCGCCGGTCTCCCCAGCCAGAGCGCTGTTGGCAGCATCTGATAGACCGTTCATGCCGTTGCTGCCCTTGTCGCTGGGCTTGTCGCCCTTGCCCTTGCCCGGCTTGTCGCCATCTGGTTTTTCGCCCGCCATGCGTTCCAGCATGTCCATCATGGCACCGCCCGCTTTGCCGCCGCCGCCTTGTTTTTGCTTCTCTTTGGCGGCATCGAGGACTTTCTCGATGACCTCGGTTTCCGCCGCCAGCGTGACGCCCCCGGTCTCAGCCGTCGTCAGCTTATCGGTGGTCTCATCCATGATTTGTTTCACTTTATCTAACATCTCGATGACCTGTGGTGCGGTTTGTTCGATGATGAGCTGTTGGACATCCGCCGCGAGTTCGTCCTGACGGTCGGCAACCTTGCCAGCTCCAGCCTGATGGGTGGCCTTCACGGCTTCCGGCGAGGGTTCCTCCGCGCAGGCAAGCCACGGCAGCAACATGGAAAAGGCGGCAGTTAGAATGCGTTTCATGGTTTGTTAGTTTCTTCTGTTGGCTTGCCAATGCTGCGGCGAAGTTGTTCGAGCGAGCGGGTCTGGCCTCGCAGATCTTGTTCCTGCTGGACCAATTTCATCACCCGCAGCATGAACTCGAAGTCTTCATCCTCGGGACTGGGTGCCGCACCATCGCCGCCACCGCCGCCGCCCGCAGCGTCCTTTTCGCCTTCGAGTTTCTTGGCCCAGGCGGTGAGCATGTCCGCCCATTTTTTTGAATTTTCGGTGGCGAGGTAGGAATGATTCTTACCTAACAGACCGCGAATTTCCTCCAGCCCGATGTCGATCTGGGAGGCTTTCATTTCATCGAGAATCTGTTTGAAGGAATCCGTCTTGGTGCGGGCGAAATAACTCCCGAGATCTTCCTGGAGCCAGCGCACGTCGGACGCGGTGTTCGCCTGTTGGGCGGTCGCCTCGCGCAGTCGACGCTGGTCGGAGGGATCGAGCTTCGCGTTCTTGGTGCCGAGGATGCGCTCGAAGGCTTCGGTCAGGGAACTGGCGATACCGCTCTGCTCGCCAGCCGCTTTTTTCAGGCGGTTAACAAAGGTGCCTGCCTCAAACTGCTTGTTCGCCTCGTTCGCCTTGGCGATCGCTTTCTGCATTTTATCGACGGCTTTTTTCTGTTCCTCAGCGGCTTGGGCCACGTCTTTGCCAGTCTGCTCCGGGGTGTTCGACTGCTCGTGGGAATCACCGAGTTTTTCCTGCACCTTGGGAATATCCTGTTGGGAAAGTTCCTGCATCGACTTGAGGGCTTCCGCCATTTTCTTGAGCGTGTCCTTGGCGATGTCGCCATTGCGTGCGGCATCTTTCATCAGGCTTTCCATGCGATCGGTGAGCTCTTGCATCCGGCGCTTGGTTTCCGCCTCGGCTTGATCCTGAGCTTCCAAGCGCTTGGTGTTTTGCTCTTTCTGAAGCTCCTCGCCACCGAGGCGTTCGAGGCGGTGATTTTCGTCAAGGAGCTCTTGTTCGCGGCGGGCGAGATCTTCGAGTTCAGCGATGGTGCGATCAAATTTCGCCTTCAACATCTGGGCATGTTCGTCGCGGGTCAGAACGTAGATGACTACCGGCTCGGAATACACCCGGCCTCGGTTCGGGAAATAATCCTCGGAGTAGCCGCGCAGGGTGATTTTTTGGGGCGTGATGCCAAATGCCGCAGGTGAAAATGAGCTGCCTTTGATAATCCGCCGTTCCTCGGGTGCGCCGTCAGCGACTTTCATCTCGCCTTTGGCCTGTGCCTCGCCGGACGGGCGGCTGGACTGACCGGTCCATTCCAAGCCAGTGACTTTGACGCCGAAATCATCCTCCGCCAGCACTTCCAGATCCAGTGTTTCCTCTGGCAGCATGACTTTCTGGCGCTCGACCCCCTGCAAATAACAGGTCGGCGGCGCGTCCCGCAAAGCATCGACACGTAACCGGAAACCCGACTCGCCGACGAGGCCCAGTTGGTCGGTCCAGGCGAAGGGAATCTCGAAGGGGATCGCGCTGATCTCCATGACTGGTGTCCGTGCGATGTTGCCGGAAATTTCCAGCGCGCCCTGCATCGGCGCGTATGGCACGGCGGCGTCCTTCGGCTGCTCGATCACCTGCGCTCGCGTCGGCCCGAAGGTGGCGGTGGCAAGCGGACGGTTCGTTGTTAGGTCGATGCGGAGCTTGCTACCCTCGACGGCACTGACGACGCCGCTGTTCAGGTCCACCGTTTTTTCCGGGATGGCCAAGTAGGCGGGCGGAGTAATCACCGCCACCACGGATTCCATGGCAGGGCGCGGGACCGGTTCGACACGGACTTCATGCACGAGATCGCCCACGCGGAAAACGATAACACCGGGATCCTGCTGGCCGGGGAATGTGAAATGGTAGCTGCCATTTTCCAGCGTCGTTTCCACAGCGGGTTGTAAGCCATAGCGCCCGGTAGCCTCCACCGGGCGCTCATCGGAATCATGAGCGAGCCGCAAGGTGATTTCAAACGCCTCACCGAACGCCACCGCCCGATAGACCGGTGGATTTTCCAAGCGCGTGAAGGTGTAGCGCTCGGTGTTAGAAAGCGGCATCAGCCAGCGTTGCAGCGCATTGAATCCAGCCCGAGGCGTGACCAGAAACGCAGTTGCGGAAATGATCGCCAAGGCAAGCGCCGCGAGCGTCCAGCGCCGATGCCGTTGGGGCGGGAGCGCCTCGTCGAGCTTGCGTTTCCCGGTCTCGATGGCGACCGCCGCCATCGCCGCCTCCCGCAAGCGCGGGGAAAGCGTGTCGGCATTTCCCACCTGATCTTGCAGCTCGATCACGCCTAACAAACGATCACCCAGCCCCGGATAACGCCGGGCGATCAGCCGGGCGAGTTGGGTTTCCCGGCGCTGCCGCCAGACCCAACGATGCAGCCAATACGGCGCGAAGATGGCGAACAGGGAAATGCCCGCGACAAGGATAAGCAGCCGCACCCAGCCCGGTGTTTGCCAAATCCGATCCAGCCCGTAAACCAGCAGGAAAGACACTAGCAATCCGATCATCCCGGCGGCGATCGCTTCCATGATTTTCACCCGCCAGAGATGCCGCCGGAAATCATCCAACTGAAGCCTGAGGGCTTCTGGGATTGCGGTTTTCACGTCGGGTGGAGTGCTTGGAGAAGTCATGGGAAAAATGACCGGCATCCCGGTCCGGCAACGAATGACGGAAGCTCCCAAATCGTTACGGAGAATTCCAGCGCATTCTCATCGAGTTTAACGGTCGCCACAAGCCACTTTGTTCCGACATCGTTCCAAGCCTTTGGATTTCACCCAAGTTCGTCGCGTGGCAACGGGGCAGTCCCGCCAAACCGACCGCGAAAACCGCCGATCCCGTGAAACAAAGTTTTCGCATCACTGCGCCGTGAAACCCTGCGGCCTCACCAGCCGAGAATGCTGCCAGCCGCAGCCCGCAGGGCGGTTTCTAAGATGGCGGCCTCGGCATGGGATATGGGGATTGCCACTTTTCGCAGGGATTTGTCCGCCGCAGCTTGGCGCGAGATGGAAACCAAGTAAGGCGCACGCTCTGGATCGTCGCGGCGGATGAGTTCAAAGGCGCTGCTGGCTTTTTCGGATTGGTGAAAAAGCTTGGCTTGAGGGGTGCAGCCTTGGAGCACGGCGAGCGCGGCTCCAATATCGGAGAGTCCCCATTTCATCGTGATTTTCTGGTCCCAGTCGAACTGCTTCTCGCCGGATTGCGCGGCGGCATCGACGAATACGGCGGCTTTGGCGCGGTTCAGGCCGAAGCGTACGACGCCGCCGCTACCACGGGAATTCGGCTTATAGATCGCGTAGTCCGGGTTGCGCTCGAAGGTGAGGTTTTCGCTACGGGTGGTTGCTTGAGGGGCGGATTCGAGGAGCTTATCGTTCATGGCATTGTTTGGTTGGTGATAAGCATTTGAACACTTATTTGAAAAACCGCAAGCAAAAAGATGGTCAGGCGAACACTTTTATTTTCAGGTAAGCCAGATAAAGAACGAAAGCGATCAGTATCGCCAAGCATCCCCAACGCGTCTTTTTCTTTGGCTCCTACCTCTATAAAATTGATTCTGAAGTGGTCTTTGAAAAATGCAATCTCACACCAAGGACACCCCCCCACCATACAACCCCCGCCCTCCGCGTGAAAATCGGAAATCCACAGTCAAACCGAATTTCACCCCAGTCCCCATGGGTTCTTGATTACGCCGCCTGTCGTCCCCACTCTCCGCCCATGTCCGAGCCTGCAATGACCCCGATGATGGCCCAATATCAGGCCATGCGGAAATCCCTGCCTGCCGACGTCATTCTTTTTTACCGCCTTGGCGACTTCTACGAGATGTTTTTCGAGGATGCCAAAACCGCCGCGCCCATCCTCAACGTCGCCCTAACAAAGCGTGGCGGCACCCCCATGTGCGGCGTCCCCTATCATGCCGCGCAGGGCTACATCGCCCGCTTGCTCAAGGCGGGAAAACGCGTCGCCATCGCCGAACAAACCTCCGAGCCGGTGGCGGGAAAACTCGTCTCCCGCGAAATCGCCCGCATTCTAACACCCGGCTCTATCGACGACCTCACCCTGCTCGATGACCAACGCCCGAACTACCTCGCCGCCGTTTTCCGCCACGGGAAAAACCTCGGTCTCGCCTGCATCGACCACACCACAGGCGAGTTCACCATCGCCGAGTATGCCAACAACAGCCTGCTAGAAGACGAACTCGCCCGCATTTCACCCTCAGAACTCCTGATCCCGGACCACCAGACCGACGAGTTCGGATCGCTGAAAAATGGCCTTGTTTATGAAGGCTACTCCTTCCTCCCCGAGCACGCCACCCAGCTTCTCAAAGACCATTTCAACGTCCACTCGTTAGACGGCTTCGGCTGCGCCAATCTCCACGCCGCCAGCGGGGCCGCCGGAGCGGTCATGCACTACCTCATCCATCAACTTAGGAGAAATTGTGCCCACCTCCACACTCCGCGCGTCAGGGAAAATGCCGATCACGTCCTCATCGATGCCGCCTCCCAGCGCAATCTCGACCTCGTCGATTCCCGCTCCGGCAAGCAGCACACGCTGTTAGGCGTGCTCGACCGCACTGCCACCCCGATGGGCGCGCGCCTGCTCCGCGATTGGATACTCCACCCGCTTCGCGACTACAAGACACTAACCGGCCGACAAGACATCATCGCCGCATTTCTAGCAGAACCATTCCTTCTATCAAAATGCCGTGAATCCCTCAAAGGCATTCGCGACATCGAGCGTACCACCTCCCGCCTCTCCCAAAACTCCGGCAACGCCCGCGACCTCCAGTCTCTCAGCAACTCACTCGACCACATCCCGTCCCTCAAGCAGGACTTCTCTTCACTCCAGCAATCAATAATTCTCAATCCTCAATCCTTAATCAGCAATCATCTTCACAACTTTTCCGATCTAACTCAACTCCTCGCCTCCGCCCTAGCAGACGAACCCCCATCCAACCTCCGCGACGGCGGCATCATCCGCGATGGCTGGTCGCCCGAGCTCGACGAACTCCGCTCTGCCGCCCGTGGCGGCAAGGATTGGATCGCCCGCCTCCAAGAAGACGAGCGCAAGCGCACCGGGATCGACTCATTGAAAATCAAATTCAACAACATCTTCGGTTACTTCATCGAAATCACCACTAGTCATCTCGCCAAAGTCCCGGACGACTACACGCGCAAGCAAACGATGAGCAACGCCGAGCGCTACATCACCCCGGCGCTCAAGGAAATGGAAAACAAAGTGTTAGGGGCCGAAGAACGCTCCAAACAACTCGAAGCCGAGCTCTTCACGCAGCTCCGCAGCCAGGTCATTACCCACCTACCCGAACTCCAACAAACCGCCGCCGCCATCGCGGAAATCGACGTGCTTTGTGCCTTGTCAGAAGTCGCCCAGCTCCACCGTCATTGCCGCCCGGTGCTCGACGAATCCCGCGCCTTCTTCGTTACTAACGGCCGCCACCCCGTCCTCGAACAAACTCTAACCGACGTAAAGTTCGTCCCCAACGACACCGAGCTCGATCCCGAAACCGCCCGCCTCCAAATCCTCACCGGACCTAACATGGCCGGAAAATCCACTTACATCCGCCAGATTGCCCTCATCGCCGTGATGGCCCAAATTGGTGCCTACGTCCCGGCGGAATCCGCCACCCTCGGCCTCGTTGATCGCATCTTCTGCCGCGTCGGCGCATCCGACGATCTCTCACGCGGCCAATCCACCTTCATGGTTGAGATGAGTGAAACCGCCCTCATCCTCAACCACGCGACGGATCGATCCCTCGTCATCCTCGACGAGATCGGCCGCGGCACCGCCACCTTCGATGGCCTCTCCATCGCCTGGTCCGTCGCCGAGCACCTCCACGACACCATTGGCTGCCGCACGCTCTTCGCCACCCACTATCACGAACTCACTGATTTAGCGAACACCAAGTCCGCCGTCGCCAACTACAACGTCGCCGTTAGAGAGTGGAACGAGGAAATTATCTTCCTCCACAAGATCCTCCCCGGTGCCGCCGACAAGAGCTACGGCATCCAAGTCGCCCGCCTGGCAGGCCTCCCGAAATCCGTCGTCGAACGCGCCAAGTCGATCCTCTCCCACCTCGAACTCCACTCCGTCAAACCCGAAGCCAAAACCCAAGGCCCCAAAGCGAAGAACATGGTCCAAGATCAAGGTGCCCTTCCCAAACCCAATCCCCCCCAAATGGACCTCTTCGCCGATTTCTGAAAATGGAGCGCGGAATTTAGTTCGCCCGCGATGCGTGCATTCAAAGCACCAGCATCATGCACATCAGAATTCATTCCCCTCGCCTGCAAACTCAGTTTTGCCTCTGACCGCAGCATCCGTGGCGTCATAGTTCTTATAACAGTTACCCGCCATGAAGAACGATCTCGCGATTTTACCAAGATTGGCCCTACTTAATGCTTTCCAACCGACTCGCTTCTACACATCCTAAGCCGATTCGCGATTGTGCTTGATCTGGAGTCGCATCGGTAAATCGAGACATCACTATCCATGCGAATCTCTAATCATCGCCGCCATGTTCGTTAAAATCCTCTTCGTCATCGTAGCCCTCGTCGTCATCTTGGTGATCGTCGTCGCACTGCGGCCCGCTGATTTCCATTACCACCGCAGCACGACCATTGCCGCTCCGCCTGCGGTCGTGTTCGCGCAGGTGAACGAACTGCAAAAATGGGGCGGCTGGGACCCGTGGGCGAAGAAAGATCCGAACTGCAAAACCACCTTCGAGGGTCCACCCGCCGGAGTCGGCGCGGCCATGAGCTGGGCGGGTAACAACGATGTGGGTGAAGGAAAAATGACCCTCATGGCAAGCCGCCCGAGCGAGTTTTTACAATTCAAACTGGAATTCGTAAAACCTTTCGTCGGCACCAACACCGCAGAATTTTCCTTCAAGCCCGAGGGCAACCAGACCGTCGTCACTTGGAGCATGTTCGGCAAAAACAACTTCATGTCCAAAGCCGTCGGACTCTTCATGGATTGCGAAAAAATGGTCGGCGACGATTTTGACAAAGGTCTCACTGATTTGAAATCCATATCCGAAACAAAAACTAAAAACTAACCATCATCCACTGTATCATGAAACTCGCATCCAACATCGCTGGCGGCCTGCTAGGTCTGCTCTTCATCGTATTCTCACTGGTCTATTTCTTCAAACTCATGGCCATGCCGCCGCCACCACCCGGCTCGGCGGCAGAGCATTTCTTCATGGCCGTCGGCCCCACGGGCTACATGAACTTTATCAAATCCTGCGAACTCCTCGGCGGCATTCTCTGTGCCATTCCACTCACCCGGAATTTCGGATTGCTGCTGCTAGGCCCCGTCATTGTGAATATCCTCGCCTTCCACATCTTTCTCACTCAAGGCGCGGGTCTGTTTGACCCAATGCTCATTCTCATCTGCCTGCTCGCCGCGTTTCTGCTCTGGTCCGATCGCAAAAAATTCGCGGGATTGTTGAACTGCACATGCGGGCATGGTTCGCATAAGCACTCGTGAATTTTAATTCCCCCACCTTCCGCTTTCGCGCGGCGATGCTGCTGTTTATCGCGGGCTTGGTGGTCAGCGGGGTGACGGCGTTTCCACTGCTTTGGGAACTGAGGATTCTTTCAAATCTGCTAGGCCTTGGTGACACGACTCCGCCAGTGGGCCATACTGGCCTCGGCTTCTGGATTGTAACGGTTCGACACGGCTTGGAACACACTTACGCGGACTATCCGTGGATCGCCTATGGGACCGACTGGCTTGCATTCGGCCATCTCGTCATCGCCGCATTTTTCATCGGGCCGCTGATCCATCCAGCCACCAGCCGGGCCACGCTCTTCACGGGCATCATCGCGTGCCTGGGCGTCATTCCCTTGGCGATGATTTGCGGACCGCTGCGTGGCATCCCGTTTTATTGGCGGCTCATCGACTGCTCATTCGGCGTGATTGGAATTTTCCCGTTAGTTTACTGTCTCAAACAGGTAAAACGAATGGAATCATAAATTCCCTAATGCATAAAGTGAGTGATCCAATCCGCCAGAGCCAACTCCCATCACTTCCATGACCCGACGGACCAAGAAACGACTCCTCATTCTGGGATATCGAACGCTGGATTGACGAAGTTCTTCCTCCCGAGCCAAGCAAGTAAACTAAGTAAAGTAAGTCTAACGGAACTCAAGAGGAGAGACACGAATGCCCCTTCTCCCGGGAACCATACTCAGCGCAGGAATGCTTCATGCAAGCCGCCGTCCACGGTAATGACTTGCCCTGTGGTTTTGTTGAGGCGTCGCGATAGCAGGAGGAAATACGCTTCTGCTTGGTCGGCGGGGGTTATTGGTTCTTTCGTTAGCGTGCGGTCGGCGTAGAACTGGGCGAGCTTGGTCACGAGCGATTCGGTTTCCTCGTCGTCGCTGTAAGGAATGGCGTATTTCGCCAGCGAACCGATCACGCGGTCACGCGGGAACATGGCGGAACCTTGAACCACGGTTGCAGGCGCGACGCCGTTGACACGGACCAGCGGGGCAAGCTCGATGGCGAGTTCGCGGATGAGGTGGTTTGCAGCGGCTTTCGAAGTGTCATAAGCGAGCGTGCCCTTTTTCGCGACCGCGGCATTGGCGGAGGTTGTTAGAACGAGGTTACCCTTGAGACCTTGCTCCTGCCAGGTCTTGAATGCTTCGTCGGCGACGAAGTAACTGCCGGTGACGTTGATGTTGTAAGTGAGCGCCCATTTTTCGTCGGGGATGTGGCCGCTGATGTCCGCAGGAACAAAGATCCCGGCGGTGACGGCGATAGAATCGAAGCCGCCGTATGCGATGGCGACATCGTCAAGCATGCGGCGGATCGATGCACGGTCGGTGATGTTAGTCGCAAGTCCAATGGCAAGCCCGCAATCGGATAGACCCGTGCCGGCGACGCCGATGCCGACTCCGTATTGATCGGTGATTTCCTTGGCCGTAGCTTTCGCAGCGTCCTCATTGAGATCCACGCAGACGATGTGTCCACCTTCCTTGACGAGGCGGTTGGCAGCTTCTTTGCCGATGCCCGAGCCCGCGCCGATGACGATGATGACTTGGCGAGCGAGTTCCTTTTCCGCAGGCATCCGCTTGAGTTTCGCTTCTTCTAGCAGCCAATACTCGATGTCGAACGCTTCCTGTTGGGGCAGTGAGATATAGGTATCGATGGCTTCGGCACCGCGCATGACTTCGACGGCGCAGTTATAGAATTCTGCGGTGACGCGTGACTCGGATTTATCCTTGCCCCAAGCAATCATGCCGATGCCGGGAATGAGCACGACAGTCGGGTTCGGGTCGCGCATGGCGGGCGAGTTGGCGTGTTTGCATTTGTCGTAGTAGGAGGCGTAGTCATTGCGGTAGGCTTCGAGTCCGGCAGCTAACTTATTTTTCAAGGCGGCGGCGTGCTCGGTCTGCGGATTCCAGTCCACGTAGAGTGGCTTGATTTTGGTGCGGAGGAAATGATCGGGACAGCTCGTGCCAAGCCCGGCGAGACGAGCGGCGTCTTTCGAGTTCACGAAGCGTAGGATCTTTTCGTCGTCCTGCACGGTGCCGATGAAACGCTTCTGTTGGGAAACCTGGCCGCGCAGCCATGGCAGGATGGCCACGAGAGATTCGCGACGTTGCTCGGGTGTTAGAGTTTGATACTTCACACCACCGAATGCCACGGCATCGCCACCTTTGGCCGCGTATTTTTCCTCAATGAAGGCGGACGCCTTTTCAATGCAATCGAGGGTGTAGGTGTAGCAGGCCTTCTCCTCGTCATCCCAGGAAATGAAGCCGTGCTGGCCCATCATGATGGATTTCACGCTTGGGTCGCTTTTCACGATGTCCTGCATCGCGAGGCCGAGTTCGAAGCCCGGGCGCATCCATGGCACGTAGCCCATTTCACCGCCGAAAATTTCTTTTGTTAGTTTCTCACAGTTTTGCGAAGCGGCGATGGCGATGATCGCGTTCGGGTGCATGTGATCGACGAATTTCGCCGGGATGAAGCTGTGGAGCGGCGTGTCGATGGACGAGGCGCGCGGGTTCAGATTGAAAGTGGTGTGCGTGTACATGCCCACCATTTCGTCCTCGGCGGGCGACTTCAGCCCCTTGTCCTCGCGGGCTGCGTAGAGGTTCTGGAGGTCAAGCAACTTTTGCTGATAGAGTGAGGAGAAATTCTCCCGCGTGCTGGTGCGGAGGTCGCCGCCGGAGCCTTTGACCCAGAGAACTTCGACTGGTTGGCCGGTGAGCGGGTCCTTTTCCAGGGCCTTCGACGAGGTGTTGCCACCGCCGGTGTTGGTGATGCGCTGGTCGCTGCCGAGTAGGTTCGAGCGATAGGCGAGTTTCTCGACGTCATTGAGACCGGCTGCTTTCGCATCGTCCCAGAGGTGGTTTACGTATTGGTAGGTGGACATGGACGGAGGTAGATTTACTTGGATCGAGAACTATCGTCAAGCCATTTCCCAATAAATTCCAATTATTTCCAACAATATACAGATTCTATACCGGCAATTTCCAATTTTTCCCAATTTCGTTGGATAAGAATTACATCGTCGTGCAAGCGCTCCAAGCCTCAACGTGACGCCTCTTCGCCCCAAGGAGCGACTTCTCCCCTTGAATAGGAGATTTCGGCAATGACGAGTGGCAAGCCGTAGAAGACAAACTCGCAGGGTATCAGCCCGGAAGCAGGCTTTTCACTGCGTCGCGCTCTTCCTTGAGCTCGTTGATCGACAAGTCGATTTTTTCGCGGCTGAAGGCATCGACGGGAAGACCTTGGACGATTTCCCATTTTCCGTTTTCAATCGTGCGGATTGGGAATGAGGCCATGAGACCTTTTTCAATGCCGTAGGAGCCGTCCGAACAGACGGCGACGGAATGCCAATCACCGGCTGGAGTCGGAGTGATGAGGCTTTTCACGGTGTCGAGAGCGGCATTCGCAGCGGAGGCGGCGGAGGATGCACCGCGGGCCTTGATGATGGCGGCACCGCGTTGTTGGACGGTGCTGATGAAATCGCCCTTGAGCCAGGCGACATGGGAAATCACCTCGGTGGCGACACGACCATTGATCTTCGCGTTGGTGAAATCCGGATACTGGGTGGCCGAGTGATTGCCCCAGATGCAGAGGTTCGTGACCTTGGATGGATGGACGCTGGCTTTTTTGGCAAGCTGGCTTTTCGCGCGGTTTTCATCGAGCCGGGTCATCGCGAAGAAACGGTCCTTGGGCACGCCCTCGGCGTTGTTCATCGCGATGAGGGCATTGGTGTTGCAGGGGTTTCCGACGACTAACACACGGACGTCCTTGGCGGCGTTGCGGGCAATCGCTTTGCCTTGGCCGGTGAAAATCTTGCCATTGATGCCTAGCAGATCCGCTCGTTCCATCCCGGCTTTGCGTGGCACGGAACCAACGAGCAGCGCCCAGTTGGTGCCTTTGAATCCTTCGTTGAGATCCGAGGTGCCGATCACCTCATTGAGCAATGGGAACGCGCAATCATCGAGTTCCATCATGACCCCTTCCAAGGCGGCCATACCGGGTTCGATTTCGATCAGGCGGAGATTGACCGGTTGGTCCGGGCCGAAGACGAAGCCGGACGCGATGCGGAAAAGCAGGGCATAGCCGATCTGGCCGGCCGCGCCGGTGATGGAGACGGTGATTGGAGTTTTCATGGATGAAATGGATATGCGAGGTGACTGCTAGATCGACTTACTTGACCGCTGCTAGAATCTGTTCGGTGAGCATCTGGACGAGCTTTTCAGCTTCGGGATCGAGTTTGCCACCTGCCGCCGGAGCGGATTTGTCCGGAATCTGACAGACGGTGCCGGGGCTAAAATCGGCGTTGTCGCAGAGCTGACATTCCTGCCAGTTGGCGCGCTTGTCTTCCATGCCGAGCACCTTGCGGAGCGCAATGAGTTCCTTGGCCTGACCACCGGTGATCGTGAGGAGCTTGCCGCCATTTAGCTGCGAGGCGATCCAGATGGTTTTGCAATAGGACTCGACGTTCTCCATTTTCCAATAAGCGTCCTCGATGTCCTTGCCCCAAGTGATGACACCGTGGTTGACCATGAGCACGGCCATGTGATCGACGGCGGCATCACCGACGGCAACGGCATTGGCAGGCGTGCCGGGAGTCTGATATTCTGATAGACCGATTTGACCGAGGAAGACTTCTGCTTCGGGAATCATACAAGTGGGTGGCTGCACACCGGCGACGGCGAAGGCGGTGCCGTGCGGCGGGTGCGCGTGGCAGCAGGCTTTTGCCTTCGGCTGGCGCTTCATGATCGCCAAGTGAGTCATGCACTCGGAAGTGCGCTTGTATTTCCCGGCGAGTTGCACGCCTTCCATGTCCACGAGGCACATTTGCTCGATCGTCATGAAGCCTTTGGAAACGAGAGTGGGTGTGCAGAGGACCAGGTTGTCGCCGACGCGGATGGTTAGATTGCCGCCGTTGCCATCGGTGTATTCGCGATTCCACATGCGCTGGCCGATCTCAACCATGCGCTGCTTGAGTTCGACGATGGCAGGAGAATGGAAGAAGGCGGCGATTTCTGCGGGAGTCTTCGGATCCTTTCCGGGAGTCCACCGGAATTCGTAATCCGGCAGGATCGGCTCGGCGTAGGCGGCTTGCGCGGCAGGAGCGGAGCTGCCAGTTCCACCGGCACGCACCGGGCCGAGGCCATCGCGGAGCACGTCCTTGGCGGAAGGTGTTAGGATTGAACCCTTCGGAAGATCGGCGGCCGTTTTCCCGGATTTCAGGTGGGCTTCGATGTCGGCGGCGGTGAAGACTTGCTTGCTCATAAGTTAGATTGGTTGGAAGGGTTTACGCGGCAGGTGGTTCGTACGAAAGGGAATCGAAAATGGCGACGGTGATGGCGTCGATGGGAATCGGGAAATCAAATGGGGCTGTGGCTTCCGCGCCCTCGACGATGCCGACGATGTCACCGGTACCAGCGCCGAGGTTATCGTACGCAACGAGCGACGATTGTGCGGTAATGACAGGAGCTTTGCGGCAGGCGTCGTTGAATTGCCCCGCATCCAGCGGATTGACCATGAGCCAGCGTCCACCTTTGAAGGAGGGATCATGGATACTCAGGGTCACTCGACCGATGACTTGGGCTACGCGCATGTAATTTCGTCAGTCAACAATGCCTTGGATGAAATTCCTGATAGGTGATTTGTCATCGTGGACGATGTGGCGGGCACCAAGTCCGTCCGTGGAAACCATCACCTTCGAATGAAGGCCGGCTCCGAATAAATCGATCGCGACCATCGGCGCTCCGCTTAGTTTTTCGTCCGCATCGAGTGCCTGGCACAGCATCATCTTGTACCCTTTGAGTGAGGGATGGGAATGACTGCTGACCGCATGGCCGACGACTTGGGCGAGAAACATTTGAGTTAAATGATACGGAGGTTTTCCACGAGCACGCAGCGGCGGACGCGGGTGAAGGTTTTGGGAGTGGTGATTCCCTCACCCGTCGTGGTGGCGATGGAATACGAGAGATAGCCTTCCCCACCGAGGCCGAGACCGGCGACGGAGGCACCATTTTTCACGAAGATCGTGGTGTCCATTTCCTTGGCCATGTAGGTCATGTGATCGACGTCCTTGGTGTGAATGATGGCGGAGTGGCGGTAGTTATGCTCGGCGCGTTTCGCTTCGCGGACGCCGGTTTCGAAGTCTGGCACTGGGACGATCGGCATCATCGGCATCATCTGCTCCTCTTGGACAAACGCGTGATCGGCATCGGTCTCGGCGAAAAGCAGTTGCGTGCCGTTAGGAACGGTGGTTCCGGCGTGTTCGGCGAGTTTCGATGGATCGGCACCGACGAGGGCGCGGTTCACGGAGGCGTGCGAGCAACCTCCGCCTTCGCCCGGCTTGAAGGTGAACGCGGCGGCGGTTAGTTTTTCCAACTGCTGCGCGTTGATGCGGGCAGCACCGGCTTTTTGAAGTTCCTCGCAGAAGCGGCTGAAAACAGAACCGACGACGAAGACGGCTTTCTCACCGATGCACAGAAGGTTGTTATCGAAAGCACCCCCTTCGACGATGCCACGGGCGGCACGGGCGAGATCCGCGGTTTCATCGACGACGACGACCGGATTTCCCGGACCGGCGCAGATCGCGCGCTTACCGGATTTCATCGCGGCATTGACGACCGCCGGGCCACCGGTGATGGCGAGCAAGGCGACGTGAGGGTTCTTGCAAAGAAGATCGAAGGATTCTAACGACGGACTTTCGACCGTGGTGATGAGGTTGTCGATGCCTATCTCGCGTTTGATCGCTTCGTTGTAAGCGCGCACGGCCATTGCGGCGCTGCGGGCACCACCGGGATGCGGATTGAAAACGACAGAGTTTCCGGCTGCCACCATGTTGATAACATTTCCCGTTAGAGTAGGCACTGAGTGCGTGACAGGAAGGATTGCGCCGATCACGCCGAAGGGCGCGTATTCCTCAAGCGTGATGCCGCCGTCGCCGCTTAGCGCATAGGGCTGGAGCCACTCGGTGCCGGGGACGTTTTTGGTGATGAGCAACTTGGCGATCTTGTGATCGAGTCGGCCGATCTTGGTTTCTTCAAACTCGAAGCGGCCCCACGGTTCGGCATTCCCGACGGCGAGAGTCTTGACGATTTCGATGACCTTCGCACGACCAGCGACTCCGAGTTTCTTCAATTGGAGGTGCGCTGCGTGCGCGGCTTCTGCGGCCTTGTCCACACAGGTGAAAACACCGTATCTGCCTTCACTGCCGGAGCAGCCACAGCCGCATGACGATGATTTAACTGCGGCTGCCGGAGCGGGTGCGGGAGCCTGGCCGTTAGCGGCTGTTATCCGGGAGACGACGGCTTCCACCACGGAGCGGAGGGTTTCGGGATCGAGAGTTTTCATTCAAAAAGTAGTGCGTCGTGAAATTTGAAAAATGCGGATCAGCCGCCTTTATAAACCGTTTTGCCGAGGACTTCGACGCGGTCGATGATGGCCACGATGGCAGCGTCCACCGGGATCAGTTTGAGCCCCTGTGCGGAGCGAGCCGAGCTGCCCTGACAGAAAAGCACGAGCTCACCTTCGCCCGCGCCAACGGTATCGATGGCGACGATGGTGTTCTGGCCGGCTTTGAATTTAGTCGGATCCTTCTCGTCCACGAGCTGCGGACGCAGGATCAGGAGTTTCCTCCCGACCATGAGTTCGTCCTTTTTCGTGGCTACGACTTGTCCGATGACTTCTGCTAGGAACATCAGGGTTGTGGGGTGACCACGCCCGCAGTCGGTTAGGACTGCGGGCGCGGCATGACAGGATTACTTGCGCGGTGCGCGTGCGGTGGCACCCGAATCCTTTGGAAGGACAGCGTCGATAGCATCGTCCGGACGGGCGATGACGTGAGCGCTGACGACTTCGCCTGCTTCGGAAGCGGCGGCGGCACCGGCATCGAGCGCGGCTTTCACCGCAGCGACATCGCCAGTAACGACGGCATTGCAGAGCGCGCTGCCGACTTGTTTCATCGGACCGGCGAGTTCGACGTTTGCGGATTTGAGCATCGCGTCAACGCCAACGACGAGACAGGCGAGGCCACGGGTTTCTAGAAGTCCAACTGCTTGTTTGGCCATGGTAGTATTTGTTTAGTGTGAATGGTTAGAGGTGGGAGTCTTAGGAGAGCTTGCGGAAAACTTCGCGGGCGAGGACGAGTTCCTCGTTGGCGGGAATGACCATGATTTTTACGAGTGAATCATCGTCGCTGATCATGGCCTCGCTCGCGCGGCAGGCACTGTTCTTGTCGGGATCGAGCAGGATGCCGAAGCCTTCGAGATTTTTGCAAACGGCAGCACGCAGGTCACTGCCGTTTTCGCCAATGCCGGCGGTGAATACGAGAGCATCGAGGCCGCCGAGTTCGAAGTTGAAGGCACCGATCCAGTGGCGGATCGAGTGGACGAGCGCGTCGATAGCGAGCTGGGCGTCGGCATTGCCTTGCGCGGCAGCAGCATTGATGTCGCGGATGTCGTTAGAGACACCGGACAAGCCCAGCAGCCCGGATTCCTTGGTGAGCTGGCGTTCCGCTTCATCGAGTGAGATGCCGAGTGTCCGCATCGCGTAGGGCAGCGCTCCGGAGTCGAGATCGCCGACGCGGTTGTTTTGCGGGAGTCCACTCTGCGGGGAAAAACCCATGCTGGTGCCGATTGCGACCCCATTCAAAATACCAGTGACAGAACTGGAGCCACCAAGATGGCAGGAAATGACGCGCAGTGCAGACCCACTAACTGGCTGCGGACCGTCGAGATAAAGCCGACGCACGATTTCAGCAACGTCGGTTCTATCACAAAGTTCGGCGGAGCGCTCGGCAATGAACTTGTGGCTCGCGCCATGGAACCCATAGCGGCGGATGCCAATATCACGCCAGGCGCGGGGAATCGCATAGTGAGCTGAAGCGGCGGAGATCCATTGATAAAATGCAGTTTCAAACAGTGCGACGAGGCGTGCCTTGGGCAGTGATTTCTCAAACTGCCGGATGCCGGCCGCATACGGCGGATTGTGCGCCGGAGCAACGGCGGTGAAGCCTTCGAGGGCATCGATCACTTTCTGATCCGCGATCACGCAGCCGCTGAGATCCTTGCCGAGAACCGTCTTGAAACCGACAGCGTCAATCTCATCCGGACTGCCGATGATGCCATCGCGCTGGAGTGTCGCAAGCGCATCCTCGATGACCGCCGCATAGTCCGTCACCCGTTCGTAGCCGCCCTTGGCAATGTCATTTCCACCGTTCTCATCCATGCGGAAGAGACGGTATTTGAATGACGTTGAGCCAAGGTTGGCGACGAGGACGAGCATGGTAAATTTGAAATTTCAGATTTGAGATTTCAAATCAGGCAATCCAAGTTCCGAGCTTCGACAAATCGTCGTGCGGACGTGGGATGATCTGGACGGAAGTAACAGTGCCGATCTTGGAGGCTGCTGCGGCGGCGGCGTCGAGGCCGGCCTTCACTGCGGCGACATCGCCGGTGAAGAATCCGGTGACGAGGCCGGAGCCGATTTTGTCCCAGCCGGTCATTTTAATATTTGCGGCCTTGAGGGCGGCGTCCGAGGCTTCGATGAGGGCGACGAAACCTTTGGTTTCGATGATGCCGATTGCTTGCTTGGCCATGATTTTAAGATAGTTGATGGTTGAGAATTGGAAGTTGAGAGTAACTCAGGCGATGCCGAACTGGGAGAGAAGCTCGTTGTGCGGGCGGGCGATGACGTGCGACGAGACAAGCTCGCCAACGCGACCAGCGGCTTCGGCTCCGGCATCGACGGCGGCTTTCACGCTGCCGACGTCACCGGTGACGAGGACGGTGAGGAATCCCCCGCCGGTTTGGATTTGTTTCACGAGGGTGACGTTGGCGGCTTTCGCCATTGCGTCGGTGGCTTCGACGCTGCCGACGTAGCCTTTGGTTTCGATCATGCCGAGTGCGTTGCTCATAGTTTTGTTAGTGATGGTTAGGATTGGGAGTTATTTGATCAGTTCGCAGAAAGTATCGGGTTTCAGGCCGCAGGCGTTGCCCTCGTCGGTATCGATGTGGACTTCGTTTTTGAATGACGGATCCACGCGGACAACGAGGTTGTCGAAGGTCATGCCAAGCGGTCCGTGGACCTTGAGTTTCATGACATCAAGGTGTTTCACCCCATAAAACGCCGCGTCTTCCGGGTTCATGTGGGCATGCGGTTGGGCGCGAATGACGCCTTCATCGAGCTGAAAATATCCGTGGGGCCCCATCAACATACAGCCGGGAGTGCCCGCGATGTCGCCGGACATGCGGACCGGAATGTCGAAACCAAGGGCGATGGCATCCGTGTAGGCGAGCTCGACTTGGTTCAGACTGCGGCACGGGCCGAGAATGCGAAGGTTGGAAATGATCCGGCTACGGGGTCCGATGAGAGTAATGAATTCCTTCGCTGCGTATTGACCTTCCTGATAGAGGCTCTTCATCGGCGTGAGTTTGTGACCGGGGCCGAAAAGCGCCTCCACAGCCTCTTGCGTGAGGTGGCAATGACGCGCGGAAATATTGACCAGCAACGCGTTGGGAGCCTTCGCGGCGATCGGCAGTGGAATGCCCAAGCGGGCGTAAACTTGCTCGCGAACCAAGTGTTCAACGACTGCTCGCGGCGGGGTTTGGGACTGTGGCAAAACCATCGGTGACTTTGTTTTTGCTGGATATAATTGACAAGTCAACCACAAAAGCCAACATTTCCCAAAGAAACACAGAAAACCACGAATTTTGCTCGCCATTGATCGCCATCGCCGGATTTTAGACCTGCTTAATCAAGCGGGCACACTGCGGACTATCGAAACTGCTACCGATCTCTGCGTGACGGATGAAACGGTGCGCAAGGATTTCGAGGTCTTGGAAAAACGTGGCGAGCTGATCCGCATCCACGGCGGGGCCAGCCGGCCAGAACGGACGCGCGAGGAACTCCCCTTCAACGAGCGTCAGGCGATCCGCCGGGAAGAAAAGCTGGCCATTGCAAAAATCGCCGCAAGCCGGATTCAGGCAAATGATACGATTTTCCTCGATGCGAGTTCGACGGTCTTGACCCTAACTGAATTCCTGCCGGATTTACCGCTGACCATTCTAACCAACGCGCTCAATGTGTTCAACGCCCTGTCGGATCGACCGAATCTTGATTTGATATGCACGGGTGGTTTGTTTGATTCCAAGTCGCGTTCATTCATAGGACTGACCGCAGAAAAATCGCTGCAACGCTATAACATCCACCGCATGTTTTTTTCGGGCAACGGTCTTCATTTGGATCGCGGTGTGAGCGAAAGCAATTCCCGGCAGGCAGCCTTCAAGGAACGCGTCATCGCCAATGCGGAAGATGTGGTTTTTCTAGCAGACCATTCAAAGCTGGGACAAAAATCGGGGTTTTTCTTCGCGGAGGTGGACTACCTGAGTTGCCTCATCACAGACAAAGCGGCGGATGCGGACTTTATAGAAAAACTCCAAAGCCGTGGCGTGACCGTCTTACAAGGTAGTTAAATACAATCCGCACCTCACAATTTGAGGAAATTCTCCAGTAGCCTTTTCCCGTCTTGGGTGAGGATTGATTCAGGATGGAACTGGACGCCATGAACTGGATATTCCTTGTGCTGGAGTCCCATGATTTCGCCTTCCGTCGTCCATGCCGTGATTTCGAGACAAGCGGGCAGAGTTTCGCGTTTCACAATGAGTGAATGATAGCGCGTAGCCTCGAAGGGACTTGGCATTCCCGTAAATATGCTTTTTCCCGAATGATGAATCGGCGAGGTCTTGCCATGCATCAGGCGGTCAGCCCTAACAACATCGCCGCCATAAACCTGACCGATGGATTGATGGCCGAGGCAGACCCCGAGAATCGGTGTAGTGGGGCCGAGTTTTTCGATCAACTCACAGGAAATACCCGCTTCAGTCGGCGTGCAGGGACCGGGTGAAATGCAGATTCGCTCGGGATTCATTGCCTTCACGTCATCCACCGTAAGCACGTCGTTGCGGAAAATTTTCATCTCTGCCCCAAGCTCGCCAAAGTATTGAACCAAGTTATAGGTGAATGAATCGTAGTTATCTAAAATGAGGAGCATCGGTAAAGTTGCTAGTTTTCAGTGTTCAGTTTTCAAGCCCCAAGCGTCCGCGCCAATGCAATCGCACTGAGCAGCGCCTTCGCCTTGTTGACAGTTTCCACATACTCGTATGTGGGATCGGAATCCGCGACCACACCCGCGCCTGCTTGGACGTAAGCTTTGCCGTTTTTTAACAAACAAGTCCGCAGGGTGATGCAGGAATCATGTGAGCCATCGAAGCCGAAATATCCGACCGCACCGGCATAGGCGCAGCGCTTGTTTTTTTCTAACGAATTGATGATTTGCATTGCCCGGATCTTTGGCGCACCGCTGACAGTGCCCGCTGGAAACGTCGCCCGCAGCACATCATAGGCGCTGTGCGAGGGATCAAGTTCGCCCGAGACGTTAGAGACGATGTGCATCACATGGCTGTAGCGCTCCACGATCATGAAATCATCAACGCTCACTTTGCCATGTTTCGCGATCCGCCCCACATCGTTGCGGGCGAGATCGACCAACATCAAATGCTCGGCGCATTCTTTGGGGTCTGCCAGCAGGTCAGCGGCCAGCGCATCGTCTTCTGCCGGGGATTTTCCGCGTGGACGGGTGCCAGCGATCGGGCGAATGTCGATCCGTCCCTGAATTGAACGCACATGGACTTCCGGCGAGCTACCCACCAAGGCGAAGTCTCCCAGTTCCAGAATGAACATGTAGGGCGAGGGATTCACGAAGCGCAGCGCCCGATAGAGATCGACCGGCGGCTGATCGAAATCCGCCTCAAAGCGTTGGCTTGGAACGAATTGGAAAATATCGCCCGCCTTGATGAACTCCTTGCCCGCCAACACAATCGCCTCGTATTCCGCCTGCGTCGTGTTGCTGCGTGCTTCGGCGGGCTGCACTTTCGCAAGCCCGTTCAGAGCCGGCACGTGGAAGGGCCGGTTTAAAATTTCCACCATTGCCGCGATGCGGCCACGGGCTGCGGCGTAGGCATCTTCGGGCAAGGCGTATTCGTCGAGAAACGCATTGGCGATCACTTGCAGACGCCGCAGGCGATGATCGAAAACGAGCAGCGTGTCGGCCAGCATGAACATCGCATCCGGGATGCCGATCACGTCTGGCGGAGGCTCACCGAGAGTCGGCTCGAACTGCCGCACCGCGTCATACGAAAGGTAGCCGACCATCCCGCCGGAGAACTGCGGCAGCGCCCCGTGCGTGACCGGGTGGTAGGGCTTCATTTCCCGTTCCAGGGCCGCCAAAACGTCGTCTTCCGCCGTGAAAGCCCGGACCTTCGATCCCTCGCGAATCGTGATTTCCTTTCCCCGTGCTTCAAAAACCAGACGTGGCCCGCTTCCTACAATCGACCAGCGCCCGCCTTTTTCCGTGCTTTCCGCGCTCTCAAGAAGGAACGAATGGCGATTATCCCGCAACTTGAGGTAAGCGGACAACGGGGTCTCGAAATCGGCGGCAAGCTGGGTGTAAACGGGCACAACATTGCCCCGCAACGCCAGTTCGGCGAAGATTTCCAAGGATGGCTCGACCGGAATGGAATTCACAACGCCGCGAGCATGTCCGGGAATCGCCGGAGGGCAAGCCATTCGTCTGCAATCGAAGGCATGACCTCAGGCCGCCCTGCGATCTCTGGGACCAAACCGCATTCCTCGCTCCCAGCTTGAAAAACACGGGGATCTCCGGCTTGAGACGGATGTCGCATGATCCTGATTACCAAGCGATCACCGCAAAAATATTTGAGGTAAATCGAAAAATTCTTTACCGCGCCAAAAATCAGGACGAATATACAAAGTTATATAAATAACGCCTGTGTATGGATTTGCTCCAGTGCGCAGTAACCGTAAACCCTCGGTCCAAATGTCGCTTCACCACAACTGCGTAAATGGTCCTGAATCTGCTGACGTATGAAACATACTTTCAACATGAATGTCGTTTTACCAAAACACACACACTGCGGCGGGTTCGCCTTGGTGGTCACCATTTCACTGTTAATCCTGCTGACGGTGATTGCGGTGGCCTTGCTGGGCCTCTCGGCGATCTCCATGCGCAGCGCCGGAATTAACAACGCGCAGGCGATCGCCCGGTCCAACGCTCGCCTCGCTCTGATGATTGCCATCGGTGAACTCCAAAAGGAAATGGGGCCGGACATGCGCATCAGTTCCGAGTCCGCGCTGTTGGATACAGACCCTAACACAGAGACCATGGAAGGGCTGGCCCGTTCCCATTGGCTTGGCAGTTACAATTCCTGGGGAGACTGGCTCAACAACACCTACACTCCACCCGACACCAGTAGTCCTCTGAAAATCGCAGATACCTACACCAAGGGTCGCGAAAGAATGTTCCGGCGTTGGCTGCTCTCACTGCCTAGCGGTGTAGAAAAAAACCTTCAAGCTCCGGTTTCACCGGGCGATTCGAATAACACGGACTGGGTTGCACTCATTGACACGGGGAGTCTCGGTGCGTCTGCCTCACCTAACCCCGACCGCGTCACTCGCGCCTACAAAACTCAGGTAGGAACCTCAGGCAGATTCGCATGGTGGATCGGACCCGAGAACCACAAGGCGAAAATCACCCTGACCGGACAACCACGCACCCTAGCCGCCGCACAATGGGAACAATCCCAAGGCGAAACGGGCGAAGTCGGAGTTGGCTCACTAACAGGTTACACCGCGCTCGATGCAAAATCCAACCTTGGCAAAAGCCTCATCACCACCAACTCACTCCGTCTTGTTCCCGTTGACAAAGATCGAGTGGACGAAAGTTTCTTCGATGTCACCGCATCGAGCCAGGGAGTGATCGCAAGTGTCCGGGGTACATTTAAAAAGGATCTCAGCCTGCTATTTGAAATGGACAATTCCAAGCTACCCGCGCTTTACCAATACGTCTCCGGTTCCGTTCGCGAGCCGTCAATCCGGCCGATGAGTCAGGACCTCCTGTCGAAAAATCCCGTCCGACCCAATCGGCATTTCGCATCGTGGACGAACATGCGCCATTACTACCGGATGTACCGCAATACGAGTGATGCCACCACCGGTACCGTTGAGACAAACGGCGCAGCCACGCTGAATTGGAGCGGAGCTAAGCCATACACCGGTTGCGTTTCCACAGTGAATGCTGGGACGACCACTGTGGCATGGGAAGGAGATAACAATTACAAGCGTATGCCGATTCTCGCAAAGGCTACATTCATATACAGTCTTCTTGCATTGCCTAGCGCCACATATCCGAACAAGTCTGAGTTATACCACGTTTACAGCCCGGTATTCACATACTGGAATCCATACAATGTTGAACTGCGAGTTCCAGACAACGCGATTGCTATGCTGACCTCGGCATACAAGCTAATGCCCAACACCGGCGAATTATATCTGGGAAATACGCTTTACCAAGGTTTAGACGACCTCGGGGGCTCCAACGGCGCACTGGGCTATGGAGGCACCGTCGTTTTCTCTCATCTCCGTTCAGGCAACGGTGGGGATATCGTTTTTAGACCAGGAGAATTTAGGGTTTTTTCCCACACCGTCAATTCACTGGGTCAGAACACGCACGTGGACTTCATGCCCGGATTTGATCCGCAGGCTGTATCTGGCGAAAGAAAACGGTGGGGCAAAACAATTAAAGTTAATGGAGGCTCAGAAATAGAAACTTTCGACGTCCAAATTCAGCGTCCTGGTATGGCGCTTACATTTTGTGCTTCATTCTGGGGCGGAAATGTCAATTTAGGTAATACATGTGGAGCCTTTGCGCTACCATCGTTCTGGGGATCGCGAGTCACCAATCAAAATGGCTTTATACCAATGGCATACTCCAACGACTGGTTCCAGCGGCTTCCTGGCACATCAAAAGATCAGACCCGTACCAGGATTACGGGAGATCCGCAACCAGTGAACAATATAGCCCAAAAACCAAGCTTGATCCTACCTTGGATTGCAGACGGCAAGCCATACCCGGTTGCTTACACACAACTGGTATTCAAAGGAGTCTCGAAGCCGACTTATGATAGCATTACTTGGGCGAAGGACTGGCGCTCACGCAACTGGCTGCAGGCTCCGCCATTTTACTTTGGCAGCGGTATGTATATGTCGCTGGATGATCAAACCGCTCATACCCAGCGCTTGGACTGTCCTTACATGTTGTGCTTCGGGTCCACCGGAATGGGTGAAATTGGCAAGGTCGTCGGCGCTGTTGGAGTTAATTCGTATTTAGGTTCTGGCTCAAATCCTTACGAACAAGTCACTTCGGCACCCGTGCTTGAGCTGCCAACCGCTCCGCTTTCAAACATTGCCAGCTTTTCCAATATGAGAATTAACCCTGGTTGGGTTAAATTGAAGGATGGGGATAGCACGACCTTATACCCTGACCTTCAGATAAAATCATTCAGTGGCAATGGCTACACCGCGAAGGAAGCATCAAAGTTCTGTGATGAAGTTAAGGCGGTGAGCTATCAAAGCGGCATCACTGGCCCAGGAATAGGAAACTCTTTCATTCATCCGATGTTGCCTCGGACCGATGTTTATACGGCTCTCGACAACTCGAAGAGCCAAGATACCCCGAATAGAACTGATTGGAAAACTGTCGAGACTGTGGAAACTAACGCATTTAACGACTACTGGGATCATGTTTTCCTTCTTAACGACGCCTTGTGGGATGACTACTTCGTGTCATCTCTCGCTGATCAAACACGTCAGTCAAGTACCGGTGCAATTACCGGTGCTCTCAGTCTCAGCCAGAATCTCGACCAACTAGTCGCTGGCAATGATCTCTCTAACATTCGCTACCGCTACTACAGCGGCGGCAAGTCAACTGCGGCTGTTAAAACGGAACTCCAGGCGACCACGGGTTATCTAAAGGCCGCCAAATATCTCATGACAGATGGCATGTTCAACGTCAACAGCACTTCGGTCGCCGCATGGCAGGCGCTCTTCGCTGGCATCCGCGAACGCCAGCTCGTCTATCGAGACAGCACAGGCGCTCTGAAGACCATCAGTGTCCCGTCCGGCAAACGCATCGCCATCTCCCGCTTCGATACGGAAACCTCGGATCAGGAGATGACAGATCCGGCTATCGGTGCCACTACGCCCGACGGCTTGCAAGGCTGGACCGGGGTGCGCTATCTTGACGATAACCAATTACTTACCCTCGCCCAAGAATGCGTTAAGCAGGTCAAACAGCGCGGCCCCTTCCTTAACTTCTCCGAGTTTATCAACCGCCGCCTCTCCAATGACAAACTCGGCTTGATGGGAGCCCTACAGAGTGCAATCGACTATGACGACGACTCTCCCTCCACGAATTCCATCAACTACAAATTCAAGAAAAATCCTGGCTTGGTGATCAAGCCAAGCGATCTCGGGGCGACCTCGTTTGGCACACCGGAAGCGGTCAACGGTTCGCGGCTTGCCGGCATTCCTGGCTATGTGATTCAGTCGGACTTGTTAAAACCCATCGCCAACACCCTCGGGGTACGCGATGACACGTTCCGCATCCGCACTTATGGACAGGCCAACGATGCCAGCGGTAACATCACCGCAACTGCTTATTGCGAGGCCATCCTTCAACGCATGCCGGAATATTGCGATCCAACCAATGATCCAGATGTGCCCGCGCGCCTGCTTGACAGCGCCGGAGTCTTCAGTGACAACAGAGCTTTAACCGCCCAAAATGGGCGCTTTGGCCGCAAATTCCAGTTCATCAGCTTTCGGTGGTTGAGCAAAAAAGAGATCTGAAACCACACCATGTCGCATATTAAATTTCTCCAGCCAATTTTACTCATTCTAGTCGTTGGCGGCGGCCTGCTGCAGGCTCAGGAAACCAAGGACGATAAGCAAAAAAAACCCGCAGGACGGCTCGCTTGGTTCGTTGCCACGTCCATTCCTGACAATCTCGAAAACCCAATAAGCGTCATGTCGGGTGCGGAAATCAGCCAGGTTACCCTTTCTAAACGCTCGCCCAGTCAACCAGTTAAAGTGCCTTCAGATGGAATCATTCGTCTCGTCCGCAAAGTCGATAATCCCAAAGACCCAACAAAGCCCGCCTACATCATACTTGCCCAAGCATTGGTGCCTGACGGAGTGGGAAAGTCACTAATCATTCTCGGACCCGTGCCTAAGAAGGAAGGTTCCGATTTGGTTTTCCGCACAAAAATCCAAGATCTTGCTGGCTTCAAAGGCGGCGATTATCTTTTCATGAATCTCACCACACTAAAAATCGCCGTGCAACTCGGTGAGAAAAAAATCGGACTCAAGCCCGGTGATACCTCGATCTGTGATGCAGAATCACCGTCCAGCGCTACTAACAAACCGATCAGTTATCACTATTTCGACGAAACCGAGAGCAAGTGGAAACTGATCAGTGCTTCCACAGTGGTGGTGCAGCCGACGAGACGTGAAATGTGTGTATTCAGTTGGGACGTGGACAATGATCGAGTGGATTACACTGGGATTACAGTGCCCGTCGTCCCCTGATACGCTGCGCTTACTGGTCTCACACAGCCAAGATCCCCAAGGATAAGAAGAAAGTGATTTGCAAAGGAGAGTGCACGCGCCAACGCGTGCCGTCTCCGGCGCCCTGACCGAAGACCGGTGGCCACAACTCTGGAAGCTTGAAATAACGAAAATTAACAAACGGTCGGTCAGCCACCGCAGTGCGAGGGCGCATTGCAGAACACGCGAGGCGCGTGTGCTCCCCATTAGACTGTCCAACGCTTTCAGTCACCCCCCATTTAACCCTTGAACCTGCGGGCATCCGGGTTCGTGATGGCGGAGATGAGCAAGGACATTTTTCTCAATGAACTGTTAGGCCGGATGACCGCCGCTGACAAGGCCGGACAACTGAACCTGCTGGCCGGGACGATGGATGCGACCGGGATGAAAAATACCGGTGATCTGGAGGCCAAAATCCTCTCCGGCCAATGCGGGGCGGTGCTCAATGTGTACACCCCAGCAGCCACGCGGGCCTTGCAGGAACTCGCGCTGGCGAGTCCGCTGGGCATCCCGCTGATTTTCGGCTACGACGTGATTCACGGGCATCGCACGATTTTCCCGATCCCGCTGGCGCTGGCTTGTTCGTGGAATCTGGAGTTGATCGAAAGTTGCGCCCGTGCGGCGGCGGCAGAAGCGGCGGCAGATGGCTTGCACTGGGTTTACTCGCCGATGGTGGACATTTCCCTGGACCCGCGCTGGGGCCGGGTGGCGGAAGGCGCGGGCGAAGATCCCTGGCTGGGCGCGAAAATCGCGGCGGCGATGGTGCGCGGCTATCAGGGCGCTGACCTCGCGGATCTAACATCGGTGCTTGCCTGCGTGAAACATTTCGCCCTCTATGGCGCACCGATGGGTGGGCGGGATTACAACACCGTGGACATGAGCCGCCGGGCGATGGAGGAAACGTATTTCCCGCCCTATCGCGCCGCGATCGACGCCGGGGCGCAGACGGTGATGACCTCGTTCAATGAAATCGACGGCATCCCGGCGAGCGGGAATCGTTGGTTACTAACGGATTTGCTGCGCGTCGAGTGGGGATTCCAAGGCTGGATCGTCACCGACTACACTTCGATTTCCGAGATGATAAACCACGGCACCGCAGCCACCGACACCGAGGCCGCACAACAGGCGCTGGAGGCGGGAGTGGACATGGACATGATGTCCGAGGCTTTTCTAACATCATTGCCGGAGCTACTAGAAAACCAGCAAGTGACGATGGAACAAGTGGACGCCGCAGTGCTGCGGGTGCTGGCAACGAAGTGGGATCTAGGGCTGTTCCGCGACGCCTTCGCCCGCTGTGATGATGCACGGGCGGCCGCGATTTTCCAGCATCCAGCAACCCGGCAACTTGCTTGCGAGGCGGCCCGTGAAGCCATGGTGTTATTGAAAAACGAGGGTCAACTGCTTCCGCTCGACAAGCAAGGCAGCATCGCGGTGATCGGCACACTGGCGGACAGCGGGCGTGATATGTTAGGCTGTTGGATCGCCGCCGGAGATGAGGCGGTGGCGGTTTCTGGATTGGCAGGAATCCGGGAAATCGCTGGTGCAATGGCAACCGTGGTTTTTGCAACGGGCGATGATCTAACGGAAGCAGGGCGCTTGGCAAGCGAGGCGGACCACGTGATCTTGGTGCTGGGCGAGACTTGGGAAATGTATGGGGAAGCCGCCAGCCGGACCACCATCCGCTTGTCAAGCCATCAACGGAAACTGGCGAAACGGGTGTTGAAATCCGGCAAACCTTGCGTGCTTGTCACTCTAAGTGGACGCCCGCTGGAGCTGACTTGGGAGGACTCCAAGTTTCCGGCCATCCTCCACGCCTGGGCGCTCGGGTCGGAAGGTGGCAGGGCTCTAGCGGAAATTATTTTCGGCGAGGCCGCGCCTATCGGAAAACTCACGATGGGTTTCCCCCGCAGCGTCGGCCAAGTGCCGATGACCTATCGCGAGAAGCCGACCGGTCGCCCCTTCGATGCCGCAGCGAAATATTCCTCAAAGTATCTGGATGCAGGCAACGAGGCCCTCTATCCCTTCGGCCACGGTCTGACTTATGGGAACTGTGACTATGGGCCGGTAACTGTTAGTTCGGCGGCAATGCTGCCCGGAGGATCAGTTACGGTTTCCGCCGGGATCACGAATCCGAACCCGCATCCAGTCACGGAAACCCTGCAACTCTATCTGCGGGATCTCGTCGCATCGGTGAGCCGACCGGTGAAGGAACTGCGCGCCTATCAGCGCGTGACCTTGGCTGCAGGCGAGACGCGGATTGTGTCATTCGAGATCACGGATGCTGATCTAACATTTCCCGGTAGAGACTTTAAACCAGTCGTCGAACCCGGCGACTTCGAGGCGATGATCGGACCAAGTTCAGCGGACTTGCGGGCGGTGCGCTTTACCCGGCTTGGAGATGCGGAGTGAATTATGGCGTAGCTAGAGACATCTTGATCATTACCCATGCTAAAAAATCAGCTTTCTTGAATTACCCCCCGAAATCTGCTCTTATGGCCGATTTTGGGACCACTTGGCCGGAATTGAGGCTAGAAATTCCTTCCTGTTTCCTGAATTTCAGGTAATTTGAATTCGTTCTGAGCGAGGTCCGCCTCCTCAAAACACCAGCCTCTAAAACGCTGGACCAAGTGATTCGAATTGATCTCCGGGGGGAAATCAACCGAACGAGGTTCCAGCAAATGGCATAGAAAAAAGCGCGCTTTGAGAGATCCGGGGGGAAATCCAAAGCGCGCTTTTCTTTTGTCCCGTTCACTGCTTGTGCAGTGTCTTGATCGCGGCCTCTATCACCGGATCCTGCCAAGCTTCGTTCGCTTTCCGATCTTCAGGTGTTAGTGAATTCAGGTTGCAGCGTTTCAGAAAATTCGCACGACTCGAATCATCGATCACCACGGGCACATCCGGTGTGATTCCCTTGCGGTGGGGCGTATTGCCAGAAGGCGTGTGATAGGTGGCGATGGTTAGACGCAGCGCGGTGCCGCCACCCATGGGGATGATGTTTTGCACCGAGCCCTTGCCATAACTCAGCTCACCAATGACCGAGGCACGTTTCAAATCCTGCAGCGCTCCTGCGGTGAGTTCCGATGCGGAGGCGGACATGCGGTCGAGCAGCACCACCATCGGATACTCCCGTTTCCGGCGTTCACGGTCGGGCGTTTTCAGCGGTTCGGAAACTTCGCCATCGCGGCCACGGGTGGTGACAACGGCGGTGTTAGGTGGCAGGAAAAGCCCGAGAATTTTGACGGTTTCCTGCAAATCCCCGCCGCCATTTTCGCGGAGATCGAGGATCAGCGATTTCATACCATTGTCTTCCAGTTCGTCGAGGGCGGCTTCCATTTCACGAGCACAGTTGTTACCAAAACTCGCAAGCCTGACGTAGCCGAGGCCGGTTTCCTTGTTCCAAATTTTCGTCTCCACGACCGAGCGCTCTACCACCAAGCGATGCACGAGCGCGACCTCGAAGGGCCGTGGCGCGGCGGGAGATTTGAGCATGAGTCGGGTGCTCTCGCCAGCCGCACGCCGAAGTGGCCCAAGCAATTCCGCGAAGGCCGTGCCCTGGGTTTTCCGCTCGTCGATTTCTAACAATCCAGACCCCGGCAGCACGCCCGCATTGGCGGCTGGACCTAAGGGCGTGACGGCAGCGATGTAGGGTCCGTCATCACGCAGGGCGAGGCTGATGCCCAGTGACGGCAACTCGGGGTTGAGATCCGTGTGCTCCCGAATCTGCGCGGCCATTTCCGGGTGGATGAAGGATGAATGTGGATCGAGGCTGGCAAGCATCCCTTCGAGCGCGTGGTTGACCAAACGTTCATAGGCGAGTCGGTCCACATCCGGGTGGCGCTTGCGGACGGTTTCCAAAACTTCGACAAAGCGCTCAATCGCCGGGTATGCCGCTTCATCCGGATCCGGCGGTGCGGATGGAGCGGCGAAGGCAGCGGTGCTGAGCGCACAGAGCAGGCAGACGAATTTCATGGCGATGAAGTAACATGTGCGAGCCGGGACGATAGAGAAAAATCGACCCCCGCTGCAGCTAAAAATGGATTTGTGAAGCACATTCTTTTGAGCGGTTTTGCACGTTGGCTTTTGCTTGGATTTGCTCATATTTGCGTTGTCATGTTCTTCGGGTTTGTGACACCATGCGACATGGCATCGTTCTACAAGCGTGAAAAAAGTCCTTACTATTGGCTGCGGTTGAGGCAGGGTGATGGAAGTTGGAAGAGCGAATCTTCGGGGATTCGGATAGAGACGAAGGGTAGCTTGCGGAAGATCGAGCAGCGGGTGGCGGAGGCGGCGGCGAAGGAGAAGCGCCAGGGCGGGGACGGGTCGCAGGCGCTGATGCGGAACTGGGTGCCGCGGTGGATCAAGGATCATTACACCAACGAGAAATCTGCGGCCCGTGCGGCAAACGCTTGGGCTCATGTGGCGATGTATTTCAAGAAGCGCGGAATCCAGCACCCGGAGGAGGTCAGCTATGCGGAGTGCCACCATTATATGAAGTGGCGGACGGACGCCAAGGCGGCCAAGGAGGAAAATCGCCGGGTGGCTAACTGGAACACGGCGCTCACCGAGATCCGTATCCTCTGCACGATCATGCAGGAGGCGATTATGCAGGGATGGATACTCGCGAACCCGGCGTCGCGGCTGGGGCTCGGTCGCAAAAACGTGAAGGAAAAGCGGGCGATTGAGCGGGACGAACAGCAGCTCATTGAAACCGCGTTGATCGATGAGGACGCATGGATGCAGGACTCGTGGCTGGTAGGGATCAAGCAGGGGTGCCGGATCAGCGAGGTGCAGGTGCCGCTGGAACTGATTAACTTGCATACGAAAGTGATTCCATTCCGGGTCAAGGGCGGAAAAATTCATCCCGCTCCGCTGCATCCGGACCTGATTGCGCTGGTCAAACGCCGCCGCGCGGAAGGATCTGAACTGCTGGTGGCACTGCCGAATAACGCATCTATCCAATGGATCAATTTCTTCAAAGGTCTGGGCTTGCAAAATCTCTCGTTCCACTCGCTGCGGGTAACCGTGATCACCCGCTTCGCCCAAGCGGACGTGACGGCGGAAAAGGCAATGCAGTATGTGGGTCATTGTAGTCAGTTGGCTCACGCGATCTATCGGAAATTGAAACCGAGGGACGTGGCCTCGCTCGGGGATTTTTTGTGATTCTGCTCGGATGGAAAAATTTTTTGCTCCAGATTATTTGTTATATGCCTGACTTGCAGGCGTTGTCATTATCGCTTTCATCATCATTTCTTTGGCTTTAAGAGATCCCATGCGAGGCGCACCACTGCCGGAACTTGGCCGTTGCCGATTGCGCGGAGTCTGTCCACCCGAGAGGCCACCCCATGAGCCACTCGACCCACGTCGGGTTCAGTTGCCCACCACTCTCCGGCGATTCCTCCAGAGCTTCGCGCCTCGCCATTGAGCCAAGGCTTCGCGATTGTTGCGAGTTGCCGTTCAGTCGATAGCTGTCCTCGTTCGCACCCGGTGTTGGATACAGGCGAACCACCGTTGCCAGTCCGTCCCCGCTGTTCTTGCTCGCTCCCTTCCGGTTGTAGTTGCCGCAGACTGTTGGTGTGGGCCACATCCGCGCTTTCACTTGTTGCGTCAGTCCGATCTGAGCCATCCGCCCCGTGCGCTTGTCGTAGTGCCGGCACATGCTCCCCACTGGTTCGCTCGTTCGCGTTTCCAGCCTCTCCCATGAGACTCCCGGCTCCCGCGCTGCGGGACTCCGCCACAATCCAGATTCGTTCTCGCTTGTGCGGAGCTCCGGTGTCGATAGCTCCCAGCACTCCCCACCGCGCATCATACCCCAACGCGGCCAAGTCTCCGAGAACGACTCCAAGCCCCCGAGAAGTGAGAACTGGTGAGTTTTCCACGAGCGCGAATCGAGGTCGAACCTCGCCAATGATCCGAGACATTTCAGACCAGAGGCCGCTTCGCTCGCCGTCGAGACCTGCACCCTTTCCAGCGGCTGAGATGTCTTGGCACGGGAAGCCGCCAGAGACGACATCCACCAAGCCAAGCCATGGCTTCCCATCGAAGGTTCTAACGTCGTCCCAGATCGGGAAGGGTTCGAGACATCCATCGTCTTGCCTTGCGGCGAGCATCCGTCTAGCGGCAGGTTCGTATTCGACGGCGCACACGCATTTCCACCCAAGGAGTCTCCCCCCGAGAATGCGCCACCAGCGCCTGCGAATAATGCCAGCTCATTGAGTTGAAAAAAAAGAGATGATGTTTGGATCATTGGCACAGAACAACGGGTTGATGGCGACAGAGATAAACATTTCAGTTTTATTTTGCGGGCGTCTCAGGCGATTCCTGCGCCATAGCCCTAGCGTTTTCACGCTTCCGCCGATTCCCGCGCCTGCTGTTTTTTCTTGGACAATTGGGACTTGGGGAGATCGGGGTTTTCGGAGAGGAAGCGGTGGGCCATGCCGACGCTGGCTTTGCCGCCGGGCATCTTGAATCCGCCGAACTTCATCAGTCGGATGTAGCCACGATTCACGCCAAGGGCGGTGGCCAGTTCGTTCATATTGAAGAGGCGCGGATCGTCGGCAGTGACTTTATCGCCTGAGGTGGGTGAAGGTTTGGCAGACATGGTGGGATAAAGTTGCTAGTGTTCAGTGAGCAATGATCAGTGGAAGAAGTAGATGATGATAGCGACTAGGATCGCGAAGGCGACAGAGGTGAGAATTGCTTCTTTGAAGGTCATGTTTTCGGAACTATCTCCATAGCCTGAGCCCTCGGAGTGGACTTCGCTGGCAAACTCTTTTTCATTCATCTGGCGGCGGTGGTCGCGGATCATGCCGACTTGGATTTCCGGGCGGAGGTCGTCGAATTGCTCGGTGGTGTAACCAAAAAATTCCGCGACTTTGATGACTTCGGATAGGTTTGCGTGGCAGATGGGCTTGCCGTCCGTGTCATACCACTGACGGGCGGACCATGAGTCGCCAGAGCCGAGATCGACGGCGACTTGATAGGACAGATGAGACAAATGGGAGTTATGGGATAGCGGGTTCATGTGCGTTTCTATCAAATTGGATTGGTTGGATTGATTTTTAACGGAGCACTTTTGCTCCAGATTATCTGTTCTGCGTCTCCATTTCGGCGACGGTCAGGATTCGGTAGGATCGCTCCCTGAGCGGGTGCGTTTTCTTTGCCCGCTCGATGGCGTCAGCGGCGTCTTGCCACGTTT
>JANXMQ010000028.1 GCA_025354565.1 Akkermansiaceae bacterium
TGACATTACCTCCCGTCCGATAAGCGTTATACATTTTCTCGCCGAGATTGCGCTTGTAGGCGTCGATGACATCCGGGTTTTTCTCCGCCACCACCACCGGATCCTGTGAAATGGAGAGCGTGATCTTCTCAATACCACCGACCGAAGTATAATAAACTTGCTCGGAATTGAGGATGGAAATCGGCGGGTTCGGCTGCCCTGTGCGCCAGAGGGCGACGACATTGGAGGTGGTCAGGGATTCCAACATGGCCGAGCGCATCATGGGGGAAAAAGATTTCACGACCGGTGCGGATTTTTTACCACTCAGGAGCTGGAACCCCGCGCCATAAGAAGCCGCCCGCAGCCTCACTACCGGTCGGACCAGCCCGTTGTATTTCGTCACCCGCCGACACAATGACATCTGCTCCTTGATCGAGCATCGCTGATAGTTATTGCGGAATTTCTGCTCATCCACCATCGTCAACCGCCCATACCCCCCCAGCCAGACCGGGCGAAAAATCGTGCCACAATCAGGATAGCTCGCCAGGACTTGGTCAGCGGGTCGTTGCGGCGGGGCGGAAGGCTTCATAAAGCGGCCGGTGTCTTTATCGCGCATTGAAGAGAGTTGATGGTTGAGGGTTGAGAGTTAATGGAAAAAGCAAGAGGTGCGGCAGCTACGGAGTGGGGACATTCCGGTCCCCGGCATTCATTCATTTTCTGCTTCTCAACCATCAACTCCCCGTTTGCTTGCACTATTGCGGCAATGAAGTCACTAAAAAAAACCGATTGGAGAAGCCGCCACCTTCACATTCTTAATTTTCTGAACTTCCGCCAGCGCCCGCAGCACGGCGTAGATCGTGGCCATCGCGCCATCTTTTTTCCCGGCCTCCACGAACTGCTGCATCCCTTTCCCGGACTTCACCGGTCGCCCATCCTTGTCAACCTTCACCCCGATCCCGCCAAACTGAGCCAGCGTCCGGTCAAGCTGCGACAGAACTTCTTGCTGCTCCGCCGTCAGCAGCGACGAAGCGGGCATCAACGTCCGCCGCTCCCGCGTCAACGGCCATGCTAGGCTCCTGCGCCCCATCAACTCGCGCATGGTGCGATGCGCAAAGTCATTCGGGCCAGAGTTATCCTGAAGGTATTTCTCTCCAAACATGGAACGGAACAGCGGATCCCCCCGGTCAAACGTATGCACGATCGGCTCCGCCATCACCCAGCCGAACTGCTCTTGCGGAAGACACAGCCCGCCCGGCAGATTGACCCAGCGGTTGTCGATAAACTGGCGAGACTCCCTCATTTTCTGATAAACGAAAATCCCGCCCCCCTGCGAGTCCATGGCGATGGCCTGAAAGCGAAACGCCTGATGCAAGCGGTGAATCACACCCGACTGCTGATCCACCGTTTTTGCGAAAAGATACACCGCATACACCACCGAGAAAAACCACCAGCGACCATTCACTTCCATGTATCCCACCGGGTCCGCCCCTGGTGGCGGCGGACCCAGCATCGCCTTCACCGCCACCACGATGCCCGAACTGTAATCGCCCGCCTTTTTATTGGTGCCCGCAGTATCCCAACCCAGAAAATACAGCGTATCGTCATCCCGCCGGGCAAGCTCAGGCTCCACATCCAAGCGCTGGATTCCCAACCGGAGGGATGAGGAATACCACCCCATGCTCTCTGATTTGAACTCCCCGAGCCACTGCCACGCCCACTCGGAATCCCCCACGGCGTCTTTCATGTTGTCCGCCACCGACTTGGCCTGCTGGCCATACTTCTCCATAAACTTGCCCTGATAGTCGGTGTAGTTCGCGCAAAAAACCGCATGTTGCTGCGAGCCCCGGACCGCCTTCCTGCGGATCTTGGAAAACCGCCGGTAATAAGGATGCTTTTTGCTGACTCCATGCCCGAAAAAATGCGTGTGATTGCACCATACCGGGTGATTGGGATTGAAGCATTGCAGCGTGGCCCGCGCCAAAAGCATCTTGTCAATGCCCTGACCCATCTCATCCATCTCCCCCGCCTCGTCGCAAATCACATCATTGTAGCGTTTCGACGCTTCCCCCTTGGAATTTCTCGCGAAGTCCCCCGCCGGAAGGTGAATCGTTCCCCCATTGCGCCACTCCACCAAGTAGGAGTTCCCCTGCTTGCGATACAGCTCATTGCTCCGCTGCCGTTTGAGCTGCTGGAGCAAGATCCCCTTGGGCGAGGTCTCAGCATACTTCACCAGCTTATCCACAAACGCACTCTTGGCCGTATCGAGCTTTTGGTAAAACACCGCCACGTTACGACCTTGTCCCATGGATAACGGATTTGGCAGCAGCATCATCCTCAACAACGCAAAAATGAAAACCGTTTCTGACTTGGCCGAAGAAACCCCAGAGTGATCCAAGAAAATCGGAGTGAACCACATCATTCTTAGCCTGACCTTCTGGAAATGATCCAGCTCTGCACCAAGCAACACTTTCGCCGCCATGACCGGATCGTCGATCAGGCGGCGGGCAAGGTCGGCAGGAAGTTCAAACGCCATTGCTTGTGCTTTTAAGGTGAAACCAATGAATGCGCAAGCGTGGAAAAATCACTACGGATCACGCTGCCCGCCGATGATCATATTTCACCGTCGCCTCGGCCAGCGGACCCAGCAGGCTCTTGATCTTGGATGATAGATTCGCGACATGCAGATAGATCATGGTCGTTTCAAGATATTTGTGGCCCATCAAAACCTGAATCGTGCGGATGTCGGTGCCATTTTCCAACAAGTGCGTGGCGAAGGAATGGCGCAAGGTATGCCAGCCCGCTTTTTTCCAGATTTCCGCCAGCTTGATCGCTTTGTTCATCGCCTTGCCTGCGGACTTGGAATGGACGTGATGACGGCGGGTTTCGCCGCTGTCCTTGTCGTAAGAACGCCACTTGGACGGGAAAACGAATTTCCACCGCCAGTCGGAATTTCCATACTTCTTCGCCAGTGCATCCGGCATGAAAACGGTTCCCTGTCCCGCCGCGATGTCCTGATCATGCAGCAATTTCACCCGTCGGAGGTGCGCCATGAGTTCGGGAACGATCTCCGGCGGCAGCGGGATCATCCGCGATTTTCCGCCTTTGCCAAACCATACCGTCAGCTCCCCACGCTCGGGATCAATATCCTTCACCCGCAGTCGGATCAATTCCATTTTCCTCAAGCCACAACTGTATGCCAGCTTGGCCATCAATTGATAAGTGCCAGAAAGTGCATCAATCACCCGCGCCACCTCGCCCACTGAATAAACGACCGGCACGTAGCAATCCGGTTGCGGCATGGCCTTCAAATTCCACGGTCCGGGATCGATGTTTAGAATCCGCTTATAGAAACAAGCAATCGCACACTTCACCTGATTGTGGGTCTTGGTGCCAATGGGATTTCTCTTTGCATTCACCAGCCCGTCGATGAACTCGCGGATGTGCGCCGCCCCTAACGTCCGTGGGTCCGCGCCACCATGGAAGGCGACATACCTCAACGCCCAATCGGTATAATTGCGAATCGTGGTCTTGGCATAGCCATCCACTTTTAACATCCGCCGCATCTTATCGCCGGGCTGGGGCTTGTCTTTCGCTGGTGGGGGAAGTTGAGCAGTCATGGCCTGATTTATAAATGTTCATAAGAACACGTCAAACTAAGTTTTTATTTTTAACGGAGCACTTTTGCTCCAGATTATCTGTTCTGCGTCTCCATTTCGGCGACGGTCAGGATTCGGTAGGATCGCTCCCTGAGCGGGTGCGTTTTCTTTGCCCGCTCGATGGCGTCAGCGGCGTCTTGCCACGTTT
>JANXMQ010000094.1 GCA_025354565.1 Akkermansiaceae bacterium
CGACGCCATGATGAAAATCGGCGCGAAGGGCGGCGGCGGCATCCGGCGAGTCATCATTCTGCAACGACCGGAGATGAAGGAAGCCCTGATCCTCGTAACAAGTAACTGCTCCACTGGCACCAAATGGGCTGGGCAAGCGACGAAGAGTTAACCGCTCTGGTCGCCACCGAAGAGGCCGCACGGAAAAAGCGCACGGCGCAAAAGAAATCCTAACCACGCAAAGGCGCAATTCGGCATCACGCACTGCCGCACTTTGTCGCGCCCTCATTTCCGCAGTGGATCGAAAAACCGCATACTCGGGGAAACCGACGAGATGATGCGAACTGCTTACGCCACATTTTTTCCCGTTCTGCCCCAGTTGGAATCATTCTAAGAACACAACTGGCCGCTCGGCCGCCTCATTTAGCAAAGAGCTCCCGGCAAAGCATACACCGTTTTCCATCGCATCCCCGGGCGGAGCAATGCTCGCGGCCGTAGAAGATGATTTGGAGATGGAGTTTGTTCCACGAAGCGCGGGGGAAAAGCTTTTTCAGATCGCGCTCGGTCTCGACGACGTTTTTGCCGGAGGTGAGTTTCCAACGCGTCGCGAGGCGGTGGATGTGGGTGTCCACGGGAAACGCGGGCACGCCGAACGACTGCGCCATCACCACGGATGCGGTCTTGTGACCCACGCCAGGCAGGGCCTCGAGCGCAGCGAAAGCCTGGGGGACTTCGCCGTCGTGTTCCTCTACCAGAATTTTCGAAAGCTCGGAGATGGCAGCGGACTTGCGCGGTGATAGACCGCAGGGGCGGATGATCGATTGGATTTTCTCGACCGGAACTTTCATCATGTCGCGGGGATTGTCGGCCAAGGCAAACAACGCGGGGGTCACCAGATTGACGCGGACATCGGTGCATTGGGCGGATAACAACACGGCGATCAGCAGGGTGTAGGAGTCCTTGTGATCGAGCGGAATGGGCGTTTCCGGGTAGAGTTCTTCGAGTCGCCGCCGGACGTGGTCGGCGCGTTGTTGCTTGAGCATGGAGGCGAGTTTCCGGGGACGCAGTGAAATTTGCAAGGGCTTCGGTGTGCGGGTGGGCGCACGATGGAAATAGGCGGAAGGCTGCGTTGCCGTTCCGCCTTGCTTCATCGCGGCGGATGCCCTTTTCTCCGCCCGCAATGTCCTTACTTCCTACCGCTGACCTCCTGGCGCTCGATACGGCTGGCCTGAAAAGCCGCCTGTCGAAACTCAGGAGGTATCTTTGACGTCCCGACTCTCGAAAACGAAATCAACACTCTGGAGGAAGCCATGGGCGCTCCGGAGTTTTGGAACGATTCGGACAAGGCGAAATCCATCAGCTCCAAGGCCGCCGGGCTGAAAAAGAAACTCGAAAGTTTCCTCAAGCTGGAATCCCGCGTCGCGGACATTGATGAAGGAGTTTCCCTTGCAAAGGAATACGACGACGTCGATCTCGCCCGCGAGGCGATCGCCAATGCCAAGGGCCTGGAGGACGACATCCGCTCTTATGAGCTTCTAACATTGCTCGACCAGCCAAGTGACATTTCCCCGTGTTTCCTGGTCATTTCCGCAGGTGCGGGTGGGACGGAAGCCTGCGATTGGGCACAGATGCTCCACCGCATGTACACCCGCTGGGCCGAACGCAAGGGCTACACGGTGGAGACTTTGGATTGGCAGGACGGCGACGAGGCTGGCTTGCGGACTGCGACCCTGAAAATCACCGGCGACCACGCATACGGCTTCCTGAAAAGCGAGCGCGGCGTGCATCGGTTGGTTCGTATTTCCCCGTTTGACTCAAACGCCAAGCGGCACACCTCATTTGCCTCCATCGACACGACGCCCGAAGTTTCCAAGGAAATCAAGATCGACATCATCGACAAGGACATCGAGATCACCACCACCCGCTCCGGCGGCAAAGGCGGCCAGAACGTGAACAAGGTGGAAACCGCCGTCATTTTGCGCCACCTGCCCACCGGTATCCTCATCCGCTCGACTGCCGCACGGACGCAGGGCGCGAACAAGGAACTCGCCTATGAAATTCTCAAGGCGAAGCTCTACACGATCGAGGAGGATAAGCAAAAAGCCGAGGCCGACCGTGCTTACGGTGAAAAAGGCGATGTTTCTTGGGGTAACCAGATCCGCTCCTACGTTTTTCAACCCTATCAAAAAGTCCTCGATCTCCGTACCGGTCAGGAATCTGGTAGCATCCAAGACGTCATGGACGGCGACCTAGACGCCTTTATCGAAGCCAAACTCCGCGGCAAGGTCCGGGTGAAGGGCGCGAAGGATGAGGAGGATTGAATACGAGGGACTTTAAAGGAAGAATTAAAATCTCTTGAAAAGATGGAATTTCCGACTAACCTGACGCTGTGACCGCCAGATAACCTCTGAACAATGCACAAATATTTTCAGCGCCAGATCAAAAAAGTCTTGCTTGGGAGTCCGATTACGGTTTTTACTGTGGCTGGAATTGCGGGCATAGCTTAGTGGTAAAGCGCTATCCTTCCAAGTTAGACATGCGGGTTCGATTCCCGCTGCCCGCTCCATTTCTACATTTCTGAGACTGCAAACCAAATTTTCAAGATGAAACAAACTATTTTTTTCGGTCTTTTCAGTGCGGCACTTGGCCTAGTGTCAGCCTCCGCTGAGGTTAGTTGCCTGAAACTTGCTTTATCGGTAAAGACTGCTGTTGCTGCGGAGTCATCGAAAGTTCTTGAGATTGTCTCAAATGAGGTGTCTGCCGCACCAGATTGCTCCTGCGAGATCGTCAAATCGGCGATAGAAGCTGCCAACGCCAAGCCTGAAACAGTGGCCGCTATTGTTGAGGCTGCGGTGATCGCCGCTCCGGAACAGATGCGTTTGATTTCGCAGTGTGCCGTGGCGGTTGCGCCGGATGCCCTTTCCAAGGTTCAAGCAGTAATTGCTAAGCTTGATCCCAATCGGGGCGAAGGTGCCGTGAAAAGCTCGAAAGACGCGAAAGACGCGAAAGACTCTAAGACGCCGGTCGGCGAGGTGGCAGCGATGCCCAATCCTTTGGATTTCCCCGGTCAGGGTCCTGTCGGTCCCAATCCCGGTGGCCCTGCAGGTTTGCCCCTGATTCCAAATCTTCCCCCTGTCATTATCGCTCCGCCTGATATCTCGAACGTCGATCCTTGAGATTGACACAAACATCATGGCCACGGTCGTGGCGGCAGTTAATTCATTTTCCAATTTCCTCTTCTCACCCACCCACCCCACCCTACATCATATGGAAAGCAAGTATTTATCAGGCTTCATCGGCCTAGCGCTCGTCGGTTCGGCGTCAGCTCAAGGTCTTTATAACGTCGGGAGCGAAGCTCAGGAATCCATGCCCCTAAAGTGGGTTGTGGGTACCAGTGTGATCTACGACGATAACGTCGGCGCTGGCGGCGGCGGCGCAGCACAATCCTCGTTCGGAGTGAATCCCTATGTCGGGCTGTCATTCGTCAGCATGACGCCACAGACCACTTGGGATGTCTATGCCCGATTGGGATTGATATACTACCTAGACAAGCCCAATATTCCGGGTATGAGCGATGTGAGCAGTCAGTCGCGGGCAGGAATTAATTTGACCCACCGCTTTAGCGAGCGTCTGCGCTTTTCAAGCCGTAATTTCATCGCCTACGAACTGGAGCCCGACTATTCCTACGGTTATGCTTCATCACGCCAAATGTCGGAGTACTTTTACTGGCAGTCGGACAATTCTATCGGATATCGTTGGACCGAGCGCTTTGCCACTTACACGGGTGTCAGCGTAACAGGTGCTACTTACCCAAATGTTCAGAATAATGATCGGTTCACCTGGGAGGCCTACAATCAGATGCGGTACCAACTTAGCCCGCAAACTGTCGTTACTGGCGATTATCGGTACGCCCAGACAACGGGTAATGGCCTGTCCTCCGACTCCACAGATCAATATATCCTCTTGGGCTTGGAACAACGTTTCAGCCCAAACACCATCGGCATTATCCGTGCGGGTATTCAGTTGCATGATGTGAACGGTGGCTCGAGCTCTTCAAGTCCTTATGGCGAACTGGCACTGAACTCGCAAGTCAATCAACAATTGATGGTCCGTGCTTTCGCTCGCTATGGCATCGAAAACTACGATACAGTTGTAACCAATCCAACCGCAGGTCTAGTGGAATATAATGATCGGCGGACTTTCCGGCTCGGCATTTCTTCCGACTATGCAGTAACTCAGTTGTTCACCATCTTCGGCGGCGTCGATTACATTCCGACCTCCTACCAAAGCGGACACTCGGTTTCAACTCCTCCGTTCTTGGGAAGCGTTTCGGATCTTAGCGAAGATGTCATCAATCTTTCATTGGGTTGTTCATACAAATTCAATGACCTCCTCACGGGTACCGCCACTTACAACTACACCAAATCAAGTTCGGATATCGCAGGCCAAGATTACAACCGCAATCGCATCAGTTTGGGTCTCAGCGCCGAGTTTTGATCGATTTGGCAATCGCAACCATAAGACTTTTCTGGAAATATTATTTGCTTAAACTGAAACTCCCGCAATGTCTTTCATTGCGGGAGTTTTTATTTCGACTGGAACTCCAATAAAACTGTGAAAGAATACACGTCATGAACTTCTCCTCAACCCAACAAAACGAGACGGCCCTCCACGCGGTGGATTACTGGCAAGTGATCAAAAACCGGTATGGGATCATTCTCCTGACCTTACTGCTGGTTTTCATGACAGCCGCCGTAATCACCTACGTAATGCCCAAAAAATTTGAAAGCGAGGCCACGATCGAAGTGAAACCGCGTTCCATGAATTCGTCTCCGCTGGGCAGCGGATTTGGCGAAGCACCGGGAGCGGCCATGATGACGCCTCAGTTTTTCGGCACAGAGTTCGAAAAAATTAAGAGCAGTAACTCGCTTGGCAAAGTGGTTGAAAACTTGGAATTAGTCAACAAGTGGGGGGTTGACAAGGAGACGGCAGTCCGAATTCTGAAGGGTATTGTGAACACCCAGAATATCCGGGGAACGGATTTGATCTCAATTCGCGTGCGTCATACCGACAAAGAGGACGCGCGGAATGTAACAGCCGAGGTTGCTCGCGCCTACAAGGCTTATCGATCAGAAATTGAAAACCGGGACGCGGACCGGGCTTTGTACGAACTCAACAAGGCGGTTCGTGACCAAGAAGACAAGGTAGAGGAGCGGCGCAAGGTGCTTGCCACAATCGTAAGGACCAAGGGAATCATCTACAAAGGCCAAGACTCATTCTATGGTCAGTCTGGAGTTGACGAGGATCAGGGCGCGAGAGTCGCTCTTCAAACTTACAACCAGCTTGAACAGGAAAAAATGCAATTGGCGAGTCAGATCAACAGCCTCTCTAAATATGATAGTGATCAATTGATGGTTTACGCGGCAGGTCTTGATCTTCCTGATAATATCATCAAAAATCTTTATCCCCAATACCTTGAGGCGAAGCGGTTGGTGGATAGCCTTAAAATCAGTGGTCTGGGAGAAAAGCACCCGACGGTAATGGCGGAGGTTGTTCGTATTAATACGATGAAGCGTCAACTCGATGAAGGGGTCGTTACCCTACGGGCCACGTTGCAAGCACGGGTGGATATGGCTACTGATCGTCTGAAAAACGTAAAGGTCATGCGTGATGATACCCGAGAGGAGGCGATCAAGAGAGGTCTTGACGCTCAGGACTACGTCGATGCAAAGCGGGATTTCGAAACTGATCAGGAATTGCTGCAAAAAATGAGACTCAAGCAGATAGGCCAGCAAATGATTGAAAAAATGACAGAAGATAGCATTGTCATTCACGAAGAACCTCAGATTTCACAAAATCCTGTTAGTCCGAATGTCACGCTGAATCTGGTGTTGGGTGCGGTCGTTGGTCTGATTTTTGGCATAGCCATCGCTTTCTTCCTCGAATATCTCGATACGTCAGTGAAGAGTCTCGAAGATGTGGAGCGCTACTTGCAAGTACCGGTTCTCGCGGTGATTCCCAAGGATGTGGGAATTCTCCACAAACAAAGCGGCATGAGTCCGGATGCCGAAGCCTATCGGATTCTGCGCACGAACATTGAGTTCAACCGAAAAAATCCTGAAGACAATGCGATCACTGTGGTGTCAGGTGGTGCGGGCGAGGGTAAATCGACCACTTTGGTCAACCTCGCCTATATCTGTGCCCAAGGCGGATATACCACCTTGATGATCGACGCCGACTTGCGGCGTCCCCGATTGCACACTTTCTTTGACATTAACAACTCTGTGGGCCTGACCAATTATCTAACCACCGAGTTGATGCTAGAGGACGTGATTCTCCAAACGCCGGTAGATAACCTGTATTTCATGCCCTCGGGAATTTTGCCTGCGGATGCTGCTGGTATTCTCAACTCGCGCCGGATGTCAGAATTGATTCAAGACGTGAAACAACGCTTTGATCTTGTCCTAGTGGACAGCCCCCCGATTCTTGGAGTCAGTGATGCGTCTGTGCTCGCCAGTGAGGTGGACCTTACTATGATCGTCGTGCAACATCGCAAACTTCCAAGGAACATGCTGCTACGTGTCAAGCAGGCGGTGGAAAATGTTGGTGGCAATGTTATTGGTGTGGTGCTCAATAATGTGGATGTGCGTAGCGACAGCCAATATCAATACTATACCAGTTATTACACCTATTATGCGCCAGCGGAATCCCAAATCGGGCCGCCCATGGGATCCCCGTCATCACCCGCGAAAAGCCGAACACCAGCTTCTGATGGCAATGATTCTGAATTATACTAAAAATCAAACCCCATATTCACCATGAACTTTAAAAACGTGCTCAGCATTCTGCTTGTATTGGTTGGCTTATCAGCTCCGATCCTTGCCCAACAAATCGAGGCCGGTCGTGCGGTCCAGATCACAATCCAAGGTGTGCCTGCGGAAGAAAAGGGCAAGATTGATGGCAATTACCCGGTGTCCGAGTCTGGCTACATCAATATGCCAATAATTAAATTGGTCCACGCCGCAGGGTCGCGAAACGAGGATCTTGCAGCCGTGATCGAGGCCCGTTACCGAAACGCCGGGATATACACCAATCCTACGATACAAGTCATTTCTGATATTGGGAACAAGATCAACGAACACACGGTAGTCATCGGGGGGCAGGTTCGTGCTCCAGGGCCCAAGCCATACACCAGAGGTTTGACTCTCTACCAAGCGATCCAAGCGGCTGGTGGGGCGACCGAGTTCGGCAGCATGAAACGAGTGAAGCTATTCAGAGGAGGACGCCAAACCCAATATGACCTGACAAAGGCCCAATTCATGACTGTACTGGTGGCTCCAGATGATACGGTAGAAGTCCCACAAAAAACTCCATGGGGTGGGTAATTAGTGATTCGTTGTTCTATGCAATCATGCAGATTCCATGCACTGCCAAATCGCGTGACCTTGGGTGCAGCATGGTTTTTGTCGGGCTGTATGGCTTGGTCCTTGGACTTGCCTGCGGAGACATTTTCAAAGCTGAGCTCTCAGGAGTTCCATGTTCGTGAACTCGCCGAAGCCGAATTGCTCGCATGGGGGAGGCAACGCCCGGAACCCGCGATGTCTGAATTATATAGACAGACACAGATGGCGGCGGACCCCGAGGCGCGGGAGCGATGTCTGAATATTCTGCGTGAGCTTGTCACGGACGAGTATTTGAAAAATGGCGAAGGCTATATCGGAGTTGGCCTGATAGATGATCTTGCGAATGTTCCTGGTGAGCCAGCACCGAGAAATGCGATCCGGATCATCCAAGTCCAGCCGGATTCACCCGGCCTTCACGCGGGAATCCGACTGAATGATCTGATCGTTGAGCTGGATGATGAGATTTGGCATGAAAACGATGCATCAAGGCCATTTAGGGAGAAAATTCGCACGCTGAAACCAAATACTAGGGTCAATTTGAAGGTCCTCCGCAATGGAGAATTGCTGGACATCAAGGTGCATTTGGGAAGACGCCCGCTGATGGCGGACAATTTGTTTTTCAATGGACAGAATTTTGATCCCCAAGCCAGCGAAAGGGCTGCCAAGGAGGCTTATTTCCGGCAGTGGCTCAGTCAGAGAAAATCGAAAAAGTGAGGGCAACTCCTAAATTTTAGAAATCGACATCCGTGAATGTTGTGGCACCATTTTGAAACATTCCGAATCTCGTTCCGTTTGATCTTCATGACTATTTCTTGGTTTCGAAAAGCAGCGTCAGCCGTGGCTTTGGCTACGTTTTCCTACTCTGCATTCGCCCAGCAGGCTGATTTTAATGAGGTTGGTCGGCAAATGGCGATCATGCTGCAAAACAGTCATTTTGGTCGTTTGCCATTCAACGCAGAGTTGAGCCAGCGTTTCCTGACGGACTACCTGAAAGACCTCGATTTTCAGCGCTTATACTTCACACAGAAGGATGTGGACGAATTCAATGTGAAATATGGAGATCAACTGCATATTCTGCTGTTGCACGGGAACAGCATGGCGGCCGCGACAGATATTTACGGTGTTTTCAAAAAAAGGGTTGAGGAACGAATGGTGCTTACGGAAAGCCTGTTGAAGGGTAAAGATTTCGAATTTTCTCAAAACGAGTCCGTCAATCTGAGTCGTAAGGATGCGCCATGGCCGAAGGATGAGCGGGAGGCCGCCGACTTATGGCGCTTGCAAATTAAAGAAGCGGTTCTAGGTGAGGTCTTGCGTCGTGAGTTGTTGACGAAACTCTCCAAGGAACAAGGTAAGTCGGATCCGGGCAGTACGGATCGTAGTCCGAAGGAAAAGGTTTCCCTTCGTTACAAGCGTTTCCTCAATAGCGTGAAAGATGTGGATGACGAAGAAATCGCGAACTACTTTTTAAGTGCGGTGGCCAGGGCATACGATCCACACACAGATTACATGAGCTTCCGTGAGATGAACCGTTTCAAGGATGGCATGAAGAATGAACTCGTTGGAATTGGCGCGTTGCTCCAGGGTGAGGAAGATGGCGCGACCAAGGTCAAAGGTATCGTGGTGGGAGGGCCTGCGGACCGCGAGGGAACGCTCAAACTCAATGATCGGGTGGTGGCGGTCGATACTCTTCACACCGGGAAGCCCGAGGATATGACGGATATCATGTTCATGAAAATCGATAAGGTTGTCGATTATATCAGAGGTAAGGAAGGGACTGGGGTGGCGTTGAAAGTTGAGCCAGCTGGTGGTACACCCGGCGAAACGAAAATTGTCGTCATCCAGCGTGGCAAAGTGGAAATGAAAGATGAGCAGGCCAGCGGCCAAATCATCGAGATGAAATCTGAAAACCACGTCATCCGCCGCCTAGGCATCATTACACTGCCATCATTTTATGCGGACTTCGATGAAGGTAAAATCCGTTGTTCAGTGGATGTCGAAAGAGTTCTGAAGCGCTTGACCGAAGAAAAAATTGACGGCTTAATTTTAGACCTCCGCAATAACGGCGGCGGTTCACTCGAAGAAGTTCGGCGAATGACGGGGTTTTTCATCGAGAGTGGACCCGTCGTCCAAGTAAAGAATACATTGGGACAAGTTCAGGTAAAGGATTCGGATGACGGTAAGCCGATCTATAACGGTCCTATGATCGTCATGACAGATAAAAGCAGCGCTTCAGCAAGTGAGATTCTAGCTGGTGCGCTACAGGATTTCAACCGGGCGGTGATTGTCGGTGATTCATCCACTTTCGGAAAAGGAACGGTCCAACAACCGATGGATATTGGTCGGATGTTGCCTCTGTTCGCGGCACGAGATCGTGCTGGCTTTTTAAAGGTGACGATCCAGAAATTTTATCGCCCTTCCGGTTCGTCCACGCAAATGGATGGAGTAGCGGCCAACGTGGTGATTCCGAGCTTATTGGATGCCTTGGACGTCGGTGAGGAATTTCTCGATCACCCCCTGCCACATGACCGAATCCGGCCTGCTGGCAACTTCAAACCCCTTGATCCACAGTCTCTGTTCATACCCCGACTGAAGGAAATGAGTCATGACCGCCTGAATACCTGCAAGGATTTTGACTATGTGAGGCAAGACATAGCGAAGGCGAAGAATCGAATCCTTGTCAATCAACTGTCACTTAACAAAGTCGCCCGCGACCAAGAACTTGTTGAGTCAGAGTCTCTCCAAAAGGAAAGAAACTCTGAGCGCAGGGTTCGCTTTGCGAAAATGTCCGAAGATGATAAAAAAACATTCGGATTCTTCAAAATTACCCTTGATGACCTTGAAAAGGGGGCAGATCTAAAGCCCTATAATCCAGCAGAGGAGGGCAGTGAATTCATGCGTCGTGCCAAGGATGAGGCTGCGGATTTAGATCAATCTCCAAAATGGCCGACGGGCTTAGACCCAGTGAAACGTGAATCGCTATCCGTATTAAAAGATCTCGTTGATCTCACTGAGAATGCCAAGCTAGCAGGGATTTTAAAGGGTACTGCTGAAGCTCATTGATGTCTGAGATTGCCGAAAACCTATTTGCCGTCACCGGAAAAATTAATGAGGCTTGTTTACGAATTGGCCGGGAGTTGGCCTCCGTAAAGCTAATTGCGGTTTCAAAAACAGTCCCGGCGGAATTGATACGCGAGGCATTCGGCGCGGGGCAGTATGCTTTCGGAGAAAGCAAATTGCAGGAAGCTGAATCAAAGATCGAATCCTTGCCGGGTTCATTACATTGGCATTTCATCGGTAGGGTCCAGCGAAATAAGGTGCGCAAACTTCTACCGCTGTTTGAAGTGATTCACGCGATTGATTCGCTCAAGTTGGCCATATATACCGATGAAATCGCAAAAGAACTTGGTTTATATCCTAAGGTTTTTCTCCAGGTAAATATAGGTAATGAATCATCGAAGGCGGGATTTGCCCCTAATGGAATCCGCGCGGAAATGGAAAGTCTTTTGAAGTTGAGTAGGCTTGAGATCCTCGGCTTGATGTGTATTCCGCCCCTCGGACCTGATGCTGAATCCTCGCGAACCTGGTTCACACAACTTAGGACCACGCGGGATGCCTTGGAATCCGAGTTTGGAGTTAAACTTCCGGCGCTCAGCATGGGAATGAGCGGGGATTTTGAAGCGGCGATCGAGGAGGGAGCCACCCATGTGCGTGTTGGTTCTGCAATTTTTGGAAAACGCAGCTATCGGGTGGACGGCGAGCTTGGATAAGCTTAATACGGCTCTTCAGCAAAATCTGTGGGTGAACTTTGGCTCGGGTAGATCTCCAAGTGTGTGATAGAGAGAGGTTTGTAGCAGATGGAAACTGCGGTAACCGTAGGCTTTTCTCATACACAGGTTGATCCGCAGGTTGAGGCCCT
>JANXMQ010000134.1 GCA_025354565.1 Akkermansiaceae bacterium
TCACACACTTGGCGATCTACCCGAGCCAAAGTTCACCCACAGATTTTGCTGAAGAGCCCTTATCTTTCGCGCCGATCATCCATTGCATCTGGCTGATCTGCGCAAGCTTGCTCTCGATCTCCGCCAGTTTCGTATCCCAAAACGGCGCGGTCTGAACGGCGACCACGTTGCCCTTGAACTCAGGCATTACGGTCGGCGCCACCATGGCTTCCCGGAATGGATTGGTCTTGTCACTCAATCCTCCCACACCCATCACCCCGATCACAAACGGCATTTTCGGAGCTGATAGATCCTTACGCACATCGCGGATGAAATCGGCAAGCCACTCGCTGTATTTATCAAACGGATTGGCATTACCATTGGGCGGGTATGTTTGGCCGTCACACATATCATTCCACCCTTGGAACCAGATGAAGCCAGCCAGTTCGACACCTTGTCCTTCTTTGTAGTCGGGATAGACACTCTTAATATCCTTCAACACCTTCTGGGTTTGCTCAATCATGAGCCGGTAATTGACCCCGGTCGCCTTTTTCTTTTCCGCGAGCCACTCATCCATGTTCTCCGGGCGACCGTGTGCAGGAGGCCCATAATAGAACTTCTTCTGGTAATCATTCAGTTCGTAGGGACCGGCACTGGGCGGACGGAAATCCGTGTGCAGCGATTTTCCGCCCCATGCAGTCTTGATGATCACTACTGGTTGATCGAGCTTTTCATCCATCCTAAGGCCGAAGGTGAACTCCGGGCCAATCTCGTTGGTTGAGCAGCCGAAGCCGGCGGTCAGTTTGCCCACTCTGTCCCCATAGGATATCCATACATGATCACAAACCTTGGGCGTGCCATCGGCATTGCGCATTTTTTTCAGCAACAGCACCGTGGCCGGATCATCACCGATGTAATCAAAGGTCTCGATTCTGGCATGCCCTTCCATGTTTGACTGGCCCGCCATGATGAACACCTTCACCGGCTTGGCCATCGCGCTTCCGCTTACACCCAGAGCCAACCCTAACATTATATACTTTTTTATTTTTTTCATTATTTTTGATTGCAGTTATTTGATGAATAATTTGCTCCTAGCGGAGGACTGCCATGATTTCCATGGCGAATAAAGAGGTCTTTTGACCGAAAAAGGGCGTTGGTATTGTCGACAAGGAAGCTCGAACATGTTTATCCGGAAAAGACCGGGTTTTGGGAGGGCGGTTTCAGATTGTTAGCGAATAAAGGTTAGATAGGCAGAGGCGGGGATTCGTTCAGTCTGGTTTTACAACAAACTGACTGTGAATAACAAATATTACCGCCATTGTGCGGAAAACCGTAAAGTGATCGCCAACATGAATCAAGCCGGAAAAAACCAGGACGAGATCGCGCGCAAGCCATCGGATTCAGCCAAGGCACCATCAGCAAGGAACTGGCTCGCAACCATGGTGAACGTGGCTATCGACCTTCCCAAGCTCAACGTCTCGCCGCAGAAAGGAAAAGCCGGTAAAGGACTCGCCCGAAAGTGATGGTCGGCCTCATCAAAGACGAGTTCGAGGCACGTCGAGAATCAAGCACAGCCCTGATCAGATCAGCAAGTCACTCTTCGAGGGCCAGGTCGAGGTCACGTGCAATCTATTCTCGCTCTATCTGATGGAAAATCTCGTCGGCAAGCCCCGGGGGCAGGGGCACCCGTCCATGGTCAACCTCGACGCGGTGCTGGGCAAGCGGCTCGCCAACCCGCC
>JANXMQ010000166.1 GCA_025354565.1 Akkermansiaceae bacterium
ATGGCTGCCCGGTCTGCCGGACGAGGCCGCGCTCCTGCTCAGCGGGTGAAAACCGATCCCTTTGCCATCATCCGGACCCGCCATCAAACGCCTTGCTCAAAGGTGCCCCACGAACACGCCCATTTTCCTTTTTAGGGTGAATGATTCCCTGCGTGTCACCGATCACGAATCGCGCCCTCCCCACACGGGCGGGAAAATCCAAGGAGCGTGGGCATCTTGCCCACGTTTCATCGGGCCATCCCCACGCGGGTGGGGAAATCACATGTAGAAATCATGCAAAGACTGGGGTGGCCTCTGGTGGTAGTTTCTTCATTTTCATGTTTGGTATTCCTGCAAGGGACTTGAACCCCATTTACAACGTGCCCATGCTCGGCACACACAAGCCGTCGCACCGAATGACCGATAAGCCCCACAATCGCCAATTCTACCACTAAACAACCGCCGGTCATCGGCAGACATCAAACGTTCGGCACAAGACTAATGGCCTCACCTCTGTCATCCGCTGATTATGGCAGGACATTTGAGGGGTCGGTGGGTTTTTCTGGGAAAGATTGGATGACGGTGTGGCGGGTGGGGTCGCTGGGGGTCATGAGTTTCTCGCGGCGCTCGCGGACGAGGCGGACGACGAGGGAGGTCCAGCCGGTTTGGTGAGAGGCGCCGAGGCCTTCGCCGGTTTCCGCGTGGAAGTATTCGTGAAACAATAACAGATCCTGCCAGTGGGAGACATCGCTGTAACGGTAGGCGTCGCCGAAGCAGGGGCGGTAGCCTTTTTCATCGGGGAGGAAGAGGGAGATCAGGCGGTCGCAGAGGTCGATGGCGACTTCGCGCAGGGTGGCGAGTTTCCCGGAGCCCGTGGGGTATTCGATTTTGAAGGTGTCGCCGTAGAAGTAGTCGTAGCGTTCGAGCGCCTCGATGATGAGGAAATTGATGGGAAACCAGACGGGGCCGCGCCAGTTGGAATTGCCGCCGAACATGTCGGTCGTCGCCTCGCCGGGAGTGTAGGGGACTTCGTGGCGCTGGCCGCCGTGCTCGAAGACAAAGGGTTTCGCGCCATGCGCCTTGCTGAGTGAGCGGATGCCGAAGAGGGAGAGAAATTCCTTGGGATCGAGCATGTAGGCGAGGCTCTGGCGCAGGCGTTCCTCGGACGGGATGGCGAGCAAGCAGCGACCGGGGTTTTTATTTCCCGAGACGCGGCGGACGGTGATGTATTTCAGCAAATCGGGGCGGTTGACCAGGAACCAGTCCATGCGTTTGCGGAAATGCGGCAGGGCGTCGATGGTTTTTTGCTTGAGGACCGTGACAGCGCACATCGGCAAGAGGCCGACGAGCGAGCGGATGCGCAAGGGGATCGGCTCGCGGTGATTGATGATGAGTTGGTCGTAGTAGAAGCCGTCGGTGTTGTCCCACAGGCCGGTGCCGCCGAGCGAGTTGATGGCGTCGCATATATTGACGAAGTGCTCGAAAAACTTGGAGGCGATGTCCTCGTACGCTGGTTTTTCCAAGGCGAGTTCGAGCGACATGGCGAGCATGGTAAGGCAAAACGAGGCCATCCATGCGGTGCCGTCGGCTTGATTGAGGTGGCCACCGCCGGGCAGGGCGTGCGAGCGGTCGAAGACCCCGATGTTGTCGAGGCCGAGGAAGCCGCCGCCGAAGACGTGACGGCCTTCCACGTCCTTGCGATTGACCCACCAGGTGAAGTTGAGCAGCAATTTCTGGAAGGCGCGTTCGAGAAAAAGCAGGTCGCGGCTACCCTTGGGATCGGCGATTTTATAGACCCGCCAGACGGCCCAAGCGTGGACCGGGGGATTTACGTCGGAGAAATTCCACTCGTAGGCGGGGAGTTGGCCGTTCGGGTGCATGTACCACTCGCGCAGGAGGAGCAGCAGTTGGTTTTTCGCGAATGCGGGGTCGATGCCCGCGAAGGGGATCATGTGGAACGCGGTGTCCCAAGCGGCGAACCACGGGTACTCCCACTTGTCCGGCATGGAGAGGATGTCGCGGGCGAAGATGTTTTGCCAGTCGGCGTTGCGGCCCTTCAAGCGTGCTTCTGAGGGGCGGGCGTTGTTGTCGCCCTTCAGCCAGTCATCGACGACGTAGTAGAAAAACTGCTTGGTCCATAACAGCCCGGCGTAGCCTTGGCGGCAGATCATGCGTTCTTCCGGGGAAATGGCCTTGGGGATAACCTCTTCGTAGAAAGCGTCGCTCTCTCGGATGCGCTCGGCGAAAATTTCATCGAAGCCTGTAAAGCCGCTGATGCCGTTAAATTCTTTCACCGCGTGCAGGCGGCAGCGGACGGTGATCGTCTGACCGGGTTTGATGACGAATTTCAAATGTGCCGCCGCCTTGGTGCCTGAAGGGGTGGGTGAGACGGCAGTTTGCTCGCCTTGGATCAGATAGCGGTGGAAGGCGTCCTTGACGTAGGGAGTGGGATTTTCCGTGCCGAAGACGGTGCGGAAATTCGTCTCGTTCTCGGTGAAGAGCCAGGGCGGGCTATTCGGGAAATCCGGGGAATCCACGAGCATCCGGTAATCGCCGAGGGATTCGTGTTGGGCGGTCACGCCATCGCCATCGCGGGTGATGCTGGGTTTTTTGAGCGGGGATTCGCGGTTTTCCCCCCAACTCCAGACATTGCGGAACCAGAGTGTCGGCAAGATGTGGAGCGGGGCGGCTTTTTTCCCGTGGTTCGTCACGGTGATGCGCCAGAGGATGTCTTCCGGCGTGCGCTTGGCGACTTCTTGGAGGACGTCGAAATAATTTCCATCGGCAAACAGTCCCATATCGGCGAGTTCCATCTCGGGTCCATGACGACCGAGGCGTTGGTTTTCCTCGCGAATCGCCGTGTAGGGATACATGGCCTGGGGGTATTTGTAGAGCGCCTTGGTGTAGGAATGGGTGGGCGTGGAATCCAGGTAGTAGTAGCATTCCTTCACGTCTTCCCCGTGATTTCCCTCGTTTCCGCCGAGGCCAAAAAGCCGTTCCTTGAGAATCGTGTCCTGGCCGTTCCAGAGGGCCGGCGCAAAACACATCCGGCATTGGCGGTCCGACCACCCCTGCAAGCCGTCCTCCCCCCAGCGATAGGCCCGGCGGCGCGAGTGGTCATGCGGGAAACTCGCCCAACTGTTGCCATGGTCCGAGTAGTCCTCGCGCACCGTCCCCCATTGCCGCTCGCTGAGGAATGGCCCCCAGCGCCGCCATCTTTTTTCGCGTGTCTGATCATCGCTGAGTCGCTGTTGTTCCGCCTGCATCGGGCGGCAATGAAGCAGGAATCATGCACGCGTGCGAGAAAGAGTGTGGAAAACATGCGCCGCCCAACTGGGCTATTTCAAAAATTTCCCGATCAGGAAACTCACCGCGTCATCGCAGGCTTTGGCACCGATGCCGTCGTCAATGTTGCAGGCTGCGACGGCGGCGAATTGTTTCTCCGGAGCCAGCCACATGACCGCGTAGTTCATCGTGTTTGTGCCGTTGTGGCTGAGGGCAGTGCCGCCAGCCCACGGGCGTTGGACGATGATCCAGCCGACGCCGTAGTCCTTGGCGGGCGCGACCGGTGTGTGGAGAAAGTCGAGAGATTTGCGATCCAGCGGGGAATTCGGCAGCCGCCCGAGGTGGAAATCCGCGTATTTCGCAAAGTCGAGGATGGAGAGGTGGACGCGGCCCGCCGGGGTGAGGGCGGGTGGGTTGTCCGCATCCGGGCCGGGTGGGACGGCGGTAAGGATACCGAGACGGCGGAGGTGGCCGTAGGGTTGATTGATTTTCCCAGGAGTCGCGGGCATCCCGAAACCAGCGGAATCCAAGTGGAGCGGATTGAACAAGCGCTCGCGGATGAGATCCTGGTAGGACTGGCCGCTGACTTTTTCCAACATGGCACCCGCGATGGTGAAGCCGCCGTTCGAATAGACATTCTTGGTGCCGGGCGGGTAGTCGGGCGGGCTGGCTAACACGGCGCGGACGAGTTCGAGGCGTTGTTTGGATTCGGGATCCTGGCGCCTGGCGACGGTTTGCGCCCAGAGCTCGGGCGGGAAGTCATGGGCCACGCCGCCGCTGTTGGAGGTCATTTGCAGGAGCGTGGCGGACTTGAAGCCGGGGTGGATCGTGAAGTCCGGGAAAATCTCCGCGACGGTGCTGGTCCACTTGATTTTCCCATCGGCGACCAACATGGCGGCGAGGGTTCCGGTCATCGACTTGGTGCAGGAGCCGAGGTGGAAAATGTCGTTCACGGTGACCCGTGTGGGATCGCCGGTTTTCCGCATCCCCGCAGCTCCGGCGGCGATGATTTGCCCATTGAGCACGGCAGCGGCGGCTAGGCCCGGAATTTTCCCATCCTGCATGAAACGGGCGAGATCCGCTGAAACGTCGGCGGGTTCCGCCTGCGCCACCACAGCGGTGAGGTGGAGCAGAATCAACAGTCGCGGCAATGAGGACATGCGCTATTTAAGCCCTCGCCAGCTTGCTGATGTCCCAGGTCGGTTCGCCGAGTTCGGTGGCGATTTCGTTGAACTCCGCAATTTCCGCCTCGGTGAAGAGGAGGCCACCGGCGGCGTCGGAACGTTTGCGGAAGCCGGCTTCGATTTGGCCGGGAAGCATCGCGCCGTCGTTGCCATGGCCGAGGACGTCGTCGATGACGGCTTTGAGGTTCTCCATCTGGCTGCGGCCATGGGCGAAATTTCCACCGGATAGAGCCTCGGGGTGAACGATTTGGAAATAGAAGGCAGAGGTGTTTTTCTCGCCGGGGATTTCCAACTTGCGACCGCGCAGCGTGGGGATGGAGCCGCCGATGAGGCCGCCGAAGATTTCGTTGAGCAGGCACATGCCGTAGCCCTTGTGGCCGCCGAAGGGGAGGAGGGCGGCGACCTCGTTAGGATCGGTGGTGGCCTTGCCGTCTTTATCCACTGCGGCCCCGGGAGGCAGGGATTTTCCTTCGCGCTTCAGTGCTTGGACGCGACCCATCGCGACGGTGGCGGTGGCCCAGTCCATGACGATGGGGACTCCGCCTTTTTCACAGGCTGGAATGCCCCACGAGTGCGGATTGGTGCCGAGGGTGGGGAATTTCCCGCCGAACGGGACGACTTCTGCTAGAGTGGAAGTGCAGTTCGTATAAGCGTAGTAGCCGCGCTCGGCGGCTTCCATGACGTAGCCGCCGCCCCAGAGGTAGTGGAAGCAATTGTCCACGGCGATCTGGGCGATGCCGTATTGGTCGGCCAGTTCGATGGCGCGGTCGATCGCGCGGTAGGCGACGGATTGGCCGAGTTTTTTGTTCGCGTTCCAGCGTTCGGAGGCGGGGAAACGGGACGGCAGGACCTCGATTTCCGCGCCGGGCACGCAGCCCCCGGCCTTGGAGCCGAAGAGGTGATCCAGGTGCAGAGCCTTGAGTGCGTGGTGCGTGCGGATGCCGTGGCGGGCGGCCTCGGCGGCGAGTTTCGCGCCTTCGGCGGACTCTTGGGGAGTGTAGCCGTGGGATTGGTAGGCTTTGGCAACGAGCGAGTCGTGGTCTTGACGTGGGATGACGAGGAAATCGGACATGGGGATGGGATTGGTGGAAAGGGTGAAATCATGCCGGGCGACGGGGGATTGTCTAGTTTTGCTCCGGTAAAAAATCCAGATCATGCACCCGCGCCGTCAGCTCGGAAAATGTGGCAGCGATTGGATCCAGAATAAAACACAAACGGACTGCCGGCAATGGCAGCCCGTTTGTTTGGTTGTTGATGGTTGATCAATGGAGTTGCGGTTCATCTGATGCATGAGCGATCGGAAATGGGGGTGCAACTTGTCGGGGTTTCCCGGGTTGGATGGTCAGTTCAATTGGAACCGTAACCTCACTGCATTATGAAAACCTCACGGATTGTTTTTGGAGCCGCCGTTCTCGGCGGATGGATGATTTCCTCACCCGCACTGCATGCGCAGGACTGGCATCAAAGAGCGGCGACGCCTCCACCGCCACACCAACATGAAGCCCCCGGGGGTGCGCGTCCGGGAGCTCCTGGTAGAGCGTTCGGTCCGCAAGCCATGGAAGACAGACCGATGTGGAGGAGGATGATGGGAAGGCCGGATGGAAACGCCAAGAAGCCGGAAGCCGCGCCTGAAAAGCGCCCATCTGCGGCAGCAGAAGCCGGCCCAGGACCGAACCGATCCTTTCAAAATCAGCGTGGCGGCAATGGATGGATGGGCATGAGACCCGGCGGAATGGCGATGGGCCGAGGTGGCATGGGCATGAGGCAAGGTGGCTTTGGTATGAAGCGCGGTGGCTTCGGCATGAACCGTGGTGGCTTCGGCATGAATCGTGGTGGTTTCGGCATGAACCGTGGTGGTTTCGGCATGAGGCCCGGTGGCATGGGCATGGGTCCGGGAAGTAAGGACGTGAAGCCCGGCGGCATGCGGCAGGATGCTGCGGCTCAGCCTGCGATGGAAAAGGCCCGGCATTTGAAACAAGCAGCAGAGCATCTTAAAGCCGCCGGTTTCCAAGAGCAGGCCGAGAAGGCGGACAAAGAAGCCACAAGATTGGAAGCCGAAGCGCGCCATAATAGTGAAACCAAAGGCGCGCCCGACAACAATGGCGACATGGAAAAAATGCGCCGTGAACTCGATGAACTTCGCGGCCAACTCCGCCGCTTCAGAGCGGAGGCAGAAAGCCGCCAAGGTAATCCTCCCGCTGCGCCGGCCCCACCGCTCTCGCACGAGCACGAGCAAGGACGTTGAGCCGCCGGATTACCAACGGACTTGGTAATGACACAGGGCGAGGCCGAATGGCATGTGGCTGAGCCCGTATTCGAAAAAGCGATGCCGAACACGACTGGCAATATACTCCGAGCACGGTCTGGTGCGAGACGCACTAGCCACGGTTCGAGCTTAACTCCGTGCTATCACGACCGGCCATCAGGCATGGGCCTGTTAGTAAACTCCGAAGCCGGATTTCTCCCCAAGCACCTGGGCCGGAAAACGAACCGGCCGGCGGATCAGGAGGATCATCGCGAGGGGGGAACTCGATCCTCGGGTCACGCCGACCGGTTGTTTTGCGGGGGGAATCTTTGGGGTGCGGCTCGAATCAATTCGAGAAATCGGTCAAGGTGGCATGGACCGAGATCGTGTTATTGACGGTGAAGGTGATGGGGGGGGCGAGCAGTTCCGTGCCATAGACGGTGCTGCTGATGAGGGCGACGGTGTAGGTGCCGCTTTTCGTTACCGCGGAAGCGAGATTGCTACAGGTGAGCTGCGTGCTCTGGGTGGTGTCGCGGTCCATTGGGTAGGCAAGGACCGGGGTGCCGGTCACGCCATTGATCGAGGTGCCGGGGTAGAGCATGAAATAGGTGTCGCTGCGAGGATAGAGGTCATTGAGGGTGAGCTGGATGGTAGGGATTTGGAACCGGAACTGTTGGCCGGAAGTGATGCCGGAGATGGCACCGGAGGCGATGGGCAGAACCTGCACGTGGGCCGAGGCAATCTGGCTCTGGGTGATGGTGCTGTCGGCCAAGGCTTTAACGATGAAGTGTTCTTCGCCCGTGGCCTTGGTGGGATCGGTGGCCTTGAGCGAGGAGCAGGCGAAGTTGAGCTTATTGATGCCGTTGGATGTTAGGTAGCCAGTGCTGAAAGGAGAGTTGGTAGCGACGACTGCGGGGTCGAGCGTGGTTTGGCCGGCGGCGTAGTTTTGAATGTGTTGCTCTAGCAAAACCTTGGTGGCGGCGTCAGGCAGGCCGGCACCGGTGAGCAAACCATTTACGTTAATGGTCACGCTGAAGGGTTGGTCCACCCGGGTGCGTGGCCAAGGGGCGTAGGGGTCGAGGGTCTTGATGGTGATGTCGGCGGTGGGCAGGTAGGCCCCGACGAGTTTCTGGTCGAGGAGGTAGTCCTTGGCCGTGGTTTGCTCGACGGTCCAGAGCTGGAACAAGGCCCCGCCAGAGCCGAGAGTGAGGGCGGATGGCGCGGTGCCGACAGCGGCCACGGGCATGTCCCAGACGACGTTGGTGCCCTGCTGGATCTGGCGGACGAAGTTCACATAGGCAGAGGACTGCGCGAAGGTGTTGAGTGAGGCGAGGGCGAGGATGAGGCTGACGAGTTTCATCGTTGGGTGACGGCTTGATTTTTGTAGGAAATGTGAGCTGAGATCGGGCCGCCCTGATGGACGGCGACTACGACCTTGTCCTGCTTCGCCCAGAAGGCGACCCGTGTGGCGGGGAGCTGATCTGAGCCTGAGGCTTGTTCGTAACTCACCTCGGTGGTGGTGATCCAGGCCATGTTCTTCGCTAGAAATTCCGACCAGGGTAGCAGGACGCCGACTGGCCGGGTGCCGACCAGGGCATTGAGGGCGCTTGGCGTATAGACCACCGCGCCAACGGGGACGAGGGTCCAGTTTTTGCCCTTTTGGAGGATGGTCGATTGTTTGATGATCGACTGCGGCTGCGGCGCGGAGTGCGGGGCACTGGCCATACTTACACCCGGCCTTTGCAAGTAGGTCATGGGCGTCGAAGCTTGCAGCTTCTCGATGGTTTTCCCATCGACGCGGTCGAGGACAGGTGGTCTGGCAAAGGCACAGTTGGCCATTGCACACAGGATTAGGGTGGCTTTCACGGGGGGAGTGTCAGGCTGAATGAATTTACTGGAACGTGACGAGGACCACGAGATCCTGCATGTCGAAATACGTCGTGCCGGGGGCAGCAGTGGAGCATTCCCAAAGGATGATCAGATCGCGGGAACCGATATTGATTTTACCAGCGGTGTCGATGTAGGGAGCCAAGAAGCCCTTGGCGCTGGTCTGGCTGTAGGCCGGTGCGTAACTCGGCGCGCTGTCGCCGTTTTTCAGGACGATGACGTATTGGTCGGCCTTGGTCGTGTCGTGGAAGGGGAACCATGACGAGCCGCTCCAGCCGCGGCCACCGAAGTTGATCTTGTCGTTCGCGGCGACGGGGGTGTCGATGAGGACCTTTGTCGGATCCACCGCAGTGCCGATGCCATAGAAGAAGCGGGTGAAGGCGCTGCCGTTTTTGGACCACTGGCCCTCGCAGGGTAGGAGTGTCGAACCGGATTGGAAGGCCACACCGAGCGTGCGGACTCGCATGTTCATCGCGACCTTCGGGGTGATCGTGCCGGTGGTGGAGGATACCGATACCACATCGGTGACGAGGGGCGTCGGGTATTGGATTTGCCAGTTGAGGTTCGAGTTCGTGCCGACGCGGACCAAGGTGCGATCCACACCGAGTGTGCCAGTTGGAATGTCGATGGCGTGGCTGGTGTTCAATGAGCACAGGCCTGCAAGCAAGCCCATCATCAAACGGCCACCATGGGGGGAATGGTGATGTTTCATGGAGTTGGGGGGAGGTTGTCAGTCCTTGCGGACGACGGAGGAAATGAACACCGGAATCCACTGGAAATCAAATGATGCCGTGTAAGTTACGCGATCACGTGGGGGGATTTGACAAGCAGAAGCCTTCGCTCAATCATCTTGTAAATTATTGCAAATCAATGACTAACAATCATAAAAAAAGATTCCCGTCCCGTCGTGTTAGAGCGGGAAGGGAAAATGTTGATTGTTAGTCAATGCTGACTAAAATGAAATCGCAGTCCGTTCAGCGATCCAGAATCGAGTTCCAATGCTCAACATGATCCTGTTGCGAGGCGAATAGCGCGGCGGTGTCGTCGTGGATCGTGATGGAGATGATTTTATCGCCCTTCGCGATCTTGTTTACCACGTTCTGGCCTTGGGTCACTTCGCCGAATACGGCGTGCTTGCCATCGAGATGCGGAGTGGCGAGGTGGGTGATGAAGAACTGGCTGCCATTGGTGTTCGGGCCAGCATTGGCCATCGAGAAAATGCCTGGCTTGGTGTGTTTGAGCGAGTGGTCGATTTCATCCGCGAATTTATAGCCCGGGCCACCGGAGCCGGTGCCAGTCGGATCGCCGCCCTGGATCATGAAATTGGCGATCACCCGATGGAAGGCGACGCCGTCGTAGTAGCCCCGGCTGGCGAGGTTGAGGAAGTTCGCGCAGGTGATTGGCACCTTCGAGGCGAAAAACGTGGCGTCGATGTCGCCTGCGGTGGTGTGGAGTGTGAGTTTGATGTCAGACATGGCGGCTAGGAAATACCGGATTTCCGCATCTGGCAACTCCTTCCCATTTTACCCGCAAACGAAAAGATCACGAAGAATCCTCTGGCTTTTTATCTCCGTGACGTGTAGTAAGCAGGGTAGTTTCAACTCAAATGAAAGGATCCCGAAATAACCATGAATGCTTACCTCAACCAAGCCACCGGAACCCGCTCGGATTTCCCAACCACTGCGAGAACCACCCCGCAGTTGTCCGTTGATTTCACTCATTCACGCACCTCTTGGTACACCAGTTACGACGAGGAGTGGGCGGCCTTTCTCGAAGAAAAATCCCTGCACAAATCCCATTCACCGGAAAATCCCAGCGAGCCGGAAGCCCTGCCCCGTGTCTGGAACAGTCCCCACGACTGATCCGTTGGAGATGGCCTATTTCACCTTTTGTGCCGCGATTTCCTGAGCTTGAATCTTTGCTGTTAGCTCGGCGATTCTTACGTCGGCCTCCGCCATGGGCAGGCCCTTAGCGACGCCCGGCCGGGTGTGGCCGGTGAAGGTCAGCCAAGCATTGCGCCGCACTTCCATCCGCTGCTTGAACAAGTCCCGCAAGGGCGCTTGCAGATAAGGTGAACTCGTGAAGAAGGTGGTGGTTTCCGAGGCAGAAGAGAGATAGGTGATCACCTGTTTCGCCATCAGATCGTGGCCCTCGCGGTTGGGGTGTACGCCGTCGCCTGAAAATCGGAAATTCGGCTCGGTCATGCGTTTTTCGTCCAGCACCGCCCGCATCGGCCCGTGCAGATCGACCACTTCCCAGCCGGTCTTGCGCTGACCGATCAGCCACTCTGAGAAGCGCGTGAGCATTTCATCATGCTTGCTGGGTGGCTTGGCCGGTCCGGCGTCCTGCACAGGTGGTGTTAGAAAGACCACCCGCTTCACTCCGGTCTTCTCCATCTGGGATTTCAGGGTTTCCATGCCCTTGCAAAACCGAGCGAAACCCTCGTCGTTCTGAGGCAGCGATGAACCGTCATTCATGCCATAACAGGCCATCACCCAGTCGGGCTTGGTTTTTTCCAAAATGCGCCCGATCCGCTCGCTGATCGTGGGGCGCGGGAAGCCATACTTGCTGATGTGGGTTTCTTGCTGCTCAGTGGGTGTTAGATCGGTGGCGGTCTCACTAGAGAGGCCCAGATTGATGACTTCCGCCGTGGCTCCCTGCGAGCCGAGCCAAGCATCAAGGTCCGTCACCCAGTCGCCGGCATAGGTGATGCTGTCGCCGAGGATGACGATGCGTTTGGCGTCCTTGAGGCCCGGTGCGGCATGGGTGGGAGCGATGCCGGTGGCGCAGAGCAGGGCGAGCGATAGGAGAAATTTCATAGGTTTTCGTTAGTTCGGGAAATGGAGCGGTCGCGGATCGCGTCATAGACATACCAATCCTCCAAGCGTTTTCTTGCCCACGGCGTTTTTCGTAAAAAAGTCAGGCTGGATTTGATGGTCGGATCGAACATGAAACAGCGGATCGGGATCTGCTCGCTCATTTCTCGCCAGCCATGACGGTCCACCACCCCGCGCAGCACGGTTTCCAGGGTCACGCCGTGCAGCGGATCGTTCGGGTGGGATGTGGATTCGGACACGCGGTGGCGAACCTAAATTGCCAGCCTGCCGGGCGTCGAGATTTTCATTGGGGAAATGAATCCCTCATCAGGGCGGATCAGGTGATTTCGCATTGGACGGGAAAAGCCGATGCCTCCAGAGTAACGCCAGCAACAAATCACCATGGAACGCCTCACACATCTTTTGTCAAACAACCGCGCTTGGGCGGACTCGATCAACGCACATGATCCCGATTTTTTCCGCAAGTTGGCAAATCAGCAGTCCCCGGAATATCTCTGGATTGGCTGCTCGGATAGCCGCGTCCCCGCCAATCAAATCACCGGCCTCGCGCCGGGTGAGATATTTGTCCATCGCAACGTCGCCAACGTCGTCGCGGAAACGGATTTTAACGTGTTGGCGGTCATTCAATACGCAGTCGATGTCCTGAAAATCCGCCACATCATCATCTGCGGCCACTACGGTTGCGGAGGTGTTAGGGCGGCGTTGGAAAACTTCCGCCATGGCATGATCGACAACTGGTTGGCTGGCATCCGCTCGCTCAGCCGGACCCATCGTGCTGAACTCGCAGCGCTGGACACTGACGCCGCCGTGGACCGTCTGTGCGAGCTCAATGTCCGCTCGCAGGCCAGCCACGTCGCCCGCACCACGATCCTCGAGGACGCTTGGGAACGTGGGCAGAAAATTTCGATCCATAGCTGGATTTACCGGTTGGATACCGGGCTGATCACCCCGCTCGCCGAGCCAGTCACCGGACCGATGGATAATTCCGATTGATAATTTTCCCGGCGGGTGCATCCTACCGGCGTCACAAGTGACGGGGGCGTTCTGGTTTCGACGGGATGTCTGACGCGCTGGTTGCACGTAGAGGTTGAACGGTTGGCCTCTTTAAAAAGCCGCTCAAAACAAATAAATGCAAACTCTAACGAGCTCGCACTGGCCGCTTAATTGACGACCACGTCAGAACCCCGACACCTGCTGAGGGGGATGGCGAACACTTAGCAGGCTGGGATTGAGGTCGGGGAACCGGGCCACTTTCCGAGATCAAACAGGTTTCTAGGATGGGCAACGCTGCATGAGGGCCCAGTCCATCCGAAACTCCAGACATCATGCTAAACGTGTAGATGCCAGTGTTGACGGCGTTTCGGACAGGGGTTCGACTCCCCTCGCCTCCACTTATTGGCCCTCAGTGACTTGCGTTACTGAGGGCCGCCTTTTATCGGTGGGTTTATCGCCTCCGAACGGAATCAAAGGACGGCATCCATGGCATCAAGCCTTATAGTCAAAACGTCCTTATTAGTCAATTCATTGCAATTCTCCTCGTTCGGCTCGCGCCGCCTCTCATCAGGCATTCCCAAATGGCAGTGGCGAATTTTTTCCAAGATTTTCTTGCCAAAGTTTGGCCCAGAACGTAACAAAGCCGCCCACCCAACCGGATGCTCGGATGGCGGAATTGGTAGACGCGCTAGACTAAGGATCTAGTAGGGTAACCTGTGGAGGTTCGAGTCCTCTTTCGAGCACTTTCCGTTGATTTTCAATGAGTCCCGAAGCTGAAAAGCTCCGGGATTTTACGTTGGAAAAATTTCATTGGTCCCAAGTTGTTCCCAATCCTGCGACGGCCTCGGCAAACTTCGCGTCCCGCTTCACGGTTGCTGGGGAGACTCCGGTTTCCTTGGCGGATGATTTCGGCGGTTGAAACCAAAGGCTCATTTTGATCCTTTGGTTTTTCTTTCGCCGCCTTTTGTTGGCCGTGGTCGCCGCCCTTCTTGGATGATCCGAGAAAGAGTATGCTTGTTAGGCTTTGTAAGCCTGCGGATTCCTGAAATAAACATGACTCGATTGACATTGGTGGCGTTATTCGTTCTAGCAATCCTCAAGTTGTGAGGTCATCTCGTCGTGAACGCCCGCGAGGCGGAGAGGGCGAAGTTTTCCGGGTCATACATCGACTCGACCTTGGCGGGCGGGGCGGTGGATCTGGCAGGGCGCGCATTACGGCTTCTCGGGTTGCCCTGATCGACGTAAAATGTAATCAGATCCAATAGAAAAAAACTTCCGGCGCGAAACTCTTCAGTCGGTTAAGGCAGGCAAACGGCCCTTCGAGGTTGCGTTCCCGGAGGTCCATTGCCAAAGCCGGATCGAACCCCGGGAGTGGCAATTCAAAGGCCCCGGTCTTGAGGATCATGGCGAGCCTCGCTGCCTTGGCAGCGGCGATCTTGGCCTCAGGAAGCCGGAATGACGCGGAGACCAGATGGTTGCCAAGTTGAACGATGCCGCGGCGGTAGAGACGGTTTTCTTCTTCGCGATCTTTGGGTGCGCCTTTTAAATCAAGTGCGCAAAGGTGGAAGGCCGCTTGGATCACGTCGTCGAGATAGTCGGCGTAAGATCCGGTGAATCCACGGTATCTCGCCTCGGCTTGGAACGCGTTTCGATTGTCCTCCGCCAAAATGGCAAGCTCGCGTGCGTGATCGTAGAGTTGGGCGATGTCGAAGAGTTGTTTGATGACCTGTGGCTGAATTGTGCGGTAAGGGGAACGCCGATGCTGCCGGGAGCGAAGGCGGTGAGTTTGTCGGCGAGCAAGGATTCCAACCGTGGGGTTTTCACCGTGATGGGCTCGGTGATATCCAGGAACGAGGTGTTGACCGGACGATCTGCAAGATGGATCAGCACGTTCGGCTCGGTGATCACATCGAGCAGAATGTGCATTTCCTGTCCCTGCGTGGGAGATTGAAAATGGAAACGGTAGTGACGGCGGCCGGGAAGCCCGCGTTCGCCACGGGTTTGTTCGTCCCACCGGAGGAAGGGGCTTGGGTCAAGGAGCTCATCGAGTGAGGATTCGAAGTCCGGTTTCGGCTCGCTGCAAACGATGTCGATATCGATGGAAAGCCGGTTGGGCCGGGGCAGGTGCAGCAGAAGGGCGGTGCCGCCTTTGAAGACGAAGTCGAGATCCGTCCGGGCTAACAAATCGAGCAGGATCAGGGCAAAAATGGCCTTTTCCAGAATGATGGGATCCGCCATGCCAAGACGCGCCTGCTGGGCGACGATCCATTCCGGCGTGTGACGGTCTGGCGGGATCATGGCTTGTGGCGATTCAGTGGGTGGAATGAAGTTCTTGGGGGAGCACCTGCGCCCTCGCAGGTGGTTTTTGGCGCCCTCGCCGAAAACGTCGTCGATCCTCGTGCGACGCAAGTCTCTGGCGAGGGCGCCAGAGACAACACGCGAGGCGCGTGTGCTCCCCAACAAGAATCCGTCCGACCGAGCTCTTGAATGATCATGGCCTTCGTTAGATGATACCGCCGAGTTTGAGGAGTTCGGTGGAATCGGTCTTCCGGCGCTCGGCGTAGCGCTTGAGCGCGGGGATGTTGAGGCGGTAGCGGTTGGAGAGGTTTGAGAAAACACTCTGGAATTCCGAGAGATCGAAGAGGCCGAGTTTCTGGATTTCGTGGTGGAGATCCACGAGCATTTGCTCGATGGGAGCGTGCGGTTCCTTGTGGTCGCTGCTGAGGCGCGGGCGGAGGATGATGGTTTCGTTCTGGGTGAGGGCGAATTTTTTTGCCGCGTCGGCTAACGGGTGAATGACGACGTGGTGACCGGCCTTCGACAGGGCATCGGCCACCGTATCCATGGCATCGCGATCCACCATCAGGAACGTCGCGTGGCGGGCGGCGTAGTGATGGAAAAACGTGGTGAGCTGGCGCGTGCTCCAGACGGTGAATTCTAACAGCGGGAATTTCTTTTTGAGGAGTTTTTCAAGCTCCGGCACTGGTGGCGTTTCCAGAACGGCATGGAAGGCGTGGGGCAGGTTGGAATACCAGCCGCGCCCGGCATCGTGGATGCGGCCCTCGCGGGTCCACTCGTGGAGGTAGCGATTGATGGTGGTGGCCTCATAAACGAGAGACTCTGCCTCGATGGTGCGCTGGACGGTGGCGAGGTCGATATAGTGGCGGCTCGGACCGAAGAGCTTGGGCAGCAACTCGTCGGCGAGGTAGTGCTTGCCATCGAGGTAGGCGAGCGCGGTTTCCTCGCTCTCTTCAATGGCGATCTCGACGGCGCGCTTGGCGCGTTCGAGCAGGGACTTGGAGTTCGCGCGTTTGGCTGCGGCATCCATGAAGTGTGATTCGATTTCAACCTGAACAGCATGCGAAACTTGCGGGACAAATATGAGGCGAACATCGCGGGGATAAAGATGGAGCTGGCCAGTGGCACCCGTGGTCCAGCGTTCAAACTGGAGTTGTCCGGCAACGGATCGAAGGTAGGAACAAAGGAAGTAGGGGTTGATCTTGTCGGTGCGGATTACAGTGACTTCGCTAACGGCTCCGCAGGGGATATCGAGGTCGAATACTTGGACTTTCCCAATCGAACCGAAACCAATGGATGAAATCAGAACATCGCCTTTCTTGAGAAAAAAGATGTCCTCCGAAGGAATGGCACGCAGAAGATTCTCGTGACTCGAAATGTCACTCAAGTCTCCAGAACGAACAATCGGCACAGTGCCGTTCTCGTCGTATGGCACAGTCTTGCCATTCGTCACCAACGCAATATCTCCGAGACTGACGAGTTCCGATTGCTCCCCCAGTTTGTCCCGAAGCGCGTCGAACTTGGTTCGGAAGAACTCGGCATCCAGGCGGCCTGATTCAACTGCTGTTCTCAAACTGCATTCATACGTCAACGGATCAGGCACTTGCCAGGAGTCGAGACCAAGAGCTGATATAGTCGCATTCTCAGCCTGGTATTGAATTTTGGCGGAGTTCTTTTCAGATTCGTCGGCTTTGTGGACTATGTCTGTGATCCGCTGCTGAAATCTGGTTGAAGAGTTGAGAATCGGAATTTGCTTAAGATAGTATGGAGCTATCTCTGGCTGGGCACCGCCATATCTTCCCCGGAAGATCAGATTCAAAGCGGGCTGGGTATTGAGGAATACAGCAAGAAAGGATGGAAAATACGTCTTCTGACGTATGATGAATGTGTGGGAAGAAGCGATCGCTTTTTCACGAATTCTGAACTCCGCGCAGTCGCCAGCATTGGCTCCGGTTCGGGTCATCAGAACGTCGCTATGTAGGATGGTGTTGCGTTTTAGGCGATCGGCATCTTCAAAACTGATATAGACTTGGTTGGATTTGCTGATTTGGAGAGGCCTGATGTTCTGGGCTCTGAAAAACCAGACACCCTCGCTTTCTTCAACGTAGTTCCGTTGGATTTCCTGAGGATGGAGAATCTCGGGCGAACATTCACCAAAGGTCTTGGCACCCTTTTTGAAAATCAACGTTTCGAACCGGAGCGAATCCTTGTTTCGAAATTCCGCATCCAGGCGGAAGTGTTCGTTCCGATCAAGGTGCGCGGACAGATTGATCTCGCTGATTTCCAGCCCCTTCAACAAAGCCTCGTATTTGGCTTTGTTGAAGGGGCTTACCTTTTTCCCGGCGCGAACGAAAGGCCCTCCCGTTTGGCGAATTCCTGGAAGGCTTCGGCGATGCCGTCGCCGGTGATGCCCTCGTGGCTGAAGAGGTCGTGCTTGACGATGAGGTGACCGTGGTAATCGAGCACGTATTCGTCGCGGTCGGTGGGCGTGGCCGTGTAAGTATTGATGACATCGGCGGCGATGCCTTTCCTAACGGGTTCCTTTTTGGCAGGGAGATCCTTTTTCTTGAGGAAGATTTTCTCGCCGGAGTTGTCCTTGGACGGTTCCTGCATGGTGGCGAAGAAGATCGGGTAGTCGTCCTTCTTGGGGCAGAGTTTGGCATCCCATTTCTGGACGATGAGGACGGAAGTCTTGGTGCCGGTGTGGGGCTTGAAGACATTGCCATGCAGCCCTACGACGGCGAGGATGCGGCAGTTCTCTGCGATGTATTCGCGGAGTTGTTTGTCCGAGGAGTTGTTGAAGCGTCCCTGCGGCAGGACGACGGCCATGCGCCCGCCGGGTTTCAGGAAGTCGAGATTGCGCTCGATGAAGAGTAGGTCGCGGCCAACTTTGGTCTGATAGCTGCCGCTGGATTTTTTCCCGAGTTCATACTTCGAGAGGATGCGGGATTCCTTGATGTCACCGGCGAAGGGCGGATTCGCCATGAGCACGTCGAACTGAAAATGATGACAGTCATAGACGTTTTTTTCTTCTACGAAGACTTTGCCTTTCCGCTCCTTTTCGATTGTGACCCTCTTGGCTCGAGGATTCTTGAGTAAATTACGAATTTTTTGCCACCCGTTTCCATATACGGCCACCCAATCTGGATCGTTGTATTTCTCGTCCCAGCGTTCCCAATCGAGCGTGTTGAGATGGAGGACGTTGGTTTGGCCGTCACCGGCGATGAGATTGAGGGTGCGGGAAACGCGGACGGCACGTTCGTCGAAGTCGATGGCGAAGACCTTGTCGTTGACGTAGTCTGTTTGGCGGGCTGATTTCGGTTCCGAACTGAAGAGATGGCCCTTCGGTTTGCCTTCTTCTGCGCCGATTTTATCCCAGACATGAAAGATGCTGTGGACGGGAAATCCGCAGGAGCCGGCGGCGGTGTCGATCAGGGTTTCGGTTTCCTTGGGATCGAGCATTTTCACGCACATGTCGATGGCGTAGCGCGGGGTGAAATACTGGCCTTTTTCGCCCTTGCTGGATTTGTTGATGAGGTATTCGAAGGCCTCGTCCACGACGTCGAGGTTCGAGTTGAAGAGTTTGATCGACTCCAGGGAGGAAACGCAGATGGAGAGATGGGAGGCGGTGAGCTCGATCTTGGAATCCGGGCTAAAAACGCCTTCCCACTTGGCTTTGGCGCGGGTGAAGAGGTCGGTGATCTTGGCTTTCAGCTCGCTCTCGGTGTCGCCGTAGTTGCGGAATTCGAGGTGGCGCTTCTTGTCGCGCCCGGAGGCCATCTCGTCGAAGAGCTTGGTGAAGATGAGCTTGAAGAGTTCCTCGAAGACATCGACGCCGGCGTTGGCGAGCACTTCGTCTTCCATTTCGAGGATGAGGTCCTTGAGGGACTTGCGCTCGTTGACGAGTTTGTCCTTTTTGACGAGGTCGGCAATGGTCCAACGCTCGGTGAGGATGTCGGAGAGTTTCTCGGTAGCGCGGGGAATGCCGGGAAGATCCTCGAAGTAGTTGGGATCCTTGCGGTGGTAGTAGGAGATGGAGTCGCCATTGGTCCAGACGCCGATGGGTGCGCCGGTGGCATGGCAATAGGACTTGAGCTGCTCCTTGCCGTCCTTGAGTTTGGGTTTCTTGAGCTCGACGAGCAGGTAAATGGAGCGCGGGTCGTCCTTGTCGGTGATGGCGATGTCCGCGCGCTTTTTCTCGCGACCGAAGCTGACGGAGTATTCGAGTTGGATGCGGTCGAGCGGGTAGCCGTAATCGAAGTGGAGGACGCGGAGGTAAAGCTGGCGGACGGCTTCTTCCGGGGTGAGTTTGATTTCCTTCTCCCGTGACAGGCAGATGATATACGGAGAATCTTTGCCGCGAACCTCTTTCAGGAAGATGGATTCCTCGAAGCTGGCGATCTGCGCCTCGGTGAACTGGGTGAGTTTGTAATTCGAGTCCTTGAGGAGTTCGGAGAGAAAGAAACTTGTAATATTCACGATGGCCGAAACGCTGACAAATATTTCAGAAACAGCCAGAAAAATCAATCGGTGTCACATTTTTTCAAAAAGTGACAATCATTGTCGCGGCGTGAGCAACCGATGGTCATCGGACAATCCGCGAAGTGCTGAACTGCGGGATGATACGTGCGGCAGCATGGGCCGAATACGCCTGTGGCGAAGACTGATACCATTTTCCACAGATAAAATGACGCTTGCGGTAATGTGAATTGAAGCGCGGTATTGAGATGTCATCGCGTCGTGAACGCCCGCGAGGCGGAGAGGGCGAAGTTTTCCGGGTCATACATTGATTCCACCTTGGCGGGCGGGGCGGTGGCTTGGCCGGCGACGGTGCAACGGGCGAGGTAGGTGAGGGTGTAGGTGCCTTTGTGCCAAACCTCATCGAGAAAAAATGCGGCGTGGTCGGTGCGTAGCTCGGAGTGACTGATTTGCCAATCGTGCTCGCTGGTGCTGATGCCGACGGCGGCGCGCTGGGATTTGAACTCGGTGTTCACGGTTTCAAAAATGGCAGGCAGCGGATCGTCGATCACGAGGTAGCGTGAGTTGTCTGTGGGCAGGGTGACTCGGAGCGAGACGCGGATGAGATCGCCAAGCTGTGACTCGGTGAGGATTGTGGCGGAACCGTCGGCATTGATGCGCTCATAAATCCGGTCGATGGACAGGCCGTTTTTCGCGACGGGTTGGGACGGCACGAGCCGTGGTTTGGCGGCGATTTTCACGCGGACGCAGGCGCTTTGATCGGCGCTGAGGGCGAGCTTGAGATCGGCAGCGAGTTTGAAACTACGGGTTGTAGTCGGTTGCTCGGCGGTAAGCGTGATAGTCTCGGTGCTTTTGCCGTTCTCGAAGTTGAGGGTGACCGGGGCATCGCTGAGTTTTTGGTTTTTCGCATATTCCGCCATGCCGAGCAGGCTCCAACCGTTGACCCAGGTGGTGCGCCATGCGCCGTAGGGGTTGCGCTCGTGGAGCATACGGTCGAGGGCTTTGGTGGGTTCCGGGCCTCTGGGATCGATGGCCAGCCATGCAATTAGATTGTATGCCTCATTGGCGGACCACGGCATCCAATCATCATTTTTTAACTTGAATGGAACCTTCGAAGTAAGCACGGATTTGGCGATAGTTAGATTGGTTTTATTTTCCTCTTCTTCCGTAGCGATGGCGGTAGCGAGGAGGCAGCGGGCAGCAGGTGTCAGCTCGGTTAGGCGATCGACTAACAGGTTCCGATAGGCAGGCTGGGGTGAGCCGCCGAGGGCGAGAACGAGGAGTGAGCGGGCATGGCTTTCGAGCGCATAGGCGGACTTTTCGGTTGCAATGCCACGGAGGCTTTCGATGAGATTCTTGGTGAGCGATTCGATGGCGGAATCCGGGACGTTCGCGCCTTTTTCCTTGGCGAGCATCAGTCCCATTCCGGCGTAGGCGGTGGCCCATGGCACGGACTCCTTGCCGCCGGGCCAGTAAGCGAACGAGCCATCGTGGAGTTGCATGGAAAGCAGGCGGTCGGCTCCGGCTTGGATGGCGGCGGTGACTTTTTTCTCATCGATTTTGGCGAAGCGGGGGATGATGGGCGCGAGTTCTCCTACGGTGAGCCATGGGATGAGTGAGGAGGTGGTTTGCTCGACACAGCCGTACGGGTAGTGCAGCAGGAAATCGACGGAGCCTGCCGCTTCGATGAGGGGGGAGCGGGAAAACTCCAGTTCGATTTCGCCGGTGCCGTCTAGCAATCTGCCATCGAGCTGGTCGCGGAGGTTTTGTTTTACGCCGGGTTTGTTGAACGTGACGAGTTTGGTTTGACGCAGCAGGGGCATCGGATATTGGACGGGAAAACGGGATTCGATGGCGTCTGATAGATCGTGTTTCAGTTTGGCTGTTAGGTTGGCGTTGCTGAGTGAAACGGGAGTGGCATGGAAGGTGAGCACGGCTTCACCGGTGTTATCCGCGCGGGTCGGAAAGACGACGGTGGAGGATGCGCCGGGAGCGAGGGTGACGGTCTCGCTGGTGGCTCCGAGTGCGATGGTGCAGGGGGTTTCGCTGCCACTGGCGGTGCTGAATTTGATTTCCCATGTGCCGGTAAAGGTCGAGGCGTTCTGGACGAGGACCTGGGCGCTGAAGGTGTCCGCTTGATTGGCGAAACGCGGGGTTTTCGCTTCGAGCATCAGGTCTTTTTTCACGACGATGGACGACTCGACATGACCGAAGCGCGCGGCGTCCTGATGGGCGACGGCGATGAGTCGGTAACGGGTGAGGGTGTCCGGGAACTTGAAGGTGTGGGTGAATTTTCCGTTGGCATCCGTGACGAGCGTGGGTGCCCAGGTGGCGCAGGGGGCGAAATTTTTCCGCAGGAGATCGGCGAGTTTGCTATAATCGCCGCCGCCCCCGATGAAGAAGCCCTTATTGGAGAAATTCTGTTTTTCCGGGTCTTCAGAGATAAAGGTTTCGAACGATGTGCCGGTGTCCACGGCGAGGTTCCGTGGCTTGTAGAAATAGTCCATGGGATGCGGAGTTTCGTAGCCCATCACGGCCAGCGTGCCTTCATCCTCGGCATACAAGGTGACCTCGGCATGGGCGGCGGGTTGGCCGTTGGCGAGCATGACGCTGCCGTTGAGGGTGAGGTCATCGCCGGGGCGGCAGGAGGGCGGGGCTTCGAGGTTGACGGCGAGCTTGTCACGGAGGTTTTCCACGATCAACTCGCAATAGCCGAGTCGGAGTTGTGGTTCCTTGTGTTCGCGGGCGGATTCCTTCGCGCCCTTGACGATGAGGATGGAAACGAAGGCGTTAGGCGCATCGTCGGCGGCGAGTGGAATGTCGATGACCGGCTTGTCGGCCTTGAGCGGGACGAGGAAGGAACGGAGAACTTTTTCGCGCTCCACGGTGACGAGTGCGGTGCCTTCGATGGGTGTTAGAACAAGGATGCGTGCGGTTTCGCCGGGCTGATAGGATTTCTTCTCGGCGACGAGTTTCACCCGCAGGCCGTCTTCATAGAGCCATGGATATTCGTTGGAGCCATAGACGTTGAAATAGGTGACGGTGGCGAATGCGTGGCCTTCTGGATCGGTGCCGCGGACGGTGAGAAAATGCTTGCCGTTAGACTTCGGGGTGACGGTGAACGGCGTGCCTTGGCCGGCGGATGCCGCGGGATCGAGAGTGAGCTCGGAGGTGACGACGGTTTCCTCCGTGACGTCGTTGCGGGTGGTGGTCGCGCCGGAGTCGGTGCGGGATTTGACGGCGGCATTTACCTCGCGTGTTAGAGTCGCGGTGACTTTGACGGCTCCGGGAAAGGGACCGCCGTTCGTGTCGGTGGCGACGATTCGCATGGGCACCGACTCGCCGACACGGACGAGTTTGTCATTTCTTGAAACGCCGATGTAAACGGATGCCGGATGAACGGTGGTCGCGGCGTTGGATGTTAGTGTCTGGTTGTTCGCATCGGTGACTTCGGAGGAAATCGTAACTTCGCGAGCCGTGGGGAATTCCGCCTGTGGGATGGCGACGGAGAGCGAGGTCTTGCCATCGGCGGAGAGCAGTGCCTCGCCTTGGATTTGGGAAGCGGCGTTGCTAGAGTCTTCCCCCTCATCCGAGCGATAGCCGAAGTAGTGATACCAATAGCTCCAATCATCAGTGCGGTGGTTCCCAAAAAGAAAATCCCGGAAGCGCTCGGGGTAGGGATTTTGCGCGGTGACGCGGCTGAAGAATTTCACCTTCCCGGCGGCGACCGGTTGGCCCTGATAGTATTTCGCAGTTAGATCTGAGGAAATCGTGGTGGCTCCGGGTGCTGGCTTGGCGATGACTTGGCCGACTTCAAACGCATTCCGGCGGAAATCCTCGACGCGGAGCGGTAGCTCGAAGCGACCACTGGCGAGCAGAGCCTCCTGTTTTTCCCATTGTTCTTCGTGCTTCTCCGCTTGGGCGAGTTCCTCGGGATATTCGAGGCGGATACTGTGGGTGCCGGTTTTGCCGACCGGCAGGGTGTAGGTGAAATCGAAGGAGCCAGCCTCAGAAATCGTTACCGGGCTGGAGTGGATTTCCTTCTCGGTCGGGTCGATGATGACGATGCGGGCAGGGCTTGGTTTCGAGGCTTCGATCGCATTTCCATGCAAGTTGCGGATGATTCCTTTGAGGTGGACCGTTTCGCCGGGACGGTAGAGCGAGCGGTCGGTGAAAAGGAACGCCTTGCGCGTGATCTCGGCGGGTTTTTCCCAGGAATAACGGATCGGGAAATGCCAGAGGCCGACTGCACTTAGAGACGAATCGAAGGCTGTTAGGTAAGTGTCTTTGCCGAGCGACGCACGGAGGTGGCGGGCGGCGGCGGAGCGCGGCACGGTCACGATGCCGGAGGCGTCGGTAGTGGCGGATGGCTGCATCGCAAGAGCATCTTCACCGAAGACGTCGATTTTTACACCTGCCAGCGGCTTGCCGTTGTCGCACGAGAACGCGTAGATGAGCGCCTCTTGACGGGTGAACTTCCATGCGAGACCGATGTCGGTGAGTTGGATGATCGCCTGGGTGGTCGGAGCGAGTCCTTTGCCATCGTAGCCAGAATGTTTTTTACCAACGGCCTCGATGAAATAGGTGCCAGCACGCTGATCTTTCGGCAGGAGTTCATTCCAATCGAGGTTCACAATTTTTATCGTATCGATGGGGTTATCGAGAACGATTTCCCGGTCTGCTACGGGTTCGCCGACGATCAGCGGGTAGGGGATGTTGATCGTGGGTGCGATTGGCTCGCCGTTAGGTCCATTTCCAGTGACATTCCGGTAACCTTGGAAGGCGCGGACTAAGTCGGTATCTGAGAGTTTCTTGATGCGGAGGTGTACGCTTTCCAGATTGAGCGTCAGCATCCGGTATTGGCGGGAGCCATTCGCGAGTTGGGCTTGGTCTTGCGATGGAAAGGAGAGGGTCGGGATAAAGTGTCCGAAACTAACATCTTTGGTGAAAGGCTCCTGAAGATCGAGTCCGCCGGTGGAGATGAAGGGTGGCCTGAAGGTGATGGTGGATTTGTCCTGAGTACTGAAGTCACCCGCTAACCGAATTTCGCAGCCTTCGGCTTTGGCGCTGAGATTGTCCGGTCGGGGAGTCATCTCGATGCATTTTGCGAGGAAATCTATCGGCAGCGATTTAGGGACAGGTTGGTTGAAAGTGATCACTATTTCACGCGGCTCGCCGGGAGACTGATAGGACTCAATCTTGGCGACGCGGAATGGCTCGACCTTGCCGATTTCGTAGGTGCTGTCTTCCGTGGTGCGGGCGTTGGCGGCTTGATTCGGGAGTCCTTTCAGCAATGAGACGACCCAGCCATCGCCAACGGGAAGCGGTGACAAGGGCGTGGCGATGAGGATGTGCCCAAGCGGAGTCTCCGGCGTGGTTACGGCAATGGGGGCGTTCACGAATCGGGAGGCCCACGGTTTGTAGCTGTTAGCGTAGTAGCCGGCGCGGGTGACGGTGGCGCGCTCCAGTCGGGCGGCGACGCGTTGGCCGGATTTCGAGCTGAAGGAGACGAAATTGGCTGCGGTGGCGGGATCGACAGCGTCATTGAAGATGATCAGCCACTCGCTGGTGGATGGGGAGTAGTCCGATGCCCAGCGGTTCGGTGCGTTCGAGGCGATGATGCGGAAGGGCTCGCTTTCTAGCGTGGCGAATTTCCCGGCGGGAACGGTGGAGTGATCGAGGTAGTTGCGATTCTTGGGAATGGCAAAGGTGTAGCTCGCACCGATGCCCGGAGTTTGATCGGGGAAGAATTGCGCGATGTTTTGCGCCTTCCAGAGCAGTTTGCCGGGGAGCGCGGGTTGGATTTCTAGCCAGGTGTTATTGACGGTTTTTCCAAGTTCGGAAGTTTCGACGACCGGCGAATCGAGCACGAGATCGAGTTGCGATTCAGGGACCAGCGAGGGCGTGGAAACGACCAACCGGGGGGCGGCGGAAGCGACCCATGTGAGTACCGAGGCGACGGTGATTCTAGCGATGAAATTTTTCATAAAAGTGGAGTTAGAAATTTCCCGCATTGATATACCGAATCCGCCGGAAGGGAATTGAATTTCTTTGAAATGCCCGGCTATTTTCGTCATCCGGTTCCGGGATTGCACAATTTTCAAATCCTGCGAAATTCTGCCTGTGATCCTCATGCCAGCACCCATCATCCGCAGGATTGTCGCCTGCCTGGCGGCGCTCATGGTGGCCGCCTGTGCCCCCCAATACACGCGGGTCAATCATCAGAACGCCACCTCGGCGAAGAGCGACATCTTCGGCTACCGCAAGTGGATATCCGAAACGACCGAGCAGGATGTGGTCATCATCGGCATCCACGGTTTCTGCGGGGCCGCCATTGACTACGCCAATCTCGGCAACCACCTGCTCCAATTCCAGCCCCAGACCGGCCTCTACGCCTACGAAGTGCGGGGCCAAGGCAGCGACCCGATCCGCGCGCGCCGGGGTGACATCGGCGATCCCAAGGACTGGTATCGCGATTTATTCGCCTTCACCCAGCTCGTGCAAGAGCGGCACCCGCACGCGAAAATCGTCTGGTTCGGCGAGAGCATGGGGGCCCTCATCGCCGCCCACGCCTGGCGCCAATCGCCCACCGGCTCCCCGCCCTGCGATGGCCTCATCCTCTCCTCGCCCATCGTCCGTTTCCGCGATGACATCCCCGCATGGACGCCCGGTTTGGTGCAAATCGCCGCCACCACCCTGCCGCTGGCCCGCATTTCCTTGGAAACCCTCGCCGGCGGCCAAGACGTGCAAATGACCCAGACCTCCCATCACACGGAGCAGATGAAAACCAACTCCTACAACGTCGATAAATACACCCTCCGCCTCATCGGCACGCTGGCCCGCCACATCGACAGCATGAACGATTGCGCCACCGCCTTCCGCTCGCCGATCCTTGTCCTGCATGGCGGCAAGGACTATTTCAACAACGATTCCGACCTCCGCGGCTTCGTCGCGCGCATCCCGGCGGGCGTCTCAAAAACTTACCACAATTACCCGCAAGCTTACCACTTGCTCATGTATGACGCGCAAAAAGAGGCCATCTTCCGGGACATCGAAGCGTGGATCCGCCTCCTCCGTGGAAACCACTTGAAGCGACTTTAGGCGGAAATTGTCAGGATTCAGCTTGACGGGTCGGTTCTCACGGCCATTCTCCGCGTCCCGCAACCCCACCAAATTTTTACCATGGCACGCATTTGCAGTATTCGAGGAACCCGCGTCCGCTCCGGCGGCAAGATCCACCGTTCAGGCTTGGCCAAGAAAAAGGGCGGAATCGGTCGTCACGTCACCAAGGTCGTGAAGCGCACCATTTCCCCCAACCTCCAAACCAAGCGCATCTGGGTGCCTGAGCTGGCCAAGTTCGTGAAGCTCAAGCTGAGCTGCCGCGCCTTGAAGACCATCAACAAGAATGGTGCCTTCGTGACGCTCAAGAAAGCCGGGATTATCTGAGCCGCCCCGGCCTATCCTTTTTCAAATCAGCCCGGTGAAATCGCCGGGCTTTTTTTTGTGCAGAACATCGAACGGAAGAGCTTCAAACTGCACGACGGAGACAAGTCACGGCCTGTCCCCGTCGTCTGATAGGAACCGCCGGATGCAATGCCATGGCCGCTGTAGCGGCTCAGAAAAACCCGCGAAGCCTGACCGCATGGACGGAGGAACGAAGTCAAACCCGCATGTCCGGTGGTGTGGGAGGGGTGACGGGCGCAATCCCGTCACCTCGACCCGATTAGGCTCTTGTGTATTGGGCTAGTTGCTTGATTGCTTGCTCGAGTGCTTGGCCTGCTCCAGCTCTCGAAACCAGGACAATCTCGTTAATGCCTGAACGCCTTGAAAAATGGATCTCGTCATAAAGATACACAGGAAGCTGTCTATTGTTCGCAAAGCGCCGATCAGGTGAACCGTTCTTATTCACGTAGCGCCATGTGTGATCAACAATTTGAGCATCACGCGGTGCTGTATCATCGATAACTTTGCACTGAGAAACGCTGACTGAAAGCTCGTCGTATCCAACCGCTCCAACTCTCCCTGTATCAAATATAAGCATCCGATCAGGGAAAAAATAGAGCGTCTGCCGTCCGACTGAAACAGCGACTGTCTGAATATTGGTCTTCAGAAAATGGGGTGATTCGGCCCTTATCGTTGTAGGCTTGCGAACTCCGAGCTTCGATGCGCCCGCATGGTATCTGCTATCCTGAACATTGCCTGATGCGGCGATGTGCCAACATCCGGCACACTGAGCAAGTTGTGTGGCTCCCGCGTGGAGAACGCCGTACGCCTGCTCAAGAACCGGATCGAAATCATAGAAAAGAACGGCTGTCTTAAGAACCTCGTCACGCTGGAATGCGTAAAATGAGCCAACCCCAGCCGAGATCGCGATGATCAGCAGGAGGAATGGATGAAAGGACGCAGCCAGTGCGAAAAGAAACAAAGTGATCCCTCCGCCCAGCACCCAAGGTCCAATCCGTGCAATCTTCTTCTTATCGTTAAGTTCGCGAATCAGCTCGACCGAGGAAGAGTGGCTCATCTGGGAAACATCCGCCGACTCAATCTCGGTCATCGGAACATCGGGGATCACCGGAGGAGCCATTCCCCCATTGGGAATCGGCTCTTGATATACGCGCTGCGGGGCACCGGCAGCTCCCCGCTTCCGACCGCCACCGAGAGTCTTTCGATAGTAAATGCCACCACGCCCCATGTGGATGTAATTCCCTTTGGGGCCCGTGCCTACTCGAAAACCCTTCACGCCGCCTGACACCCCGATTCCCGACTTCGAGAGATTGAAACGCACCGGTCCGACCTTGATGCTCTTGCGTAAATAGAAACTCATATGGGTTAGGATGGATCGATTCTTCTTTTCTTGCCTAACGTCTAGCTCATCCACGGCGGGGATGGAAGCCCGAATTCAAACAGGAGCGTTACCCGCCGTTGGATGGCGCGTCTTGTTGGCTTTGGAGTTCCATCGCATAACGTAGTGCTTCACGAACGTCTTCCATCGCCTTACCGTAAAATATTCCGATTGGTTTTTGCAGCTCGTGGTGTTGGACTGCTTGCAGCCCCTGCACATTCGCATAGCTCTTGACGCGCAGAAATGGTTTTGATGGCAACTCTACCTCATACAGTGAACCTCGGTATGTGGAAGTAATCGGCACACACAGACAAAGTGCTCTCGGGGGATTGGAATCTTCGCGCGATACCACCAACATCATCCGAACCTTGCCACCAGCACCAAGATCGACTCTATACACTTCTCCGGGCTTAGTCGTCATAGCATATATCAAGTGCTGATTGTCTTGCCGTGGCCGAACGTAAAATATCCGAATCAGATGGAATCTCTACCGGGAAGGGCAAGCCACGCCGCATCTTCACTTGGGTAAGGAACATCCGAATCGCCTCAGTGGTCGAAATACCTAGGCACTCAAATACAGTCTCCGCTTCCTCCTTGAGGCGCGGTTCCACTCTAGCGCGGACGATTGCTTCTTTCATGATCTGAATGTAGCCCATGCGGGCTACGGGGCAACGATTATTTTGAGCCAACGTTAAATGTGGTGGCACGGCGGCGCAGGACTCACAGAGCGAAGCGAACGAGGGAGCTTATCCGTCGTTGCCACCCACGACGTGTTCGGCGTCATGGATTCCAGGTAAATTTTAGTATGTTCAGCCATTAGTGCAGCAAGTTCCGGTTCTGGGGAAATGCACCCAGCCATTGAACGACCGCTAGACATAGTATGGGTGGGATCAGAAACCAGAGACTCTTGAATCTCTGCCGCTTTAGAAGTCGATACGTGGCGAAAAAGGAGGTCCCAACAAAGGTCCAACCTGCGAAAAAGATGCCAACTTGTGGAGGAGTGCTAAAGTGAACGCTCATGCTCGCCATTAGCATAATCAAGGTCCATACGACACTGTGCAGACCCAGGGGAATGGCGATCAAGAAGCAAAGAACTTTAGTCCACATGGATGACTCCGTGGCAGCAATCGTATCAGATCCAAATGTCTTCATCGCAATATTGGCGGTTCTTAAATTCTCTGCCGAACAGTCTTATTGAACGACCGGTTGGGTTTGGGGGGTATTAACCGACCGGTCGGTGATTAGGGTAATACCCGACCCGGAATTACAGACCTTGGCGACCTCATTCATCAAACACTTGATAGGGTGTTCATGCTGGCGAGCCAAGCGGTAAATCAGGATATGGGGAAATTTTATCGGTTTAAAGATGGTCCAGGGGGCTGGGAGCTCCCGCTTCTTTTTCTCTGGGAAGTTGTATTGACGTGGTGAGGATAGAGGTAGAATCGTTTGGAAGTCAACGGGCAAGACAGGCGGCGGAGTAACAGTTTAGCTGATTACTCTCACGATTTATCAGGGAAAATTTGTGCGTGAGCCTGACTCGCTGAGCCTGCGAACAAGGCCTGAAAAAGGTCGATGGTGTTGCCCTCTTGGAGCTTCATGGTCTCGGCGAGGCTGCT
>JANXMQ010000201.1 GCA_025354565.1 Akkermansiaceae bacterium
TTGAGCGACTGTTCGATCAATTTGAGAATCTCCACCCGTCCGGTCCGGCTTTTTGACGAGCTGGTGATGACCTGCGGCCGGCCGGCCAGGTGCGCGGGCATTTGTTCAAGAAAGCACTCGATGGCGGCGCGGGTCTTGGGCGCGGATTGCTTGTCTGCCTTGGTGAAAACGAGAGCGAAGGGCACCGCGCAGTCACCGAGCCAGGTCACGAAGTCGATGTCGATGCGCTGTGGCGGCACCCGGGAATCGATCAGAACAAACACCTGCCGCAGATTTTCCCGTTGTTCGAGATAGTCGCCGACGGACTCAGTGAAATTGATTTTCTCGCTCTTCGCGACCTTGGCATAACCATAACCGGGCAAGTCCACCAGGCTCCACGTTTCGTTCATGACGAAAAAGTTGAGCAACCGGGTCTTGCCGGGTGTGGCGGAGACTTTGGCGAGGTCATCCTTGTTAGAAAGCATGTTGATCATCGAGGACTTGCCGACGTTAGACCGCCCGATGAAGGCGAATTCCGGGCGATTCCAGTCTGGGGCGGATTGGAGGTCGCGGGCGCTCATATTGAAAACGGCGGACTTGATTTGCATAAATATGGCAGGGCGCGATGTCCCCCAATGCGACCACTAGCGCTCCTTGTGCGAGGCTGCGGGCGGCGCGGGCTTTACAACATTTTCCGGCTCGCGCGGTTGCGGCTGGATAAACTGCAGCAACTCGGTGGCGAATCGCATGTCTGCCCGGTGGTTAGAATCGCCCGGCTTGATGCTGAAGGGCTTCAACTCTGCGGGAATTTCCGAACCGTCGGGATTTTTTCCATTGAGCAAGGCCGCACGGGTCGCGATCGCCGCAGGATCCTCGGGTGTAGCTATCTTGGCGAGAACCTTGCGGTTGTTAGGAAAACACAGGACCGCCCCGATCAGAACGACCGCAAAAACCAACAGGATTTTAGTGAACAAGCGGCTCGTCCGTTTGCGTTCCAATTCCTTTTCAAGTTCGCGGGCGTCGAGCATTTCCCGCAGTTCGTCATCGGACAGTTCCGCTGGTTTCGTGGGATACTCCTTGCTCATTGCGTGAGGTATAGCGGAAATGGCAGGAAGTGTCAAACCTGCGTCTGCATTCAAGCATACGAAGACTCGACGCGGTTGGCAACGTCGCGGTAGCCGTAATCGACCTCGTAAATCTGTTTGAAGCATTCGAGGGCGGCGGGTTTGTCGGCCATATCCGCGTGGATGAGACCTTTTTCGTAGAGGACTTCCTTTTTGGTGGTGTCCATGGCCATGAGATCGGCGAGGGCGTCCGAAAGTTGTTTGATGGCGAGGTCGAACATGCCCTTGGCGCGGAAGGTGCGACCGAGGAGAAGAAGAACCTTGGTGCGGATGTGCGGATTGCGCGTGGCCTGCTGGAGGTGGGGAATCGCGGCGCTGAGATCGCCGGCTTCGTAGAGTGCGTTGCCGAGTTCGTAGCGCAGTTGCGGGTCGGTCGGGTTTTGCTCGACGCGTTTCTGGGCTTCCTGGACTTTTTGGGCGAGGCGCTCGGCCTTGCGAACATCGAGGGCGGCCTTGAGGTCCGCGTTACCGGGGTCCAAGGCCACGGCGGCTTCGAGCTGTTTCATGTCGGATTCGATGGCGCGGTCGCTCATGGCAGAGGCCTTGGTGGCGAGGGCGACGTCGCCATTGCTGAGAGTGTGGGCCCAAGTGTAGAAGGCGTGGGCATTGTGCCAGTCTTCGAGCTGCTCATAGATGCCGGCGAGATCCTTGACGACGTTGAGTTGGTTAGGGTCCTCGTTGTATTTATCGATGATCTTGTCGCGGCGGTCTTCGAGTTGGTCGCGGGTGAGGCCGGTGCGGGAGGCTTTTTCGAGCTCCTCGTTTTCTGCGGAGTTGCGCATGAGCGACTTCATGTCGGCGGTTTCATCCCACTTTTGTTTTTTCATCGAGGCGCGGGCGGAGGCGTCCTTGGAACCCTTGATCGCGGAGCCATCGGTGGGATGGTGTTTCACGATGTCGTTGTACACCTCAATCGCGCTGTTAGGCTCGTCGTGGGTGATGTAGAACTCGGCGAGTTTGTGGAGAAGTTTGGCGTTCTCGGGGTTGCCCTTGCGGACGGTCTCGAGGGCGAAGGAGGCGGTTTCGAAGAATTCGAGTTTGACGCAGATATCGAAGAGCAGGTCGTTGGCTTGGTCGTTGAGCGGGTCTTTTTCGAGTTCCTTCTCGACGAGGGGCAGCGTGCCTTCCGGGTCTTTTTTGGCCTGGCCTTGGAGTTTCATCACGCCCATGCCGCCGCCGAAGAAGCCAGCTTTCTTGCGGGTGTTGCCAGTGACCTGAAGCTCGCACTTGCGGAGCATTTTCCGGCCCTCGACGAAGCCGGGACAATCTTTCAGCAGACCTTGGAGTAGACTGATGCCGTAGGGCAATTGGTTGGTTTGCACGGCGCTGATGGCTTTCAGCCAAAGTGGCTTGAGCTTGGGGGACAGTTCTTTTTCAGTGATCTCGGGCATGGCGATGGATGCGGGTGCGGATTTTAGAATGATGCCACCTTGCGATTGGCAGCGGCTGAAAGTTGCAACGTCGATGGCGGCTTGGCAAGCGTGGGCTGACGGAGAAAGGCAAGGAATGCGGAAATGTCGCGGTTTTTGGGATTGCTGGACGAGTGGGGATCGTTTACGGACACGGGCCACGACGGTGTTTGAACGCGTCGATTGGAAAAACATCTCACTCCTATATGCCTCCCCGCCCCAAGAATACCGGACGCCGCAACAATCGCAACCGTTACGGCCCACCCAAGCGCTCCACCAAGGACGAAGAAGAAAAAGCGGTGGAAGTGGATGGTGAGATTTCCTCCGTGCTGGCCGGGACGATGTTCCGAGTGAAATTGGAAAGTGGCCATGAAGTGTTGGCGCATATTTCCGGGAAAATGCGCAAGCGCTTCATCCGCCTGGTGGTGGGTGACAAGGTGAAAATGGAGATGTCGCCGTATGACCTGACGAAGGCGCGGATCGTGTTTCGCTTGAGCTGAGTCAGGCCTCGTCCGCCGCCTGTGCGGCCTGACCGCGCCGCTCGATTACGATGTCGCCTAACAATTCGCGCTGGCGAACCACGAACTGGTTGAGCTTCATCAACTCTAACAACGCGAGGAAGGTGACGATCACCTCGGCCTTGGTGGTGGCTGTTTGGAACAGCTCCTCGAAGCGCCTTGCCTCGCCGGGCGTGAACTGGCTGAGGAGCAGCTCGATTTTATCGGAAACGGTGTAGCGGTCGTCGATGATGTCGCCGAAATCGTGCGATTCCTCGAAGCGTTTCAGGACATTCTGGAAGGCGCGGATGAGATCGAAAATCGAGACTTCCGCTAGCGTGGCGGGCTCTTCCGGGGGCTTTTCCGCAACATCTGGCTGGTGGGCGAAGCGGCCCTCCTGTTCCTGTTCGCGGAGACAAAGGAAACCGGCGGCGTCCTTGAATTTCTTGTATTCGATGAGTTGGCGAATGAGTTCCCAGCGCGGGTCGTCGTCCTCGGCGTCCTCCTCCGGCGGTTGATCGACCCGCGGCAGCAGCGTCCGGCTTTTCAAATACATCAGGTTGGCGGCCATGACGATGAACTCGGAGGCGAGGTCGATGTTGAGCAGCTTGAAGGTGTTGATGTAGTCAAGATACTGGCGGGTGATGCGTTCGATGGAAATGGCCTGGATGTCCACCTCGTCTTTTTTGATGAGGTAGAGCAGGAGATCGAGCGGGCCTTCGAAGATTTCTAGGCGGACTTTGTAGTCGGTATTTTCCACGGCGCGTTGGTAGGGAAGGCTCCCGGCTGGGAGTGAGGGCAAATTTCGCTCGCCTGCCGGGTGGCAGACGGTTTTACTTCGCGTGCTGCAAAGCGTGTGAATTTATGGAACTTGAGCAATCGCAAAATTTCAATGAGCGCCTGAGCCAATGGGTGGCCAATCAGGGATTTTGGTTCCAAATCCGTTACTCGATGACCGGCACCGGCACGAAGGGTACAGCGATGTTCCACTTGCTGCGCCTGAGTTTCCGGATCTTGATTTTCATGCTGGTGCTTGCGGTCGGCACCGGGGTTTACCTCGTCAAGCGGACCGGTTCGGTAAAATTTAACGAAGCGCTGCAGGAAGCGCTGCAAGAAGGGATGACCGCCTCAGAAGCAGAAATGGTCGGATTCCAGCGGGTGCAGGGGGCACTTGAAATCAACCGTTTGTCGTTCAAAGGCGGGAATGAGACGTTTTTCAACACGATGGTGGTCAGAAACATCCGGTGCAAAATGGGCTTGTTAGATGGCTTGTTCGGGAAATGGGATCCGGGCACGATCTCGGTTTTCAAACTCGATATGGACCTGCGGGCCGGCGCTGACGATGCGGATTCCTCGCAAATGATCGCCAAGGCGCTCTTCAAAAGCACAAAGAAAATACTGATCAAATCCGTGGAAATCCAAGACGCCACGGTCCGTTGGGGTTATTCCGAGCGGACTTGGGGTTCCATCGACAACAGCGCGCTCAAGATCCTGAGGCAGGAGGACGGCATGAAGCTGATTTTCAAAGGCGGCACCTTGTCCCAAAACTGGCTACACAAGCTCGAAATCGTGGATCTCGAAATCGCCTGCGACAAAGATGGCGTGACCTTTGAAAAGGCGGAACTCCGGCACAAAAAAGGGACCGTCGTCTTCTCGGGCTTGCGGGTGACCGGGGGCAGTCGGCCACTGGTAGAAGGCACCGCGAAAATCCACCGCCTTGACATTGAAAGCATCGTGCCTCCCACCTTGAGAAATTTCATCGAGGGTTCGATCTCAGGTGATTTCCGGGTGACGGGATCAACCAATTCCGCCGATGGCCTCGGCTTCTCGGGGCAGGTCACGCTGGATGGCCAAGACATCATCAGTCTCCGCGACCGCGTTCATTTGCTCAAAGCGCTCTCCACCGTGGACTACGTTCGAAACTACCACCGGGTGGATTTCCGCGAGGGGGCATTTCACCTGAAAACCATCGGTGGCGGCATGGAAATCACCGACCTGAAGTTCAAGCAGGAGGAACTGCTTTCCCTCGAAGGAAAATTGTTAGTCCGGCTGCCAACCCCGGCGGAAACCAAGGCGGCCATGGAAAAAAGTGCCACACCTGGCGGTGCCCCGCTGTTCAGTGCTGATGAAACGGATGTGGAAAAAATCGAACCCAAGGGTGAGGAAGCTGAGTTCACGCTGCGCCGCGCAGCGGAGGAGGCGAAACGCGCCCGGGAAGGCTCCGTTAGCGATGGATCTAACAGTCTTTTCGACCGACTCGGCATGAGTCTCGAAATGCGTCGCTTGGAAATGTTAGCCGCCGATCGGCTGTCCCGCACGCTACGCTATGAGGGCGGGTTTAAAATCACCCTGCCCCCGGACGCCTTTGATCGCGCACCCCGCCTCGCCGCCCAATACCCGGTGGACCCGAAACTCGGACGCATCCCGATGGTGGTGCCGATCGAGGGTAGCCTTTACGAAGTCACCCTGAAACAGGCCGAGGATCTCTATCAGCAAGGTCGCCGTTAGAAATCAGTGGGCCGCCGCGAGTCCCAGGCTGTTATAGATTTCCCGCGTCGCGTGGCTCTTGTTGAGCGTGTAGAAATGGATCCCATCCACCCCCTCGTTGAGCAGCCCGGCGCATTGCTCCGCCGCGTAATGGATGCCCACCCGCTCGACGGCTTCGACACTGGCTTTCGCCCGCTCCAAAGCCCTTAGCAACTTCGCCGGATACCTCGCCCCGGCGGCGAGTTCCGCCATCCTTTTCATTCCCGCCAGCGAGGTTACCGGCATCACCCCGGCGATGATCGGCACCTTGATGCCCGCGAAGTCGCAGCGATCCCGGAAATCCAGAAAATCATGATTGTCGAAAAATAACTGCGTGCAGATGTAGTCCGCCCCTGCGTCCACCTTGGCCTTGAGGAAATCGAGTTCATCCACCCGGTTCGGCGTCGTCGGATGGCCTTCTGGAAATCCCGCCACACCAATGCCGAAGCCTCGCGGATCGGGATGTGTCCCGGAGTCATTGAACTTACGGATGAAACGCACCAAGTCCGCTGCATGACGGAAACCGCTCTCCGACCAATCATAGCCCGGCTGGTCGCGTGGCGGATCGCCGCGCAGGGCAAGGATGTTCCCCACCCCCGCTGCCGCGTATCTTTCCAGAATTTCCAATACCTCCTGCTCGGAATGACCCACACAAGTGAGATGCGGCACCGGCGGAATGGAAGTCGTCTGGCGGATGCGGAGCACCAGATCATGCGTCAACTCACGCGTCCCGCCGCCCGCGCCATACGTCACGGAAACAAAGCTCGGGCGCAACGGCTCCAGCTCGCGGATCGCCTGATAGAGATCCTCCCAAGCTGTAGCGCTGCGGGGCGGGAAAAACTCAAAGGACAGCGTGGGCTTTGAGGCGCTGAGAATGTCGCGGATGTGCATGGCGGATGAGGTTGGAGAATGACTGGTTTCCACGCCCAAAACCGAAACTTTTCCATCCATCTGGAGTTTCTTCGGCACATAGCTTCGCGGAATGCGGCTAAAAAAGCGCCAATCGTCCATGAAAACAATCCCTGTTTACTTTCTTGTCACTGGCGTATTGCTGCCCACGCTCTGCCTTGCCCAGCCAACGGATCATCCGCCGGGCGAACACGGCGAACGGCACGGCCCCATTCGCCACTTCATCGAAGCATGGAAACTCGCCGATACGGATCACGACGGCTTCATCTCAGCCGCAGAATTCGCCGCCATGCCCCGCGTCCAAAATCTCCCTGCGGAAAAGCGGGACAACCTCTTCAAGCGCCTCGACAAGGACGCCGATGGCAAACTCAGCCGCGATGAACTCGGCCAACTGGCGAAAATGGACGATCCGGGATCCACGCGGCAGCGCTTGTGGGAACTCGATACGGATCACAGCGGCGGGATTAGTTTCGAGGAATTCAAAGTCGGCCACTACATCATGAAACTGCCGCCAGAAAAACAACTGGAGCTTTTCAAGCGTCTGGATACCGACGGCGACGGCATGATTACCCCCAAGGATCACCCGCAGCCACCCTTCAAACACCCGGATGGCCAACACCCGGACCACCGACCCGAGGCCGACGAACCCGGCCGCATCAACCACAAACTCGATCTCAATGGCGACGGTGCGCTGTCCTTCGAGGAATTCCGCGCCGGCCCGGCCGTTAAAAATTTAACTGAAGCCGAGCAGTTAGCCCGCTTCAAGCTGCTCGACCGCAATGGCGATCAGAAAATCTCCCCCGAAGATTTCCCGCAGCCTGCCCGTCCCGCGCATTAAGTCTCCGCGATCAGCTCGCCTCCATCCGCTCCGGCTTTGGAGTCGATCGCCCTCCGTCGCGTCAGGATGCCCAATATCACCCCCGCAGTCGCCAAGCCCATCACCCCCCAATCCCCGATCACTGCGAACAGCGAGAAACTCGGTCGCAACGGCACCTCGAGTTCCACCAGCAGCGAGCCACGTGTGAAATGACTGCCCCGCGCATCCTCCAATACCTGCCGCGCCCCGCTGTCCGGGTGGTCTGTGGACCCCGCCGAATCAATCGCCGCGCTCACCCCGCTATTCGCACAGCGCAGCATCGGCCGCCGCAGTTCGATCGCGCGAAACCTCGCCGCCGCGAAATGCTGGGCCGCCGCCGATGACTCCTTGAACCAACCGTCGTTGGTCACATTGACAATGACCTGCGGCCCCGGACGCACGAATTTTCGCGTCAGCCGCGCCACGGAATCCTCAAAACACACCGTCGGTATCGCCCCCACGACCGTCTTCCCCACCGGAATTGGCAGCGGCTCCAGCGAGTCGCCCGGCGTGAACGAACCACCGTATTCTGTCCCCGACTGCTGCTCGTAGATTTTTTTCAAAAACGGCAGCGAGTCCACAAAGGGTATAGTCTCTCCGAAAATCACCAGATGCTGCTTCCGGTAGGTCTGCAAGGCATCTTCCGGCGACATCACCGCCAGTGAATTGTATGCCCGCCCGTGCGGCTTCATCACCAGCTCCTTCCCGGACCTTTCCGCCTCCAGCTCGTTCACGCCATAGATCAGCGAAAATGGCCCCGCTTCCCGCACCCGATGGATCGTCTCCCAGTTGATCTCCCAGGTCCCCCAATCGCCGTCGTCCGCCCGCAGAATCCGTCCCGTCAGCGCGCATTCCGGCCACATCACCCAGTCCGGCCAGCTTGGGGGAATTTGCCTTTTCAGCCCCGCCAACCCTTTCAGCGTTTCGTCCTCGTACGCCTGATGTACCTCCAGATCCGTCCACTGCACCTGCCCGGCATCTTGCGGGATATTGATCTGCACTAACAGCGCCTTCAGTCTAACCGATTCCAATCCCTTCTCGATGCCGATCCGCCATATCCCATAGCCATTCAGGGCTATCACCAAAGCCCCCGCCACTCCCAGCTCCCAGCGCCTGCCGAATTTCCTATGGCAATCCAGCCGCCCCGCCTCTGCCATCACCGCCTGCACGAAGACCAGCATCAGCGACAGACCCGTCACGCCGAACAAATCCGCGCCCTGTGCCATCAACAGATTGTCCGCCAGTGACATCCCCAGGCTGTTCCAACTGAACCCCGTGAGCATCCAGCCCCGCGCCAATTCCAATCCCGCCCACACCGCCGCTTGGCAAAACGCCACCGTCAGCACCCGGCCCGCCCCGGCATTTTTCCCCGCCCGCCCCAAGGTCGCCGCGAACGCGCCGAACAATCCCCAGTAAACCGCCAGATACAGCGGCAGCAAGATCGCCCCCAGCCACGACACCGAGGCCACCCAGTTGCACTGGATCAGCCCGCTCGCCACCCCCGCCAGATACCCCAACCCGAACCCCTTCCAAGCCGCCCGTTTCCCTTCCACCTCACCCAGCACCAGTAGCAACGGCACCATCGCCACCCACCCTAACAGCGGAACATGGAGCGGCGGAAACGCGCCCGCCACTAACAGGCCGCTCGCCACCACCGCTACGATCCGCATCCAGCCCTTGCTCATGCCCCGAGCATCGCCCCCCACCCCCGCCCGGTCCACTCCGAAACGCCGCTCTCACGATCCTCATGCGAGGCATGACCCGTGGCAAGTAGGACGGCCCTCTGGGCTGGCTTGGCCTGTAGGCATCCTGCCTGCAGTCTTAAAAGCACAATCCAAAACCACCAATCCCGCCGCGCGGCAGTTTATCAAAGTAGCCGAGTCAGTGTAAAATCACGACCATCATCCACCGTCCTTGCCCGACCAGTTTCCCAGTGGTTTCACGAAATTAAAACCCCAGATTTCAAACCCTAGCCGATGGTACAGCCGGTGAGACGCACGGTTGGCCGTGTAGCTGCCCAACATGATCATTTCACAGCCGCTCTCCCGCCCGATGGCCTCCAAATGAGCGATCAATCGCGTGCCGATGCCACCGGAGTGCAACCCGGGATCGACCACCAGATTGTCGATTTCCAAATAACGGCCACACCAGATTTTAGTGGCGATCCATGCCCCACAGACGCCGACGAGCCGGTCCTCCCGGAAGGCTCCGACGATCCGATAATGCGGGTGCTCCGCCAGGATCGTGGCCAAACGCGCACTGACAACCTGCAGCGGCGTGTCTGGATTGAGAGTGACTAACAGACGCGCGGCGTCCGCGAGGTCGGTGCGGGTGAGTGGGCGGATTTCGAGGGAGTCCATGGTCTTGCGAACGGATCGTTCCGCCGCCGATTCCACCGCAGAACCGCTCCCATGGCGATCCAATTTGGCGGGCGCGAGGTGTTTTTGAAATCTTATCGAAGCGGATCCTCAGTCGATTTTCCAAGCAACCTTCAGCTTCAGGCTCGGGGCCGCCGGAGCGGTGAATCCAATCATGCGGAAGCCCTGGTTCTGCTGCTCCCGCTCCGTCGCCGGTTTGAGCGAATACTCTTCCCACTTACCGCCCGCCTGATCTCCCCGCTGGAGAACCAGTCGCTTGCCACCTTCCTCTAAAATCACTATGGGGCCATCGATTTTGATCGCGGCCTTGGTCACCACCGCCCACCGCACCGGGCCGGAGGGCATGTCAATTTCATCCCGGATCACCACCGATCCGTCGCTCTGATCGAAGCGTGCGTTGCGAGTCACCTTTGCCGCCTGCTGCGGATAGGCCGTGGAAAGATCAAAGGTCACCCCGCTGCTGGGTATTTCCTGTTTCCAATCGCTCACCGGGCAGCCCTTCACCGGAGCGCCTTGCAACTTCCCGTCGATCACCAGCGTGTTGTGCGAGCGGTTGTTGAGTCGCAGATATTCCCAACGCTGGCCGCCGAAGTAGCCCGGCATGTTGTAGTCATCGCTGCCGAGATCGTGGAACCACCTCACCCCGGCGACGTCGTAAATGAAAGAGCCGGCATCGAGATGGCCGTGACTGGCCGCGCCGGTGCCGCCCTTAATGGCCAGCCAAGCGGCATCGGGTTTCCAGGCACTGCGGAAAAAGCCGAACGATTGCTCACCGTCGAACCGCGCCGACAAGGGCGTCGCAGATGTGCCAGCAGGAACCTGAGGCAACCACAGGAGGTGCAGCGGGAAAAAGCGGGACTCACCCCCGGTTCCCACGCCGAGACCACTCTTCAAAGCATTCTCCAACTCTGAACGGACGTACGCGGCTTGCCCGGCATCTTTGAAATGGGCAGCCAACCAGCTTTGCGCCGGGGAAGGAACCGCGGGTTTGGCATTGCCATCGGCGTAGTTGAATGGCGAGCGGGTCGGCCCGACGACGTGCATCAGGAAATCCCCGCTCAGCCGGAGCACTGGGGCCACCTCGACGTCTTGCCCGAGCGACTCGCGGGCGGCTAGCAGCAGGACATGATAGTTCGTCCCATAATGCCAGTAGCCCGGCCCTTCCGGATAGGCACCGTCCGGGAGATAGAATGACTTGCAGCCTTCGATCAATTTCCTTCCCTGCTCTATCAGCCCCTCGCAAAATTCCGGATCACGCTCCCTGACCGCCTCCGCCGCCAAGGCCATTCCCGTGCCGCAGACCTGAGACCAATTGTTCTTAGGACTCATCCACCAGTTAGTTTGGCCGTGAATCGGCCCGACCACCCGCAGACCCTTCTCTAGCAACGCATCCTCGTAGCGCTTCCGCTGTTTTGCATCCAGCGCGGGGTATAACCAATCGTAACCGATCGCCACTGCCGTGGACATCTCTGCCGTGTCGAGGAAATGGGATGGATTCCAGTCCTTCAGCGCGCAGGCCGCGTCGAGCTCAAGGATCACCCGATCCCGAAAGCGCGGTTCGCCGGTGGTCCGCCAAGCCCAGCCGCAATACATCACATGATGCAGCGCAAGCCGCGATTGATCAAGCAGCCGCTTGCCATCCGGAATGAGATACTGGCAGGGCCGCTCCTGGATCACCTTTTCCGCCCGCTTCAGAATCGCCTGCTGGAGATCCGCCGCAAGCCGATCTTCGGCGATACGTTGTTTGACCCCAGCCTCCATCGACGCAGGAAACAACAATCGCGGATGCTCCCCCGCCAACGCCAGCCCGGAGCCTACCATCATCATGATTAGAAATTTCACGCTGCCCCTTACGCAGCAATCAGCCCAGAACTTGCCGGTCTATCCAAGGACAGCAATTCAACCGTCCGGATCATCCCGCAGATCCTGAAGCACGCGCATTAAGACCCTTGATGCAGGCTTTACCTTTTCCCGAACCCGGCTACCCTCCGGCTATGAAAACGCTGGAAACTGACATAGAGATCGGAGCCGATGGCAGCGTGACGCTCCTATCGCCACATCACCGATCCAGTGGAATGGCAACGTGGCATGCGCCAAGACCGTCCGCTGCCGGGCCGCGATTGAAGGTCATGTTCCTAGATGATTTCAAACACATCGCCGGGCTCGATTTGAGGAACCCGTTTGTGATCATGCCACGAACCCTTTCAATGAAACCCACGTAGCATTGTCCGTTATTTGAGGCCGACCCCGCCGCACCTATCCAAAATGAATGACCCTATCGAAACTGAAGAACCGCGTGGACTGACCAAAGACATGTGCAAAAGATTCTGGTGGGTATTTCCCGTGATGGCGATCGTGGGACCGGTGATCGGGTTGCTGCTGGCATCCGTCGTGATGCTTAACATGAAAAAGTTATTCGAGAGTCGTGCCGTGATAGAGTTGAAAGCTCCGACTACTCCTGTCGTTTCAGATGTCGGAACTTCACGACCCGAAAATTTCAATCGCGTGGAAAACGAGATTTCGACAATCACCAGTAGGGCTAATTTAGACGATACGGCTGAAGCCTTGATTCATTCGGAATTTTGGTCTATTGGGAAAGATGCGACAGCGAGGCTTATTAAAGAGAAGCTTAAATGCCAGGCGGTCCAAGGGACAAGAATGATTTCAATCAGTATCAGACTTCCCGATAAGGAAAATGCGAGGGATGTGGTCTTAAGCGTGGTTGAAAGCTATAAACGTAATCGCGAACGGTTTTCGGAATCAGATAATAAAATTATTAATGAGTTGGATGACCAGCTCTGCCTTGAGATTAATAAGGAATTCGAATGCCATGAAGCATTGAATACAACACGGGGTTCACAGGGTCATTTGGATCACAAATACATATCTGATGCAGAGTTTTACGGAGTGCAGTTGAAAGCAGCACGAAAGAAAATCATCGAGCTACGGGCAAAAATGCAATCCGAGCAAGATCGCGCAAAAGCCGCAACTGTATCCGTGTTTATTCATGAGAGTCCTGAAATACAAGACTTTCCGGTGTCTCCAAACATCAAATGGAACCTGTTTCTGGGTAAATTGATCGGATTGCTGCTATCTGCGATTTTGGCATTTCCAGCCATTTTTTTCTTGGACCGGATTGATCCGCTCGAACATCCAAGCGATGATGAAAATGTAATTCTACCATCGACTTCAAAACATCCATCTCCTCGGATTCCAAAATACTACTCCGAAAGCGAAGAATGGTGATGAAAACGATACAGGCACGTGCAAGAAAACTGCTTCAGAATGGCTTTCCCCGTCATTTTCTCCTCATCTCATCAATGATGGCGGCAACATCGGGCCCACCAAGTCGAAGTGTGTTTTTTGCTATGAAGGAGACTATCCAGAAGTCGCAAAAATGTCAATTTATTTATGCGATATGGTATTAGTATGCATGTCGAGACAACATGTATAGAA
>JANXMQ010000008.1 GCA_025354565.1 Akkermansiaceae bacterium
AGGCGAGATTGCAGTAGCCAGCGCCCTCGCCGTGACCGCCCGCCTTGAGGAAAAGTTCGTTGGCCTTCGCTATATCACGGGTCACGCCGACGCCATCCCTGTAGTTGAGGGCGAGATTGAAGTAGCCACGGCCATCGCCGATATCGCCTGCCTTGAGGTAGAGGTCGTTGGCGGCTTTGTGATCCACTGGCAGGCCCGTGCCATTGGCGAGGCGTTTGGCTTGCTCGAATACCGCAGCGGGTTCGCCCTTCGCGGACTTTGCCTGAAGTTCGGCGAGGGGTATTTTGCCAAGATCGGCGGGCTGGGCGACTGTGGTGGCCAAGGTCAGAACGGTGGCGAGGAGTCTGGTGAGGAGCGGTGATTTCATGGGCGGGTGAGAGTCCACGGCTAGGGCGGGGATTTTTTTCGCCGTCGCAGGGGACCATCCGCTGCCGGGAACGAAAGCGCGCGTGGTGAGGCGGGTCAACATGGGAGAGATAACGGGGCCGCAGGCTCGCGTGTTGCAGAAGAAGGCGGCACCTCCCCCACGCCGGACGGTGCCGCTGGCGTTTCTGGGCTTGGTGAGGCGGGACCGCCAGAGGGAAGAGCGAGTCGGGGACTCGCGGTCCACGACGGTCGGCTGTTTCCCCGCTTGCAATCCGCGAGTTCACGGGGAAAACTCCCGCCGCGTTGACGCTGCTCCAAAACTTTTGACCTTCCAATGACTTCCATGAAATCACGACTCGTTCTGGCCTTGGTGCTTTCCGGCACGGTTCTTCCGGTGGCGGTGGTTTCCGCTCAAGAGCCGCCACCGGAACCGAGTCCCCTGCAGCAGCCTCCCCCCCGTCCGACTGCGCCGCCACGGCCATCCGGCCCTGTCGAAGTCAATGGCATCGCGGCGAAAGTGAATGGCCGGGTGATCACGAAAAACCAAGTTTCGTTCATGCTCGCGCCGATTTTCGCGCAACTCGCGACGCAGTTTCCCGGTCGTGGTGCACAATTCGAGATGAAATTCAAAGAGGCGAAAGCGAACATCGTCCAGGAGCTGATCGACCGGCAAATCATTCTCGACGAGTTCAAATTGATCGGTGCTTCTATCAAACCGAACGTGATTGATGAGGAAATCAAGCGGCAGATCCACGATCTCTACAATGGCGACGAGGTAAAGTTCCGCGAGGAGTTGAAACGCAGCCGCCTGACGATGGATGGCTACCGCACGATGACGCAGGAAAAAATGGTTGTACAGGCGATGCGGGCCAAACAGTTTTCCGATGCGCCGCCGCCGTTGCCGAACGAAATTCAGAATGAATATAATGCCGTCAAGTCCACCTTGCGCGACGTGACGAAGGATGTGATCTCGTTTCAGAAAATTTTCATCCCCGCCATGGACGCGTCAAACCAGACCGCCACGCCGGAAACCCAACTGGCCCTCGCCGGGGATTTAGCGAGACAGCTTGCCGCTGGCAAGGACTTCGCCGAACTCGCCAAAGCCCAGTCGAAGGACGCCTACGCCGACAAAGGCGGGTTGCAGGAAAACGTACCGCGCACCGACCTCTCGCCTGAGTTCGCCTCGATCATCTTCGAGGCTCAGGTTGGAAAAATCGTCGGACCGTTGCTGGACCGCCAGGGATTCACCATTGTTAAGCCAACCAAGATCTCGCTCGGCGCGCCGCCGCCACTCAACGATAAAGTGCGTGAGATGCTCGAAGAGCGTGTCCGCCGGAAAAAAACCTCCGGACAGTACGAGCGTTGGATCGAAGCCCGCCGCAAGCGGGCGATGATCGACATCAGGAGTTGAGAAGCGCCGTCGTCTCGGGCTGGTTTTTTAAATCTTCTCCACCTCCACCTGCACCTCCATCCGGCAGTGGCCGGTGCCGTGGTAATTGCCTCTAACCGGCGCGACGTCGTCATAGTCCCGTCCCACGGCGATTTTCACATAGCGCTCGTCGGCGAGGGTGTTGTTGGTCGGATCAAAGCCGATCCAACCGGCCTCTGGCAGATAGATTTCCGCCCACGCGTGGGATGCCTGCGCGCCTAACAGTGTGTCGCGCGGGCCGTTGTAAAGATAGCCGGACGCATAGCGGGCCGGGATGCCGACGGACCGGCACAACCCTAACATGACATGGGTGAAATCCTGGCAAACTCCGCGCCTCAGGGCGAAGGCCTCCTCCAGATGGGTGTCCGCGCTGGTGACGCCGGGTTCATAGCGGAACTCCCGGTGGATCCACTCCATGATAGCGCACGTTTGCTGATAGACCGCTGGCCACGGACGGGTGATGTCCACCGCCTGCCGCCAGACATCAGGATGCCGGGAAACCCAGCGGCTTTCCTGCAGGTAGGGCCAGATTTGCTCGCGGATCGATGAGTCGTTGAAACCTGCCGGCAACGCCTCACGGCTCGCGGTCGAGATGTCGAGCGGCAGATTGTGAACCCGGATGCGACTTTCGATCTCCAAGCGCAGGTGCGGTTCGTGTAGCTCGAAATGATGGGTGATGTTTTGAAATAAATCCGTGAACCGCCTGACCCGCGTGGCGGGGATGACGCGGATCAGCGCAGCGAGGGTTTTCTGATAGGGAAACGTCCTTGGCTCAAGATGCAGTGTGTTGATGCTGCGCGTCGCTGTTGCGCCATAAATGAATGTCGTCCGGTGCAAAACCGAAAGTCGCATCCCGAGCGTGGACTGGGTCACGATGGCGTCTGTGATTGCGATTGATGCTGCTCCTGACGCCACGCCGCGACCTCCGAAAGCGTCGGTGGCTTCGGGCCGGGACTGGTCAGAATCCGCTCGGGCATCAGCACATAGGTCTCGAAAATTTCACCACCGATGTGGTTGAACCGGCCTTGGAGGCTGTCCAGATATTCATGCAGCCCGGCGGCAAAAACATCCTCGGTCGAGCCGAAATTCAAGTCCGCTAACAGCCGTCCCGACTCGCGCTCCGCCTCATTGGAAAAAGCCCCGCGCGGTGTCCCGGAAATCAGATGCAGGCAGATGTCCACCCGCTCGACGCAGTAGCGCACGGAACGCGGGAAGTTCTTTTCGAAAATCAGGAAATCCGCCACACTGCGGGCGTCGATATGCAACTGGTTCGCCCGGAAAGCCCCCAGCGCCCCGCATGAGCGGAGGATCGCCGTCCAGTGCAGAATCCCCGGCGAAATGGCCTCCATGCCATCCGCTCCTGCGGGTAGATAGCTGGAGACATCGAGAAAGCGAGTGGTCTTGTCCGCCCGTTCCAAGTGCCGTCCCAAATCCATGAAGACCCACGCCTCGTTGCGCGAGATCGTGGACGCCGCGATCCCAAGAAAGGTCACTGCCGAACGCCGGATGTTTTCATAATATCGAGGCGGATCGGAGTCGATCAGGCGGTGCGCTTCATCTGAGCGCGAAAATAGGTAGAGCGAGTTAAGCTCCTCCCATAACTCATCAGATAACTGGTCGCGGACCGTCCGAGCGTTTTCCCGGGCGAGCGCGATGCATGAGGTGATGCAATTCGGATTGCGCGAATCATCAGTTAGATAGCGGATGACTTCGTCACTACCGGAGGCGTCATAGAGTTTGCTGAAAGCCTCCTCGTCGCCGGTGCTTGAAATAATGGGATGCCAGAACCCGCGCAGGCGCTCGCTGTCGAGACTCTCGAAGTCTAACAAAAGCTGTTGATTGACATCGATCAGACGGGCAAGGTTGTCGGCCCGCTCCACATAGCGGACCATCCAGTATAGCGTATTGGCAACTCGTGAGAGCATAATGGTTTTTTCAATGATGGAGCACCCAGGTATCCTTGCTGCCGCCGCCTTGGGAGGAATTTACAATGAGGGAATCTTTGGTTAGGGCAACGCGGGTGAGTCCGCCTGGGACGATTTTCACATCCTTGCCATAGATGATGTATGGCCGCAGGTCGATGTGGCGGCCCTCCATCGCGCCGTCGCACCAAGTGGGCGAGCGTGAGAGGGAAATCACCGGCTGGGCGATGTAGTTGCGTGGGTCTGCGATGATGCGCTCGCGGAAGATGGCGATCTCGTCCTTGGTGGCGGACGGCCCCATCAACATGCCATAACCACCGGATTCGTTGGCCGCTTTCACGACCAGTTCAGGCAAATGGCCCAGAATGTATTTCATGTCGGCTTCCTCGGAGGCGAGATAAGTTGGCACGTTCGGCAAAATCGGCTCTTGGCCAAGGTAATACTCGATCATTTTCGGCACGAAATAATAAATCACTTTGTCGTCCGCCACGCCGGTACCCACCGCATTCGCCAGCGAGACATTGCCCGCACGATAGGCGTTCATTAGGCCCGGTACTCCCAGCACCGAGTCTTTCCTGAATACCACCGGATCAATGAAATCGTCGTCGATGCGCCGGTAAATCACATCCACCCGCACCAGTCCGCGCGTCGTCCGCATATAAACGAACTTGTCCACGACGGTCAGGTCCCTGCCCTCGACGATGTCGATGCCCATTTCCCGCGCCAGATAGCAGTGTTCAAAATAGGCACTGTTGTGGCAGCCAGGAGTCAACAAGACGCAGACCGGATCGCCATCGCGTCGGGGCGAAATGTGATGCAGCATTGCGAGCAGATCACGCGGATAAGAATCCACCGGACGCACCCCAAGGCTCTCGAAAATCCCCGGAAACGCCCGCTTCAGTGCGTTGCGGTTTTCCAACAGATAGGAGGCACCCGAGGGGCAGCGGCCGTTGTCCTCCAGCACATAATAAACGCCGTCCGCCCCGCGGATCAGATCGCTGCCGCAGATGTGAATGTAGGTGTCTGCCGCCACGTCCACGCCACGGAACTCCGGCCGATAGTGCTTCGCCTGCTCGATGTAGAACCGAGGAATCACCTCATCCTTGAGAATCCGCTGGTCGTGATAGATGTCGTGGAGAAACAGGTTCAGTGCGACGATCCGTTGCGTCAGCCCCGCTTCCAGATGCTCCCACTCATGGGCCGGCATCACCCGCGGGATCGGATCAAACGGGAAAATCCGCTCGGTTCCCCGATCATCGTGATAGACATTGAAAGTGATGCCTTGGCGGAGGAAGTAGAGTTCGGAGTTGGCCTTGCGGGTCAGGAAATCCCGCTGGTCCAGCTTTCCAAACTTCTCATACAACGGCGCGCAGTGATCCCGCACGACGCCATTCTCGCTAAACATTTCATCGTAAAATTTACCAGGATCGTAGCCCTTAAACATTTCCATGGGTTGTGTGGGGGTGAGTTAGCAGGCGGCGGGCCAAGATTAGAAATCTCCTGCCCGAATTATTCCGATCCCCGGTCGCGGCGGAAGTAAATTCCTGACAAATTGCCAGCCCCGCCGCCGCCGATTTGCACTCCGTCAGACTCTCCCCTTGAAAAGCCCAATTTCCCTGTCTATTCCTCGCGCGGTTGGCCCAGCCAGCCCACTCCATCCGCCATGAACGCCATCACCCGCTGCCTTGATACTTATTGGGCCTCCTCCATCGGTAAAAAACTCGTTGTCGCCATCACCGGTCTCGTTCTCGTTCTTTTCCTCGCTGGCCATCTTTCGGGCAACCTCTTGATGTATGTCGGACGCGAAGCGTTCAATGAATACGCGCATTTCCTCCATACGATGCTCCACGGCGCGGGCGTGTGGATCGCCCGGTTCGTCCTGCTGGTCATGCTGGTGCTCCACGTGGTCGCCACCATTTGCCTGACTCGTCAAAACCGAGCCGCCCGCCAACCTTACGAATACAAGGCGACCATCCAAGCGTCGAAGTCCTCCCGGCTGATGATCGTCTCCGGACTGACCATCCTCGCGTTCGTGATTTTTCATATCCTCCACTTCACCGTGCGGGTTAATGCGGAGCTTGCGCAAATCGGAGAAATGGACCCGTTTGAAATGGTCGTTGTCGGCTTCAAGAATCCACTGGTCGTGATTTTTTATATCATTTCGATGACGCTGTTGTGCTCACACCTCTCACACGGCGTCGCCTCCATTTTCCAAACCCTCGGTGTCCGCTCCAAAAAGGCCACCACCGCCATCGATGGCATAGCCAAGATCTACGCGCTCGCCATCTGGGCCGGTTTTATCTCCATTCCGATCTCGGTCCTCTTCGGCATCATCCAATAATCTCTATCACCCGCAGCGGCAAATTTTGTAGCTCTTCCCACCATGTCCATCGTCCTCGACAGCAAGATCCCATCCGGCCCCCTTGAGCAAAAGTGGTCCAAGCACAAGATGGACTCCAAGCTCATCAACCCAGCGAACAAGCGGAAATTCACCGTCATCATCGTCGGCACCGGCCTCGCCGGTGGGTCCGCCGCCGCCTCGCTCGCCGAGATGGGCTATCAGGTGAAATGCTTTTGCTATCAGGACAGCCCGCGCCGCGCCCACTCGATCGCCGCCCAAGGTGGCATCAACGCCTCGAAAAACTATCAGAACGACGGCGATTCCGTCCGCCGCCTGTTCTATGACACGATCAAGGGTGGCGACTTCCGCGCCCGCGAAGGCAACGTCTATCGCCTCGCCGAGGTCTCCGGTTCTATCATCGACCAATGCGTCGCCCAAGGTGTGCCCTTCGCCCGCGAATACGGCGGCCTGCTCGACAACCGCTCCTTCGGTGGTTCCCAGGTTTCCCGCACGTTCTACGCCCGCGGCCAGACCGGGCAGCAGCTCCTCATCGGATGCTATCAGGCGTTAGAAAAGGAAATCCACAAGGGCGGCGTGAAAATGTATCCACGCACCGAGATGCTCGATCTCGTCCTCGTCAACGGCCACGCCAAGGGCATCGTTGTTAGGGATCTCACCACCGGGGAAATTTCCTCGCACGCGGCAGATGCCGTTATTCTCGCCACCGGCGGCTATAGCAACGTCTTCTTCCTGTCCACCAACGCCATGGGCTGCAACGTCACCGCCGCCTGGCGCGCCGCCCGCCGGGGGGCTTATTTCGCCAACCCCTGCTATACCCAGATCCACCCGACCTGCATCCCCGTCAGTGGCGATTATCAATCCAAGCTCACCCTCATGTCCGAGTCGCTCCGCAACGACGGCCGTATCTGGGCACCCAAGTCCCGGGAAATCGCCGCCAAGCTCCGCGAGAAAAAACTCACCGCCGCAGACGTCCCCGAAGACGACCGCGACTACTACCTCGAGCGCAAATATCCATCCTTTGGCAATCTCGCCCCGCGCGACATTTCCTCCCGTGCAGCCAAGGAAGCCTGCGATGACGGTCGCGGCGTGGCCCCCACCGGTCTCGGTGTCTATCTGGATTTCCGCGATGCCACCAAGCGCCTCGGCGAGGACACCATCCGCGCCCGCTACGGCAACCTGTTCCAGATGTATGATAAAATCGCCGGTGAGGACCCCTACCAAGGCCCGATGATGATCTACCCCGCCGTCCACTACACCATGGGCGGCCTCTGGGTGGATTACAATCTAATGTCTAACATCCCCGGCCTGCATGTGTTAGGTGAGGCGAATTTCTCCGACCACGGTGCCAACCGCCTCGGAGCCTCCGCGCTCATGCAGGGCCTTGCCGACGGCTACTTCGTCATCCCCGCCACCATCGCCAACTACCTCGTCACCCAGAAACCCGGCAGCATTTCCACCGCCATGCCCGAGTTCAAGCAAACCGAGGCCGAGACCAAGGAGCGCATCAACAAACTGCTCTCGATCAAGGGCAAGCGCACCGTCGATTCCTTCCACCGCGAGCTCGGCATGACCATGTGGAACCAGTGCGGCATGGCCCGTTCTCGCGAGGGCCTGACCGAAGCCATCGAGAAAATCCCCCAAATCCGTGAGGAATTCTGGGAAAACGTCCTCATCCCCGGCTCCGGGGCCAACGTCAATATGGAACTAGAAAAAGCCGGTCGCGTCGCCGATTTCCTAGAATTCGGCGAGGTCATGTGCTACGACGCCCGCGACCGTGAAGAATCCTGTGGCGGTCACTTCCGCACCGAGCACCAATTCTTCGAGAACGACCCGGAAGTCATCGCCGGCAGCACCCAACCCGGCGAGGCCAAGCGCCACGACGAGCACTTCTCCCACGTCTCCGCATGGGAATACAACGGTGAAGGCCAAGCGCCCACGCTCCACAAAGAGTCCCTCGTCTTCGAAGACGTACACGTCTCCATCCGCAGCTACGCGTAACGGATCGCGAAATTTATTTCGCCTGTTACTCTATGCACCATTCAAACACCAAACGCAATGTGGCGCATCCGGGGACATTTCAACAATCAGCGACGCACCGGCGGCACCTTGTATTACCACTTGGTCACTTTCATTAAACTCTGAGCACCCCCCGGAACCCCCGACTGTTATAGTATGACTGAGCCCCATTGTGTCCGACGAAGATCCGTCCGTAACGTCGCTCACAGTAAAGTGCTCCGCCAGGCTTTCTGAAATCAGCGGGTGTTTTTACCCAACTGGACGTTTTCGTGTCGAACTCACCCAACCTCTGGAGTTGTAGATATTGTTCCTCCGTCAAAAGCTCGATGCCCATGGCCATTGCCATATCCATCGCAGTATCTTTCGGTTTGTGCTCTTTCCTGGAATCCAGTCCCGCGCGGTCATAACAAAGACTCACGCGTCCTTTGGGCGTTTCCGGTGAACAATCAAAGAAGATCGTTTCACCTGTTTTCGGATCGTGGTCCACCACATCCGGTTCACCACCGGTATCTTCCATTTCACGGAGTGACCAGAGCTTTTCCGGGCTTGCTTCCAGCCTGGCAAGCACTTTTGCCCAATCGAGTCCCATGTGGCGGTTCATATTTTTTTCAAACCGAGCCTGTAAAACGCCGAGAAGTTCATCGCGTTCTTTTGCGGCCAGTGCATGTTTCTTTCCGGTGTTTTTCATGGTGCTCTCGATGAGTCAGTAGTTTTTGAGATCAGGCGTTTGAGGATATGGCCTTTCCACATCAGCAATCCCGAGAGGAACACGACGGGAAAGTAGATGTAACGGAAGAATGGCAGATATTGATAGTTAGCCTTGTTCCGACTCACGGCCCGTAGGTTTAGCGGCAGTAGTCAAAAGGGCAAACCACTACGCTTGGATGCTCCCGGGATCTTGTGAACCGTGTAGTGGAATATATTATTATTCAACAGACTGCCGTCGGCAGCTTTGAGATCGGGCAGTTTGATCTCATAAACTTTTTCAGGAACGAAATCGGTAATTGATATTGCAACTGTATGTTCATCAGTTTTCGCAAGCTTATTGACGGAGTGTTTCTGCTTGTTTTGAGCAACTCCACCGTAAACCCACGTCGGCTGATAAGTCGCTGAAGAAACTTGGAATGAGTTTGCTGATAGATCTGGAATATCTCCGGTGAAGGTAAGGCGGAATCCATCTGGGGTGATGTGAATGGTGCTGATATCAAATGGCGTGCCACCCTTGTAAGTGATCCGTTGGAGTCCTTCAGCGGGAGCTCCCCAACCACGGACTGTCTGGCCGACGTACAGGCTTTTTCCGTCTGGAGAGAAGGCGACACGGTTGTTACCTGAACGAAGTCCGCCGCCGTTCTGGAGGTAGGTGACCATCCCCTGATAGACACCATCCACTTTCTCGACCATGATGCGGCAGAGACGGGTTCCGTTGTTATCTGGGAGGATGTATTGGCCCGCATAGTGTGCTCCGAAGCTGCCATTGCGGGGGATCATGATGGGTTCGGAGGCGGAGCGGCAAACGGTATAAGGAACCAGCACTGCGGCCTCAGTGCGGTGCTTGTTATAGGCATCGAGATCATTGCGGTAAGTCAGCAGAGGGTCCTTATCTTTGGGCCAGTTCTTGTCCCAGACGAGTGAGGATGGATGACCGTAGAAGTTTCCTTTTTCGATATGATAGAATGGAGTGACAGGTTTCCAGTCGCCTTGGTTGTCGCCGGACCAAGTTTCACCATCAGGATCGGTGTAGATGCCATTGGCCATGCGGAAGCCGGAAGCCCATGGTGTGATAACACCGTTTTTATCGAGATGCAGGATCCAGCCACGGTTTTTCACGGAAGAGAAGTTTCTGCCACGGCGTCCGAACACGGAGTATTCGCCCTTGGTGTGTTCAAATACGGAACCGTTGTGTGAGGCGGTGCCGATGGCGAGAAAGTAACCGCCTTTGCCATCCGGGCAGAAGGTGTTCGTTTCATGATAGTTTCCAGAAAGCCCCCAGTCGTCGGCGACGATACGGTATTGATCGGCAACGCCGTCGCCATCGGTGTCAGTGGCGGATGTTAGGTCGGACATCTGGGTGACGAGGATTTTACCAGGCTCTGGCGAATAGATGCCGCAACCATTGTGGAAACCGGAGGCGAATAGCTTCCAATCGAAGGCCTTCGGGTCTTCGCCAGGCTTCGCCCGGAAGACATCGGAACGACGGAGGCAAACGTAAAGCCAACCGTCGGAACTGAAGGTGAGACCACCGACCTCGGGAGGAACCCCATTGGGAAGGGCAATGTCATCGAGCTGATAGCATTTCGTATAGTCATCGGCACTTGCCGTGGCAACGACGGCGAGGAGAGTCAGAATAGAGGAAAGTTTCATAGGTGTAGGTAACCAGGATAGGGCGAATCGACTCATTGGCCTTTGGCGACGGACTTGATGTAGAGCACGAGAGATTGGTATTCGAGATCCTTGAGGATGTAAGGTGGCATATAATTAGGCGGAAAGCCTTTTGCCGTTTTTGCTCCCGGGTTTTTAATGGATTCGAGGATGTAGGCTTCGTCCGCATGAACCAATTCTTGCGTCCCTTCAATGGGACGTTTGGAACCGTAGAGTCCTGCTAGAGAAGGGCCATGCCCCAGCGAACCATCGACTGAGTGACATGCGGAACAACCAAGTCCGTCGAAGAGCTTGCGACCGTTAGCAACACTGGCTTCTTTAATTTTCATGTCGCGTGGGAAACCTTGGAAGTTGCCGAGCGCGGTGCCGGTAACGGTGCGGGTCAGGGTGTTGGTGGTTCTATCGCCATTGGGAGTATCGTAAGTGATTGCGATTTTATCCGGGGAACTCAGAGTGAAGGAGAACGAGAGGGGAGTTTTGGTATTGGGTGTGACCTTCAGTTTGAACTCGTGACCGCCGCGAGAGAACAGGAATGCAGGAGTGCCATTTTCCAAATTGTAGCCGACAAACTTGGGGTGATCGAGATCGGTGAGGCGTTTGCCATCGACGAAGATTTCCGACATCGGGTTGGCCTTGTGAAAAAGGATCCCAACGAGCTGAGGAACATAATCGTAGCTCTGCCGGCTACCGCGCACGGGGTCTCCCCAATAAGGATACATGTCGAGGAAACCTCCTTGCCAAGCGTAAGCAATGCGGCACTCGACGGTGTCGAAAGCATAGGAGAGCGCAGGGCCGAAACTTACACCGAGTGAGGCGGGCAGTCCTTTGATGGGATCGTATTCGCCCGGGATGTCCTTGCCGGTGCCGGGGTTGTATTTGGGAGATTTAGCGCTCTTGCCGTGGTGGGCGAAATACGCCTCATCCAGCCCCGGATCTGGCATGTAAGTGCTCAAGAGGAGAGGCTTGCTTTCGCTACCCAGAGGAAGGTTGTCATAAGTGATGGGCTCACCGGCAGAAATGGGGAGCGCAAACAGCAGGAATAGGGCGTGGGCCGGATTTTTCACGTCCAGAATACCAACAAATGAAGGTGAGCCTTACAAATGAGATGTCTCGTCGCCCACGCGACTCAGGGATCCAGCTTTTTGATCACGAAGTTGCGGTAAAAAATTTCCTGCCCCTCGCTTTGCAGGGCGATGCCTCCATCGACCAGTGGTTCACCGGGTTCCTTGGTGCCCACTTTGGGAATGCGCAGGTTGGTGAGGCGGTTGACGACGTGCCCGTTTAGGATGATTTCGACCGAGTCGGCACCGTGGACGACCGCCTCAAGGGTGTTCCACTCGCCGTAGGGGTTGGTGTTCATTTTGTCGTCCGGGTAGCGCGCGTAGATGGTGCGATCGCCGAAAGGTGTGGCGTGATGCAGCACACCGCCGGCATTTTCGGGCAGGTAACGACGCGCTTCCTTTTCGATAAAGGTCGAGCCGAACGGGCCGAGTTCGCTGGCCAGCCAAATGCTGCCCGGGCTGCTGTAGAGCATGTTGATCTCGATCGAGCGTGGACGATTGTCAGTCACACACTTGGATTCGAGGTCCACGTGCGTCATCAATCCGGCATTTTTGCTGCCGCCCTCAGCTCCCCATCGGTAATCGACTTTGACGTGGTAGTTGCGGTATGGCTGCTTGGTGATGAGAAGGCCGTTGGTACCCTTGATGACGTGGATCTGATCGGGTTCGGCGAGGAAGATCTTTTGATCATGCACATCGCCAATGTAGCCTTGGCCGCGAAAGTAGATGCGGAAGTCATCGAGCTTACCGGTATAGAGAGGTGTCCACTCCTTGTCGGCGGCAACTGTTTCGTCCGCTGCGGCACCCGTCCCGAGGAACCCACCGGAAAGGGTCGCCAGCAGGCAGTAGAGGGGAATCCACCTGAGGGGCATGGGGCGAATACGAAGCGCGGTAGGTAAGGTTTTCATCATCGGGAGAAGGATAACGGCTCAACCGTCGCGAGCGCAAGGTCGATCCAGCCCGGGCACCCAATAACGGATACCCTCAGGTTGCGACAGCTTGCCATAGCGCCGCGTTTACGATTGGGCCGATTTGATCAGAAAATAATCTAACAATTTATTAGGGGTGGATTTGAAATATTCCCGCTTCCGTCGCGGAATGTCTTGTTCGATGAAAATTTCCACAGACTTCGTGCAATAGATTCCGCTATCGCTGATAGCCCGACAGTCGTTGAATCTTCGTGGTCTGCAGATTCTGCGGATAAACGAAAACCCGCCATATTCACAAGCGTATGCAAAGAAATGATGGTCCGTTTTTTCCTCGCCTGTCTGCTTAGCGTGCAAGTTTGCACCGCCGCAGCATGGCCTCCACCCGGATTGCTGTTGGATCTTGATGCTGCGAAGGGTCTCGATTTGGAATCCGGCAATCGGGTTGTGAAATGGACGGGCTCCGAACCCGGGCAGCCCTTCGTGTTCGTCAAGCGCGACGATGGTCGCAGCGAGCCAGGCTCGGGGCGGCCTACCCTGCGTGCAAAAGTCCCGGAACTCGGCGGCGCTCCCGCGTTGGTCTTTCTTCAGCAGGAGCTCGTTTGCATGGACGAGGATGCCTTCGATTCTCTAACAACCGGACGAGGCCATACCTGGGCCGCCGTCGTCGCTGTCCATGACCAACGCGTGGGGGTGGTGGACGTGAATTCGTTTTTCGGAAATCTCCGCAACGGCAAGAATTACGAGGGGCTTTGGGGCTGTTTCACCGATGACCAGCGGCCTTGGTATGGAGTCCGCAATGGCCTGACCTTCGGCAGGTTCGATGTGAACAACCCTCAACTTCTCGCTCCAGCCCTCGCGCCCGGCCACTTTCACCTCCTCATCGGCCGCATGTCGGCGGGGACGGGTCAGGTGCGGCTCGATTTTTTTGTCGATTCCGCTACCGCGCTTGCCACTGCCAGTCTCGCGGTCTCCACCACCGCCAACCCCTCGAAATTGGCAATCGGACAGGAGCGCGACGCCACCCAGCACCCAGGTCACGAATCATTCGACGGAGAAATCGCCCGTTTGCTCATCTGGCAACGTCCGCTTTCGGATGATGAACTTAACCAACTCGTGGTCACCCTGCGCCAGCTCTATCACCTTGATGATGCATTAAAATTTCAAGCCTTTCCACCTGCTCAAAAGTCCTCATAAACTCCCGCATTAGCAAATACCTATCATGAAACTCCTTTTCAGTGCTTTTGTTTCCATCCTCCTCGGTATTCCGTCGCTACTCCAGGCCCAAAGTCCCGCGATCAAAGCTGCCACGGCCGTTAGCAAGAGCCTCTGGGAGGGGCAGGCGCTGGAAACCTTCGACATCGCCGGGCGAAAATGCCGGGTGGTCATCCCGGACCAGCCCCTCACTGGCAAGCCATGGATCTGGCGACCCGAGTTTTTCGATGCCTTCAACCAAGCGGATCGTGCGCTCCTCGCCCGTGGTTTTCACCTCGCATACATCGACTTAAGAAACAGTTTCGGTTGTCCCGCTGCCCTTGATCTAATGGACGATTTCTATAAGCATGTGACTAAAACATACAGTCTGGCCAATAAAGTCACTCTTTTCGGATTCAGCCGCGGCGGTCTCTATTCGCTCAACTGGGCCGCACGGAATCCGGGGAGCGTCGCTTGCATCTATCTGGATGCACCCGTTTGCGATTTCAAAAGCTGGCCAGGCGGTAAAGGCAAGGGCCACGGCTCACCCAAGGACTGGATAAAGGTACAAACGGACTATGGCTTCAAATCCGAGCAAGAGGCATTGGATTACAAGCTCAACCCCATCGATAACTTGCAAGCCATCGCCGCCGAACATATCCGGATTCTCAGTGTCTGTGGCGATGCCGATACCACCGTGCCCTACTTGGAAAACTCTGCCATTCTCAAGGACCGCTACACCGCGCTCGGCGGGACCATCACGGTGATCTTGAAACCCGGAGTTGACCATCATCCTCACAGCCTTGTCGATCCCACGCCGATCATTGATTTTGTCCTAGCCGGCACCACTCGTTAACCATTCATTACCTTATGAGTCTGCTTCGTCACTGCCTGAGCGCTAGCATCGCTTTCTATATGATACCCTCAGGTCTGGCTGCGGACCTCTATGTCTCGCCGACTGGCAAAGCGGGTAACCTTGGCACGTCCGCCGCGCCCTTCCAGACCCTTGGTGCTGCTAGAGATGCCGCCCGGAAATTCGCCGGTACAGAAGCGGTCACCGTCCACGTCGCGGATGGAGTTTACTATCTCCCGGAAACTCTGGTTTTTACTGCAGCGGATTCGGGGACTCCAGAAAAACCAATCATCTATCAAGCGGAGCATGAGGGGGCAGCCATACTCAGCGGTGGCCTGAAACTCGATTTGAAATGGGATAACTATCAGGCAGGTATATTCAAGGCGACCACCCCCGCCGGACTCGTCATCGACCAACTTTTCATCGATGGGAAACGCCAACAGATGGCCCGCTATCCGAACTACGACGCCAGCAAGCCAACTGCCGCCTATCAGGGCTTCGCCGCAGATGCGTTCTCGAACGAACGTGCTGCGAAATGGGCGGATCCTGCGGGTGGCTACATTCACGCGATGCACGTTTCCCGCTGGGGTGGCTATGAATACCGCATCACCGGCAAGAATGCCGATGGCAGCATCGCCTACGAAGGCGGTTGGCAGAATAACAGACAGATGGGAATGCACAAGGAATTCCGGATGGTGGAAAATATCTTCGAGGAGCTCGACGCCCCCGGTGAGTGGTATCATAACGCGAAAACCAACACGCTCTATTTCAAACCAGAATCTAACATTGATCTGGTCAAATCCGTGGTCGAGGTTGTCCGACTCCGGCATTTGGTCGAGTTCCAGGGAAGCGCGGCAAGCCCGGTTAGATCCATCGCGCTCAAGGGTTTTGTGTTCCGTCATGCCGCACGGACCTTCATGGATACCAAGGAGCCGCTGCTGCGCTCCGACTGGACGATCTATCGTGGTGCGGCGCTATTATTGACCGGCACGGAGGATATTGATGTGTTGGACAGCGAGTTCGACCAAGTCGGGGGAAATGCGATTTTTGTGAATCTCTACAACCGCCGTGCCACTATCCGGGGCTGCCATATCCATGACGCCGGTGCCAGCGGGGTCTGTTTCGTCGGCGACCCGGATGCCGTGCGAGATCCCTTGTTCGGGTATGCGAAAAGCCAAGATCTGACGAAAATCGACCGCAGCCCCGGCCCTAAGTCTGACAACTATCCTGCGGACTGCTGCGTCGAGGATTGTCTCATTCATGGCATTGGCCGCGTCGAGCGACAACCGGCTGGCGTTGAGATTTCCATGGCCAGCCGCATTACGGTTAGAGATACCTCGATCTATGATTGCGCGCGCGCAGGCATCAACATCGGCGATGGCACTTGGGGCGGGCATTTGATCGAGCGTTGCGATGTTTTCGACACGGTGCTTGAAACCGGCGATCACGGGTCCTTCAATTCCTGGGGCCGTGACCGATATTGGAACAAGAGCCACCGGGCGGTTTCCGAACCCGAGGTGAAAAAAGATCCTAAGTTGCCATTTCTGGATGCTATCAAACCCAATGTCATCCGCAACTCACGCTGGCGTTGCGATCATGGCTGGGACATCGACCTTGATGATGGTTCCAGCAACTATGAGATCTATGATAATTTGTTGCTCGATGGCGGGCTGAAATTCCGCGAAGGTTATGGCCGGAAAGCCTATAACAATGTCATCATTAACAATGGTTTCCACCCGCACGTTTGGTTCAATGGCAGCGGAGATGAATTCCACTCGAACCTCGTGATGAAAGCCCATGCAGACATTGGGATGCCGCCGAACTGGGGTGGGGGAGTGAACCACAATTTCTTCACTTCGGAAGCGGATCGCACCAAGAAATCCAGCGCAGGCTGCGATGCGGATTCCCTCTCAGGTGATCCCATGTTCATCAATCCGGCAGTGGGTGACTTCCGTGTGAAGGACGACTCGCTTGTATTAAAGACTGGTTTCAAAAACTTCCCGATGGATCAATTCGGAGTGAAAAAGCCGGCACTAAAAGCCATAGCAAAAACCCCGGAAATACCCAGCCTAGTGGCCAGCAGGAAAGAATCCGCCGAGCCAGCTTCAATAGGCCGTCCTGCGAATTGGCTCGGAGCCGTGCTGCATGGATTGCAAGGTGAGGAGTTCTCTGCATTCGGCACGGCCAAAGCGGACGGTGGTGTGCAATTGGTTGAAGTTCCGGCTAACAGCCCTGCGACGCAGGCGGGTTTGATGAAAAACGACCTCATCCTAGCATTGAATGAGCATAAAGTAACCGGCATTGCGGACCTCTTCGCCGCCCTTGTCGCAACCGGCAGGAATCCCGTGAAAGTTCGGCTCGTCCGCAACCAACAGGTGGAGCTTGTCAATCTAACGGATATGCCGTTCACTCTCGTCGAGACTGCCGATGACGTGTCGGGCCTGAAGCTTCCCCCGCCATCCGCCCCCTCGGGTAAATTCACCGCCAAGCTTAAAACCACCAATGATCCGGTCTCCGCATTAGGCGATGGCAAGCTGGCGAAAGGTTACGGCCCGGTATTTGGCAATGGCACAACCCATGGTGCCTACAAGCTGGATCTTGGGGCATCTAAAGGCGTAGGTGCGGTCACCTCTTGGACTTACAACCAAAATCAATGCCGCGCCCAACAGAGGGTGACCATCTATGGCAGCAACGCCGCCAATGATCCCGGTTGGAACACCGCCGATGCCTCCCGTTTCACCGCGCTTGGCGGCATCGATACCAGCAGCATCCACCCCTCCGCATTTCTTGCCGCCTCACTGCGCGCACGCCCCGGCCAAATACTCGGCAGGTTCCGTTGGATCGTCTGGGAGGTCGCGCCGATCAGCCTGCAAGGTGAAAATTCCGCGTTTCAAGAACTGGCGGTGGAGACGGAGCCTTAACAGTGTGACTACTCCGCCCGTGAGAGGGGGGAGATACCGTGTTCGATGAGCTGGGTGTCCACGGCGTTGGAGGCGGCGGCATCGAGATAGATCGTGAAATCGTCTTCCGCGAACTGGATGGAATGGCGCTCGCCGAGGTTGCTCTTGAAGGCGGCGATCAGGCCTTGCATGTTTTTGATTTCCTTGCCGTTAACTTTACTAACAATAAAATTTCTCAGACTCTCGTAGCCGACCGTGGCTGGGGTGGGGATCGAACCGCTGAGGAAGATGATGTGATCCGCCTTGCCTTCGTATTTCTCAGGATTGGCCATCGCATCGAGGAAATTGAGCGGCGCGCGGCTCTGCCAATTTTCGCCGAAGGACTCTAGCAGCGGGCGGGTGAGTTCCTGGAAAACGAGGCCACCTTTGACGAGGAAGTGCGGTGCTTTGCCAAAGGTATAATCGGGCACGAGACGACTGCTTTCCTCCTCGCGAGTTAGAATGGCCTTGAGTTCTAACGGCTTGCCATCGCGCAGGAGCGAGAGGGTGACTGCATCGCCGGTGGCCTTTTCACCACGGATGAGATTCCCCCAGAACAAGGTGCCGTAGCCGGGGTGCTGATAGTAGCCACGACGGTCGATGGCATGGCCGTCGATGGCGAGGAGGACATCGCCTTTTTGCACGCCTGCGGTCCCGGCGGCACCACCCTTGCGGACGTTGTGGATATAGATTCCGCCTTGGTCGTCGGTGAGTTTGAGCCATTGCCGGAACGAGGTGTCTTCGGTGCGGGCAATGGAAATGCCGAGGCTGGGGAAACCAGCATATGCGCCGTTAGCGCTTTGCTGAATGAAGCGGGAAACGATATCGGTGGCGACAACATCGCAGATCTGGTCCTTGGAATTGTAACTGATGAGAACCCCGGCGAGCTTGCCATCCAGCAGTACGGGCAGCGAGTAACTGCTGGCGGCGCTTTGCATGGAGGCCTTGACCATATACGTTAGAAATCCGTGGCCGGGGAGAAAATTCGAGGTCACATCGATGGTCTGCAAGTTGCCAGGTGTTAGTAAAGTCTGACCGTTTTCCTCGATCTGGAGCATTTCCAGGGTGTTGCCGATTTTCGAAGGGGCGGCGATGGCGAGTGGGGTGGTTTTTTCAAACAGCAGCTTGCCCGTTTTTTCGTCAGCGGGGCCTAACAGTGCGAGGTCCGCCTCGTAGTCCACGGCGATGACCTTGGCTTGGGCGAAATGAGTGCCATCGGGCGACTCGAACTCCAAGTAAGTCGCATCCGCAACCAGCTCCGAGGTGGTGAGTACGCGCTGCGGGCCGACGATGGCGGCGAGGGCGCGCCGCTGGTTGGGCGGGTTTTTCTCCCACGGTTGGGCTGGATTCCACGATTGCTGCGTGGAATTGATGCGGACCACCGAGGCTTTGACCTCCCCAGGCGCGGGAGCCGCCGGTGTGGACGCGGCGGATTTTGCAGGGGATTGGAAAGCTGCCAGAGCCAGCAGAAGGAGAAGGGTGAACCAGTGGTGCCGAGGAAAACGTGAAAGTATCAGATTGTAATGGGACATGTGCCTGCGGAGTGTTTGGTGTATTGTTTTTAAAAACACAAGGTCCGCGTACACCGAATTGCGGCACACCAAGGTGATCTCACCGGGCCACCGCCTCGGCGACTTTTCTCAGAATCACCGGTGTTTCCGGTTTTTGGAGTAGATTCTCAGCCAAGGTCTTTACCTCCGCGCTGCCTCCTTCTCCGGCGATGGATAAGGCGGTCACCCGGACCGCCAGCGGCGTATCGGAATTTTGGGCCAAGGCCAGCGCTCGCTGCTGGACTCGGACCAAGGCTCTATCATTATAGTCCCGTGAATAGCCGTCGCTCAGGGCGATAAGGGCCGTGCCCGGTGTGGTTTCATCCTGAGAATCCAACGCCCGCCACAGCGCGATGTCGATTTCCTTGTTTGCACCGTTTTGCTCCCATAGATGCCCGAGGTGCTGCATGATGTAATCCCGCACCACCGGATCGGTTCCCGGCAGGTTGGCGACTTTCTTCACCTCTACAGACTTTGTGTTAAGTGTATATAATCCCGCAGAATCCATATAACCAGATGACTTCCCCTTATTGTCACCACATGTAATATGCCACATCCCGATCAAGGCAGCCAACGCGCAAAAAAAGACACCAGAAAACATGAGCATTCTCCGTTGATATGCTCCGGGGTTCAATGATGATCGATTTATCAGTTTCAGCAACAATTTGAGTTATTAGTAACTTTAAAACCTTACGGTTGTTTGTTTTTTTAACGAAAATCACTATCCGAAAGCAATTCACATCTCAAAAAGCATGATTTTATCCCAAGTAAAAGCAGGGATTAATGGTGAAACCTTATACGCCTTTTTGAAGCTTTCGATGTCAGCACCTCTTTGAATCACTATATTCCGGGTTTGACCTGACTCTTCTGGTATCTGGATCCTGAAGCAATTTTCTGAGCATATTACAGATGGAGCCAGTTGCCGATCTTTGCCCTTACTAAAAAAACTGTGGGTGATTCTTTCCTGTTTCGGAACACTGCTTCTTAAACAGAAATCAAATATAACTTGCTCATCTTTTAGAACGAGTGGTAATATGCCCCAACAATTATTTTTCTTAGGATCAACTTTAAAAACAGCCATTGGAATGATTGTTCCATTAGCGGGTTTGTATAATTCTGAAAATGTTTCTTCCCTGTAAACGAGCCAATAATGCTCCTCAGTGCTTGGCTTGAGGGAAATCCAAAGTTCAGGGTCTTGAGCCTCTAGTGAGAGAGGGAAGAATCCTAAAATCAAGAGCAAGAAAAAGATTTTTTTCATTTCATTTACAGGATATAGTTTCTCTTTTCAATTTTTAACTAATCACGAATTTCAATACTTGTCTGGGGAAAACCGTAACAAAGATCAAGCCCTTTGATATAATTTTTATTTCATGTGTAGGTAAGGTGAGGCGGCCCCAGAAAATCAGGCCAGTGGCTAAGCTATGATTGTGGTGTGTGGGAGCGGCGTTAAAACCGAACCGAACACACACAAAAAAATGAAAGGCAAACGAAGAAGACACGACCCCGAATTCAAGGCCCGCGTGGCGCTTGAGGCGCTCAAGGGCGTCAAAACCATCCAGCAGATCGCCAAGGATTTCGACATCCACCCGGTGCAGGTTTCCGAGTGGAAAAAGACGATGGCCGAGGGCGCGTCGAGCGTCTTCGGCTCCGGTGCTGGCAAAGCCGAAGCCGAGGATTTCGAGCGCGAACGCGCCCAACTCCATGCCAAAATCGGCCAGCAGGCTGTCGAACTGGACTGGCTGACAAAAAAGTCCAAACAACTCGGTCTGTGAGGGATCGTATCGCGTTGGTGGACAAAAATCATCCCAAAATCAGCATGAGAAAACAATCCGTTTTGTTAGGCGTGGCGCGTTCCACGATCACCTACCAACCCGTCGCCGAAGACCCGGAAGACATCCGCATCAAACGGTTGTTGGACGAGATTTACATGAAGGACCCGTGCCTTGGCAGCCGCCGTCTGGTGACGGTGCTGGAGCGCGATCACAGCGTGAAAACGGATCGCAAACGAGTCGCTCGTCTGCGCCGTGAAATGGGCCAGGAGACGATCTGGTGCAAGCCGCGGACCAGCATTCCGGACGACGGCCACCGCAAATATCCCTACCTGCTGCGCGATCTGGTCATCGACAAACCCGACCAGGTTTGGTGCACCGACATCACCTACGTTCCGATGCCCCGGGGCCACGCCTACCTGTGCGCCGTGATGGACTGGCATTCGCGCAAGGTGCTTGGCTGGGCGCTTTCCAACACCATGGGAACTGACCTTTGCTTGGAAGCCTTGGACAAGGCCCTGAAGTCCACCGGCAAGGTTCCCGAGATTTTCAACACCGACCAAGGTTGTCAGTTCACCTCGGCGGAATGGACGGGCCGCCTGACGGATCTGGGAGTTAAAATCAGCATGGACGGCAAAGGTCGGTGGATGGACAACATCTTCATCGAGCGGCTCTGGAGAAGTGTCAAATACGAGCGGATCTACCTGTTCGAGCACGGCACGCTGCCAGCATTGCGCGAGAGCTTGGAAGTCTGGTTCGACCGCTACAACCACTGGCGGCCGCATGAGAAGCTCGGCAACCTGACACCCGCCGCAGTCTATCAGGCGGCACCCGCAACCCCAAAAGCCGCATGAGTCCCCCCAAGGAGCCCCAGCCCCCGGCGCGGCGAATTTGGGCTGCCTCCGCTCCAGGCTCCGCACTCCACTTCGCTACGCTCCGTTGCGTGCTGCGCCTTGCGCTCCGGCAGCCCAAATTCGAGTCCCTCGCCACTCCATCCTTGACCCAATATTCATGATCTCATATCAATCCGCCGCGCCCCGCACCATAGCTTAGTTTAGCCACTGAGTGGTCGGATTTTCGGGGCCGCCTCA